>DATMBH010000116.1:0-12239 GCA_035559335.1 Gemmatimonadales bacterium
TGTGGCGCTGGTAGTGCTGGCGGTCGCCCTGGTGTTCGACTCGGTGTGGGCCACCGCCATGGTGTTTCTGGGACTGCCGCTCGCGCTCGCCGGCTCGGCGGCGGCGTTCTGGATCGCGGGCGCGGCGTTCACGCGCGAGGCCGCGGTTGGCGTGGTGCTGGTGGTCGGGCTGTCCGTGAACCAGTCGATTCTCCTGGTGGATGCCGCGCTACAGCGGCGGCGAGCTTCGACCGCTGCGGCGGCTCGCGCCTGGCGCAGTCTGAACGGCGCCGAGGTGGTGCGCGCGTGCCGGGACCGGGCGGGCATGATCGCGGTTGTGACCCTGACGACTCTGGCCAGCGTGATGCCGCTCGCGGTGGGGACCAAGCCCGATGAGCTGTTTGGCGCGATCGCGCTGGCCACGGTGGGTGGCACTATCGGCGGAACGACAGGCGCCTTGATCGTGCTTCCGGCGCTCCTGGTGCGTGTTCTTGGGAAGAGGGCATGAGATCCGGTGTTGGACCGATCTCCATAGTGGTGCGACCCCTAGCCTATGGTGACACGATATACGGGGCAGCATCCGTTCGTGCGCACATTGAGGACGCCGAGCTGCGACTGCAGGTGAGACGATAGTGGCCAGAGTCGACTGTGTGGTCAGGCACCCTGGCGAGGGTCGTTTGCCGGTCGGCCCCTCGCGATGACATGAGCGGCCAGGCTCTCGTCCTCGTCCCTTACAACCCAGACGCTCGGGAGATTACTGGGTCCGGCTGGAACGCCGCCCGAGAGCGAGAACGAGTGCTCGCCGCGAATGACTGCCTCGATCCCCTCGGCCGCAAGCACTGAGCGGATCAAGTACGCCTCTGCCGGGTTATTGGCTGTGTAGACCTTGCGCATCGACCGTTCCGACTCAACACGGGCCCTGCGTGCAACCTATCCGTCCGCCCGAGGGACAGCAACTCGAGCGCACGGCTATGCGGGCCCAGTAGGGTGTTCAGATTCACTCAGTCGGTTCGTCCCCTGGAGCCAATCGGAGCGTCAGCTCGATCCGTTTCCTGCCCGGCAGCCGCTCCTCCGCCACCGGCGTTGGCGACTTGGGCCGCAGTCCGGTGTCTCGCGACGCCCGGGTCCAGGCCACCACGGGGGCGAAGGACCGGGAGTACGTGGGGATCGCCTTCTGATTTGGGCGCGTGCTAGGCCGCAGCTTTGGGCGCGTGCTAGACCGCATCCGGCGCCACCAACTTCGCCCGCGCGCCCAGGCGCACCAGCACGGTGCCGAGCACCATGCCAACGACATAGCCGTACGGCAGTCCGACCGCGCACAGTCCCACGAGCGCGGCGATAGGCAGGTCGGACCGGGAGTGCGCGGTATCGCGAATGAGCCAGATGAGCGCCAGGGCCTCGAATAGCAACAGGACGCCGAGGACCGGCAGCGGGAAGGCGCCCACGATCCGATCGAAGCCGGGACCGAAGAAGAGACCGAGGAGGACGAAGAAGGCGCCATAGATCACAACGGAACCGCCGGTTCGCCCCCCGAAGGCGTAGTGACCAGCCATGCCGCCGGACCCGTGGCAGGTGGGTACGCCTCCGAACCACGGGTTGATCAGGTTCATGGCCGCGTACGTTAGGCCGATCGTTCGAATCCCGATGGGGCGGTCCGGAAACAGGTCACTGACGAGCTGCCGCGTGGCGAGAACCGAGTTGCCGAGCGACAAGGGAATCTGAGGTAGCGCGAGCAGCAGCAAGCCCGCAAGTATATCCCGCGTGGTGGGTACTTGGATCCGCGGCAGATGAATCCCCATTGAACTGGCCAAGACAGCGCCGTCCATTTTGAACAGCGCAGCGTAGGCGGTGGCTAAGAGCACCACGGGTAAGGCCGCGGGGAGCCGGCGATTGCCAAGGAGCAGAATCACGATGATGAACGCGCCGCCGGCGAGAACGTAGCCCGTCAGTCCGTCAGCCTGGACATAGTTGCCGAGCGCGATGGAGGCCAACTGGAGCCCCAGGCCGAACTGAATGCCGCGGACCACGCTCTTGGGGATCACGCGAGCCAACCATTCGAGCAGGCCGGTGCCGGAAAGCACCAGCATCACCAGCCCGATGGCGAGACCCGCACCGAACAGCGTCGGGGCGCTGGTCTGCTGCGCGATGACGATGGCGGCCATGGCCTTCAACGGCTGAACCGGCATGGGCATTCGGTACAGCAGGCCCGTGACGATCTGCATCAGGCCGAACATCAGGAGCAGGCTGGCTCCGTCCAACCTGGCGGCGAGTGCCACGCCGACGAGGAGCGGCACGTCGGTGCCCATGTCACCGAATGCCCCGGCGAGTTCGTTCCGATCAAACCGGATCGGTGGGGTAACCATTACCTCCGCGTCTCGGGGTTTGCTTCAGCATCCGGCAACGACGTCCTCGCCCTCGTGGGCAAAGCTTAAGAGGTTTCAGGCGGAGGGCCAGGCCTCACCGGCTGGCGCCGTGGCCCTGGCTGCGCGGCTCGTCGAGTGCGCTGCGTACGCGGAGGAGAAGTTCGCTCAGCGTGAATGGCTTCTGGAGAAACGCGACGGTCGGATCGAGCACGCCCTGTCGCACGATCCCCGTCTCGGTGTAGCCCGACATGAAGAGCACGCGCAGCTCCGGGTCGCGGGCAGTCAGACGCTCGGCAAGCGCGGGACCACCCATCCCCGGCATCACCAGATCGGTCAGGAGGAGGTGGATGCGCTCATCCGGGTGATTCGCGGCGACCTGGAGCGCTGCATCGCCACTGGGAGCCTCGATAACACGGTACCCATGCTGCTCCAACGCCCGGCGCACGACTCGGCGCAGGGCAGAGTCGTCTTCCACCAGGAGGATTGTCTCCGTTCCCCCCCGAGGCTTGTCCATCGGCCGTGGCGCGCTCACGTCGACCGGTCTCGCAACGCTCGGGAGGTAAATCCTGAACGTCGTGCCATGGCCCACCTCGCTGTAAACGGTCACGAACCCGCTGCTTTGCTTGACAATTCCGTAGACCGTCGCGAGCCCTAGGCCCGTGCCTTTCCCCGGCTCCTTGGTCGTGAAGAACGGCTCGAAGAGGTGAGCCTTGGTGTGGGCATCCATACCGGCCCCGTTGTCGCTGAGCGACAGCCGGACGTAACTCCCAGGAGCGATGCGCGCACGATCCTCCATGAACGGCTCGCCGAGCTCGATGTTCTGCGTCTCTATTACCAGCGTGCCGCCATGCGGCATGGCGTCGCGCGCGTTCACCGCAAGGTTCACGATGACCTGCTCCATCTGGCCGGGATCGACCCGTACCGGCCGAAGTCCCGGCTCCAGCTCGGTCACCAAGCGGATATCCTCGCCGATTAGACGGCGCAGCAGCCGTTCGGCGTTCCGGACCAGCGCATTGAGATCGATGACCTTGGGCTGGAGTACCTGCTTGCGGCTGAATGCCAGCAGCTGGCGGGTGAGGTCGGCCGCGCGATCCGCAGAGGCACGGATCTCTCGGACTTCGGTCACGCCCGGGTGGCGGCCAAGCTCCGCCTCGAGCAGTTCGCAGGCGCCGATGATCGCCGTCAAGATGTTGTTGAAATCGTGGGCTATTCCGCCGGCCAGGCGGCCTACGGCCTCCATCTTCTGTGCCTGCCGCAGCTGCTCCTCCAACTGGCGACGCTCGCTTACGTTTTCTACGATTCCCTCGAACCCAACGATCCGTCCTTCCTCCCGGAGCGAGCGACCCGACAGGAGGACCGGGACAGGTACGCCGTCCTTACGCTTCCAGGTGGTTTCGATACCCTCAAAACGCTCCCCGCCCCCGAACTGATCGATCAGCTTGGCACGCTCTCCAGGATCGGCGTAGACGTCGAGGGCAAGGTCGCTCCCCAGCAGCTCCTCGGCTGAGCCGTACCCCAACATCCGCACCAGCGTGTGGTTCACCATGGTGAGGCGCCCGTCAATGGAGCTGCGGTAGAACCCGAATACAGCGTTGTCCCAGAATTCGCTGAAGCTGGCGACGGCTTCCCGATAGCGCTTTTCCGACGCCCGCAGCGCCAGTTCCGCCAGCTTCCGCTCAGTGACGTCGAGCATCACACCACGCAAGAAAGCTGGCACGCCGTTCTCGACGGTTACGGTGACCAAATCGTGCAGCCAGACGACTCGGCCGTCCGCGGCGATCATGCGATACTCCAACTCATGCGGCTGTCGGGCAGCTGTCGCCTGCCGGCAAGACTGGACGGCGCTCTCCCGGTCGTCCGGGTGCATGTGGTCCATCCAGAACGTCGGCTCGGAGATCCACCGCTCCGGCGGGTAGCCGAGCAACTGCTCGGCTCGCCGGCTCACGAAGGTGAACCGGAGCGTGCTGGCGTCCGCCTCCCAGACGATTCCCCGGATCGAGTTCACCAGGTCCTCAAAGCGGTGCTGGGATAGGCGAAGCGCTCTCTGGGCGCGCTCTCGCTCCGTAACGTCGCGGAAGCTCCAAACGCGGCCGACCACTCGGCCGCCGAGCCGCTGCGGTTGGGAGAAGCGCTCGACGAGGCGCCCATCCTTAAACCGCAAGATATCGAAGGCCGTGGCTTCGGGCTGCCTATACAGGTTGCGAACTCTGTCCAGGAACGCCGCAGGGTCATCGAGCTGCTCCAGGGCGTACTCGATGAGCCGAGCGTCGTTACGGGTGGCCGCAAGGTCCTCGGGAATTCGCCACAGCTCGGTGAATTGCCGATTGAAGCTTTGGACCTTGCCGTCGAGGTCAACGACCAGGATCCCGTCGGTCGTGGACTCGAGCGTCGCCGTGAGGAGCGAGAGTGTGCGGCGGACCTCCTCATCGGCCTGCTTGCGCTCGGTGATGTCCACCAGCAAGCCCCGGAGTTTCACCGGCCGGTCGTTCTCAACGATCACCGAAGCGACGTCGCGCACCCAGCGGACTCGTCCCGAGGCGTCCAAGACCCGGAACTCGAGACTGTGGTTGCGCATCTCTCGTGTGGCGCGCGCGCACGTCTCGAAAACCTCGGCCTTGTCGTCGGGATGGACCAGGGTCTCCCAACTCACGTCCTTGCAGAAGCGCTCCGGCGGGAATCCAAGGATGGTGCTGGATTGCTGGCTGACGTAGGTAAACCGGTAGGTCGCGGCGTCCACTTCATACACGATCGCATTCAGCGAGTCCAGCAGTTCGGACATGGGCGCCGTCAGGCGCGTCGCCTGCTCCTGTGGCACAACGCAATACTGCCTCTGGCGTGCTTGCTCGACCGGTGCGGGGATGTATTCGCGCATTCGCAAGAACCGTTCCCGGCCTCCATAGGCACAACGCAATACTGCCTGCTAAATGTGCTCGCTCGATCGATGTGGGGGATGTATTACGCATCCGCAAAAGCCGTGCCCGGCCTCTACGCCAGCATTTTGGACGCGCGCTCGAAGCAGGGCGTGGCGATTTGCCGCCCCCCCCCGCTACTTGCACGGAGATAACGCTCGGAGCTGAGAACTTCGGGCAGGCCCGCCACTGGCGGGTCTGCATCTGCCGGCCGCCACCCGCGCCCTGGGGCGCCTGGCCGCCGATCAGGGCCCGGCGACGCTTCCGGTAGACTGCGAAATGGTTGTCGATTAGAATCATGGCCGGAGGACGCGCGTCAGCCTCCTCCAAGTCGGGGTTCCAGACCAGCTGGTTCGGCCCCAGGTGGGTGTGGCGGTGGAGCTTGGGTCTGGTAAGGGACCTCTCGGTCTAGGTCCGTAGCTCAATTGGTAGAGCACCGGTCTCCAAAACCGGGGGTTGGGGGTTCGATTCCCTCCGGGCCTGCTGAACGTAGGGATCGGTGGTCGGGCTCGGGGCGGGAGGGACCAGCTCCCTGCTACATGCGCACGGCGGTATCGTCTAGAGGCCTAGGACGTGGCCCTCTCAAGGCCAAAACACGGGTTCGAATCCCGTTACCGCTACTGGAAGACAAAGGCGCAAGGGCACAGAGGCACAGAGGACTGTGGCCGGGTTCATTAATCTGTGCCACTGTGCCTCTGTCTTTATGGCCCCATCGTCTATCGGCTAGGACGTCACCCTTTCAAGGTGAAGAGACGGGTTCGACTCCCGTTGGGGCTGTAGTCTTGCGCTCGCGGTTCAAGTCCCACTAATAGGTACTCCAGCAGACACTGCTAACCGCGCTGAGTCTCGGGGGGCTGCGGCGGCGCAGTCGTTTTCTGCCACCGATCCCGGGCCGTGCGACGTTCGATGGCCGGGTCAGGCTGGTTCCGAAGCCGTGGACGATCGAGGAGATGCTGAGAGCGGTGCGCGACAGCCTGGCCTTGGGGGAGCACTTCTACGCGAGGAACAGCGACACCCGGGACTGATGGCGCCGGCACTGACCTAGAGGCGTTGCAGCAGTACCTCGATCAGCTCCGATCCGGTTCCCACGCGGTATCGCACACGGCCTTCCGCATCCACCAGCGCTACGATGGCCGGGTGGGCGATGTCTCCGGTGGCGCTGTCGCGGCCGCGCGGCACGCCCCACGCATCCAGCACCCGCCGCACCACGGCCGTGTCCCCGCTCGCCACCAGCGCTGCCGGAATGGTGTCCAGGCCCCACGCCCGCGCCATCGCCGGCAGCCGCGAGGGAGTGTCTCTCCACGGATCCAGTGTCACGATCAGGATGACGGGTCTGCCTACCGTCCCTCCCGCCCCTGCCGCGGTTATCACGTCCCTCACAATCACCGGGCACACTGTGGTGCAGTGCGCGTAGGCGAACGTGACCAGCAGCGCGGTTCCCGCGAACCGGCGGACCGTTAGGCTATCGCCGTTCTGATCGACGAGGCCGTCCAGCGCCGGCGCCGGCTGATCGAGTCTCTCGATCAGGTCGGGGTCCGGTCTCGAGTAGTCGAAGCTCGTCCCACGGGTGGCGGCCCACACGCGGCCGGCGGCCGCCGCGAGGCCGAGCAGCACCAGGAGTGGGGTGACGACCAGAGCGGCGCGGCCGGCCCGCGAGCGCGTGAGCGCCGCGAAGCCGGCCCGGAGGTCCGGCCCCCATATCACGAGGAGCGCGCCTATCATGGCGAGAGGTTCGCCGAGGAGTAACGACCAGCCGGCGGCGCTGGGAAGTGTGTCATGCGCCGCGCCGAAGCACACCAGGCGGGTGCGCTGGAGCCAGTCGGGTGAGTCCGCCGGGAGGGGCCACAGCGCCAGGGCCCACCACGCGGCGCTGATCACCAGGATCAGGCCCAGGGCCAGCAGCGGCAGCGCCTCCCGGCGGGTCATCCGGTCAACCCACCTTCCACACGAACGACAGCAGTTTCCAGTTCACGAAGTAGTAGACCACGAATGCCGTTAGGAACACGCCCACCAGCACGTAGGTGCCGCGGATCTTCCGCGCCTCCTCCAGCTGCGGGGTTTCCGGCTCTCCGGCGTCGCTGCCGTGGGTCTGCTTGGGCAGCTTGAGGACGCCCTGTGGTACGCCGTGCCATTCCATTGTCAGGCCTCCCGTGCAGTGGCCAGCGGCTTCCCGAAGAACACCGACCAGACCGTGATCACGATGTAGAGGGTGGCCGCCGTGGCGGCGAGCAGGCCGCCGATTCCCATGATCGCCAGCAGCAGATCCACAGCCGGGCTGTACTGCACGTCCAGCGCGGCGCCGCTGAAGGCGATGTCGTAGTGCCGCCGTGGTACGCCGAAGGTGCCGGCGAACGTCATGGACATGGTGAGCAGCACCATGCCGATCGCGAACAGCCAGGGCTGGATTTTGGCCAGCGGCCACAGCGCGACCTGCTTTCTGAAGATCAGCGGGATCACGTAGTAGGTGAGTCCCATGAACGCCAGCGCCGTCCCCGCCACCACCGTGGCGTGGAAGTGCCCGGGCACCCGCAGCGTGTTGTGCGCTATGATGTTGATCTGCTCGGTGCCGAAGGTGACTCCCGTTATGCCGCCGATGAAGCCGAAGATCACGATCGAGAAGGCCATCGCCGAGAACCCGGGATCGCTCCACGGCGCCTTGGTGAGCCACTCGAAGATCCCCTTGGTGAAGCCGCGCAGCCGCTGGCCCAGCTCGATGCCCGCCGGCACGGTGAAGCCGTGGATCATCGAGGCCAGCACCGCCAGGTACATCGCGTAGCTGGTATTCCAGATCTTCCACGCAGGCCCCATGCCCGGGTCCACCAGCAGGTGGTGGGCCGAGGCCATCGAGATGAACAGCACGTACAGGAAGAACGCGGTGCGGCTGATCTTCTCGTTGAGCACCACGGCCCCGACCGTCAGGCCGCCCAGCAGGTACCACACTGCCACCATCGCCGCGACGTTGATCTGCTGCGAGCTGTGGCCCAGGCCCCACCAGACCATGCGGTAGGTCTGCGGGTCGGGCATCGGGGTCCAGCCCATGGCCCAGGTCCAGGTGGGGATGTAGATCGCCGCGCCGTGCAGCAGCGTGATCACCGCGATCACCGCGGCGGTAAGCGCGCCGTAGGTCACCAGCGGCACCGAGCCGTGGTAGGGGCCCTCCCGCTTCGCAACCACCAGGTTGGCGAAGAACAGCGACACGGTGATGAGCGCGCCCACGGCGAACAGGATGATGCCCAGGTAGTAGTTAGGATTGGCCCGGAGCGGCGGGTAGGAAGTGAACAACACGTCGGCCCTGCCGGTCCACATCTGGATCTCCACCAGCAGCGCGCCGGCGGCCATCATCAGGAAGGCGGCCCAGCTCAGCTTCGGCATCGCCGGCCGGCTGTTGAGCAGCACCGGTCCGGCGAAGTACAGGATCGCCATCTCGAAGAAGATGATGAAGAAGATCAGCATCGAGACGCCGTGCACGGTGAGCAACCGGTAGTACCACTCGGCCGGGAGCAGGTGCACGGCCTGCCAGCGGGTCAGCACCAGGCCGAAGGCGCCGATCACGCCGGCAACCATGGCCAGGATGGCGCACACGGCGTGGGCCTTGATCAGGTTTTCGGCGGTGCGGTGCACCTTGAGCCCAGTGGTCGGGCAGGTGCGGAACAGCGCCGCCAGGGCCTGGCCCGGGGCGGCGGCGGAAGCGGCGGTCACTGGGCACCTCCGGATGGCGCGGCGGCCGAGTCGGCGGGTGCCGGACGGGCCGTGGGGCCCTCGGTCACCAGGATGCGTCCCAGCATCTGGTGGTGCCCGATCCCGCAGAACTCGTTGCACACCACGCGGTAGTCGTCCGCCTGGTTAGGCGTTATGCGCAGGCCGTAGTCGTATCCCGGTACGACCTGGAAGTTGATGTTGAGAGGGTAGAGGTTGAAGCCGTGGTTCACGTCCAACGAGGACAGGTGCAGCGTGTAGGTCTTGCCCACCTCCAGCTGGAGGTGCGGGTACCACTGGAACTGCATGCCGATCAGGTACACGTCGGAACCCGGCGGCGGGGCCACCAGCGGCACGCCGTTCTCCTCGCCGATCTGGTACTGGCTCACCATCTCGGCCACCCGCGCCATGTAGGCCGCCGGCTCGACCCGGTGCCTGATTCCGGACGGGTTCTGGCCGCCCTTGAAGTGCCACAGCGGCATCATCGCGAACAGCACCATGCACCAGGCGAAGGCGATGCCGACCCAGATCTTCTCCCCGCGGTGCGCGGGCAGCCACCAGACGCCCTTTGGCGTCATTATCGCGGTATGCATCTCGGATCTCCGTCAGGGCAGGGGAGCTGGCGTGAGAGAGCGGATCTCCAGCAACCCCCAGCCGGTGTAGAACACGACCATGATAACGATGCCTAACAGTAGGAGCAGGAACGGATTGTCGAGCAGGCGCTGCCCCAGGGGCACCCGCTCAGGGGTATCGGGTTTCACGCGGACCTCCAGGAACGGGACGCGCGGCTCTGGGCGATGCCCTTGCCGCGAATGTCGGCGACGGTGGTGGTCCTGAAGAAGTGCGCCACCTTGTCGGCCGTCTCCTTCCACGCCTGGTGAGCGTCACAGGCGGTGCGGTCGGAGCACTCGGGGTTTCCCAGCAGGCAGTGCCGCCGCTCGACGATCTTGTCGAACGGCGCCACGACCCGAAGCAGCGGCAGATCTTCCGCGGCGACCGCCAGCCGGAACCCCCCGTGCGGCCCACGCAAGCTGGTCAGCACCCGCGCGCGCACCAGCGTGTTCAGGGTCTTGCTGAGGTAGTTGGCGGGGATGCCGAGCGCCGCGGCGATCTGGTCCACGCGGACCGGCCCCTGATCCTGGCGCTCGGCCAGGAACAACACGGCACGCAGTGCGTACTCGGCAGTCTGTGACAGCATCGCTGACCTCTCGGGTCGGGTGGATCCCCAATCTTGCTATTCAGATGTTAATATCCTAAATTGCCCTCGTCAAGATGGCCCTGCTCGATCGCCTCCGCCGCCCGTTAGCCCGGCTCGACGCCGCGCTGAACCGCCTTTACGGCTGGCGCGGCAACCCGCTGTATCACTCCGGGGTGATTGCGACGCTGCTATTGGTCGTGGTCACGCTCACCGGGATCTACCTGCTGCTGTTCTACCGCATCGGAGCGCCGTATGCGTCGGTGCGGCGCATCACCGAGGACTTGTTCCTGGGCGCGTGGATGCGGTCGCTGCACCGCTACGCATCCGATGCCGTGATCGCGGCGGCGCTGATCCATGCGCTCAGGATGTGGTTCCAGCGGCGCACTTGGGGCGCGCGGGCCCTGGCGTGGCTGTCCGGCGTGTTCCTGCTATTCCTCATATTTCTCAGCGGCTGGACCGGGTACGTGATGGTGTGGGACGTGCAGGCCGAGCTGCTGGCGCGGGAAGGCGCGCGCTGGTTCGACGTGCTGCCGCTGTTCTCCGAGCCGATCAGCCGCACCTTCGACGGCACCAGGCCGCTGCCCGGGGCGTTCTTCTTCCTCAATCTGTTTGCTCATGTGGCGATCCCGGTGGGGGCGGGGCTTGCCATGTGGTTGCATGTGGCGCGCAACGCACGGCCGGTGCTGGTGCCGCCGCGCGCGCTCACGCTCGCGGTGCTCGGCGCCTTCAGCCTCGCCGCGGCGCTGTTCCCTGTCTCCATGGCGGCGCCGGCCGATCTGTACCGCACCCCGCTCGAGGCGCCCTACGACCTGTGGTACAGCGCGTTCCTGCCGCTGACCCGGAGCCTGAGGTCCGGGGTGGTGTGGCTGGTGCTGCTCGGCGTGGCGGCAGTGGTGTGCACGGTGCCGTGGCTCCAGCGGCCCCGCACCGAGCTGCGGCCCGGACCGTCGGTCGTGGATCCGCGCTCGTGCACCGGATGCGAGCAGTGCCGCCTCGACTGCCCGTACGAGGCGATCACCATGGTGCCGCGGACCGACGGGCGCCCGACGCTGCTGGCACAGGTGGATTCGAGCCTCTGCACCTCCTGTGGCATCTGCGCCGGCTCGTGCGCTCCGATGGGGATCGGGCCGGCGGGCAAGACCGGCAAGGACCAGCTGGCCCGGTTGAAGCTCTACCTGGCGATGCACCCGATCAGGGAGCGCGAGGTGATGCTCGTGGTGTGCGGCCGCGGAGTCGGGGGAATCGGACGGCGCGTAGACCTGGACGGCGCCCCGGTTTACACGGTGCCGTGCGCCGGTAACCTGCACACGAGCGTGGTCGAGTACCTGCTGCGCGCCGGTGCCGGTGGCGTGCTGGTGGCAAGCTGCCCGCCGCGCGATTGCTGGAACCGCGAGGGTCCCATCTGGCTGGAGCAGCGGCTGTTCCACGGCCGGGAAGCAGAGCTCCAGGACCGCGTGGATCGCCGCCGGGTGCGAATTGTGTACGCCGGCGAGGCGGAGCGGGGCCTGGTCAGTGCGGCACTCGCTGTCTTCCGGGCCGATCTGGCGGCTCTGGCCGCCGAGGTCTCGGAGGCCGATCCCGACGTCGAGCGGGAATGCGAGCCGTTGGTCATCACGGAGGGGAGGGCTAGATGACGCTCGCGAGAGTTGGCCGGGTGCTCGCGGGCACAGCGGTGGGTGCGCTCCTGACCCTGGGAGTGGTCGGCCTGTCCCGGGTTCCGTGGAGCGCCGAGGATTCGGAGGATCCGGTGCTGCGTCTGGCCTGGCGCTACCGCAGCGAGGAAGTCGAGGCATGCCGCGACCTGACCGCCGAGGAGCAGGCGCGGTTGCCGGCTCACATGAGGCGTACTCGCGAGTGCACCCGCGGCCTCGCGTCCTATCGGCTCAAAGTGACCGTGGACGGGATCGCTGCGGCGGACGATTCGGTGTTCGCCAGGGGCGCGCAGTCCGACCGCCCGCTCGCCGTGTTCAGGGAGCTGAGCTTGAAGCCCGGAAGCCGCCACATCGCTGTCGTATTCGGCGCATACGGCGCCGCGCAAGCGCGCTTCCGGCTCGACACCGTGCTCACGCTCGAACCGCGTCAGGTGGTGGTTGC
>DATMBH010000117.1:0-3325 GCA_035559335.1 Gemmatimonadales bacterium
CCCGTAGTCCTGGCGGGTGTCCTCGCGCTCGAGCGTCGGGCCCTCGAAGATGAGGCTGGCGAAGGCGAAGTCGAATCCGCGCTCTGCCAGGTGAGCGTCGCTCTTGCGGGGATCCCACTCGAACTTCGCAAGGAGAATATACTAGCGTATATACATGGCGCAAGGGGCGGGGAATCGATCAATGGAGCATGTATGTAGCCGTTATTGCGCCCGAACAACGAGCACTGCCCAGGGAACCGGCACGTGGCACCGGTGCGAGTGCGAGTCTTCAGATAGCGAGCGCACAGCTGTCGCAGTCCTCGCGACATCTAACGTCGTTCCGCTAACTGGCCGCCCGGCCAGCCGAAGACTAGTTAGGTGGCGGTGTCAAGGCGTCTTGCTTGGGGAACTGGCCACCGATGAGCGCGCCGAGAGGAAAGCCTACCGCAGCGCCAAGTGCAAACCAGGCAATGCCGCCTACGCAGCTACCATGCGGTGAATCACTCTGACGACACAGGCTCACACCTGCCACCGCGCCTAGCAGGCCGAGTGCGCCGCCAAGAATGCTACCGCCCTCCAGCCAGTAGGTGCGCCGGATGCGGGTATGGCCTTGGTGGAGCAGCAACACCCGAGAATACGTGGGGGTCGATGCGAGATGAGGACTGAACCGCAGACCAGGGGCCTGCGCAATTTCTTGGCTGCCGCCCACGCGCGCCAGCGCCATGGACAAGAACACTGCGAAAAAGGTCGGCGTCGCCAGGCGTCGCGCGGCTATCATGGGAGCGCCACCGAACGGATTGGGCTTGAGGTGCGAGCCGGCGCGTTGGCCGCGCCGCCTCAGGGACACACACACAATACAGCACCGGTTGCGGCGGGGCCAGCCAGCACCGCAGCTAGCGCCAAGCCCCAGTTGGCCCACTTGCCGGGCTAGCTCGCGCGGCCTGGCCGCCCTGCCACGCACGCCGCTATTGTTCGCCAATGCTTGGCCATTCGCTTCCCCGGCCAGATCGCGCGCGACTGGAGCGCGACGTGCGCCGTATCGCCGTACCACGCCACCCCGTGTCATCGCGGCACGCGCTGCTGGACATCGAGCAGTTCGTGGCGGGTGAAATGACCGCGGCCGGGCTCGCCGTGGAGCGGCACGACTTCGAGTACCGGGGCCGGCGCTTCAACAACGTGGTCGGTTTGCGCGATGGCCTGGCGCCGTCACGGCCGAAACTGGTCGTGGGCGCGCACTTCGATTCGGTGTCGCGCTCGCCGGGAGCCGACGATAATGCCAGCGGGGTCGCAGCGCTGCTCGAGATCGCACGGGTACTGCGAGGTGCGCCGCTTTCGGCCCCGGTGGAGTTCGTCGGCTTCAATCTGGAGGAAGTGCAGCACCTGGTACCGCCTACCTACCGCATAGGGTCGCGCGCCTACGTGGCGGACCTCGCGCGGCGCGGCGTGAGGGTCCAGGGCGCGTTCGTGCTTGAGATGGTGGGCTTTACCGGGCCCAGGCAGACGATCCCCGCCGCGGTCCAGCTGGTGAAACAGGTGCCGAGGGTTGGGAATTTCCTGGCGGCGGTGGGCGACGGGGCCAGCGAGCCGCTGCTGGCGGCCATGGAGCGGGCGGCGCGAAACGTAGTGCCACTGGTAACGCTGTCGGTTCCGCTCAAGGGGTATCTGGTGCCCGACACCCGCCGCAGCGACAACGCGCGGTTCTGGGACGCGGGGATTCCGGCACTCATGGTTACGGATACGGCGGACCTGCGGAATCCCAACTACCACCGCGCGAGCGACACGCCCGAGACGCTGGACTACGACTTCCTCGCTGCGACCGTAAGCGTGGTGGCGGGGGCGGTGGTGGAGATGAGCACAGAGGGCACGGAGGGCACAGAGGGCACGGGTGGTGACGGGGGGAGCTTTAAGGGGGTACCTTCCATATAACTATGCGCCACCCTGTGATTGCTGCGGCGCTGGTTGCGGCAGTTCCCCTGGCCGCGCAGGAGGCGAACGCTCCGCCTCGCGCAGCGGCTCCCCTCCCCTTCACCATCACCGGTGAAATCCCGGCTGCGCTGGATGGACGCTACGTAATCAACTTGGAACCCGCGGTGTTCGGCCGCTGGAGCCTTGGTGTGCGGGCGAGCTATTCCACGGAACCGCCGGGCGCGAGCTTGGTGGTCGCGGCGGGGCTCACCTGGTAAAGATCAGCGACACCGCACTGCGAGCGCTGGTGGACAACCACCGGCGCTTTCTTTCGTTCCTCGAGCAGCGCGTAGGCAGCCGCGCCGACGCGGAGGACATACTGCAGAGCGCGTTCGTGCGCGCCATCGAGCGTGGCGGCCAGCTGCGCAACGCCGAATCGGCGGTGGCGTGGTTCTATCGGCTGCTTCGCAGCGCGCTGGCGGACTACTACCGGCACTCCGACGCCGGCCGCCGCGCGCTCGAGGCAGCGGCCCAGGAGGCGGCTGCTGGGCCGGATGATCCCGCTCTGCGCGATGAGGTGTGCCGCTGCGTGTTGGCCTTGCTCGACAACCTGAAGCCCGAATACGCGTCGCTGATCAGGGAAGTTGACCTCGAGCACGTGGCGGTGGGCGCCGCCGCGAAGGCGCGAGGCATCAGCGAGAACAACGCCTCGGTGCGGCTGCACCGGGCCCGGAAGGCGCTGCTTCGGGAAGTGCAGCGCTCGTGCGGCACCTGCGCCACGCACGGGTGCCTGGATTGCGAGTGCGGGGCGCCGGGGCACCGGGGCACCGGGGGCAAGCGGGGCACCGGGTGTAAGGATTCGGAGGCTCAGGCGTCAGCAGTGGAAAACCGACTGACGAGGCGAAAGTGACTGGGCACGAACACCACGGTCAGAACCACCACCATCATCATCACCATCACGCCGCACCGGCCGCCGAGCGGCCCGTGCCGGCAGCTCCGGGCGGGCGATGGACCTGCCCGATGCATCCCGAGGTTGTCAGCGACCGGCCGGGTTCCTGCCCGATCTGTGGCATGGCGCTGGAGCCGGTGGTGCCGAGCGCGGTGGAGGCGAGCAACCCTGAGCTGGCCGACATGACCCGGCGGTTTTGGGTCGGAGTTGTGCTCAGCCTTCCCCTGCTGCTGATCGCGATGCTGCCGATGGTCACCGATGTGGCGCACGCGCTCGAATCGGCGAAGTGGCGCGTGGTGGAGCTGGCGCTGGCGACTCCCGTGGTGCTGTGGGGCGGCTGGCCGTTCTTCGAGCGCGGCTGGCGCAGCATCGTGACCATGCGCCTCAACATGTTCACGCTGATCGCGATGGGTATCGGCGTGGCCTGGGGCTACAGTGTGGTCGCGGTGCTGGCTCCGGGGCTGTTTCCGCCGCAGTTCCGCCAGATGGGAG
>DATMBH010000118.1:0-3158 GCA_035559335.1 Gemmatimonadales bacterium
CCACCGCCACGTCCTGGCCGCTGTTGCCGGCGAAGGGCTCGCCAGCGACCGTGCCGCTGAAATCAATGTTCACCTGATCGCCGGCCGCGGCGGCGCGCTCGACCGGAACGTAGGTCTTGCGCTGCTCGCGCAGGTTCTCGACCATGCGCGCGATATCGGCCTCACCCACCTCGGCCACCGGCTTTTCGACCCTGAGCCCGTCCAGGCCCGCGAGCTGGATGTCCGGATAAACCTCGAAGGTGGCGGTATAGCTGAGCGGCTGGCCCGCCAACAGGCTGTCGAATTCGATCTTCGGATTGCCGGCCGGCGACAGCGAGGTCTGTTGCAGGGCCTCGACATAGGTGGCCTGCACGATGTCGCTCATCGCCTCCTGGCGCGCCTGCTCGCCGAACTGCTGCTCCAGCACCTTGAGCGGTACCTTGCCCGGGCGGAAGCCCGGCAGCTTGGCCTTGCGGCTCCACTGCTGCAGGCGCTGCTGCACGGCCTGCTCCAGACGCTCGGCCGGCACCTCGACCTTCATGCGGCGCTGCAGACCGCCCGGGGTTTCGACGGAAACTTGCATCTCGACTACCTCAGCTTGGGATCCAGGGCGGAAATGGTGCGAAAGGAGAGACTCGAACTCTCACGGGTTGCCCCACTGGAACCTAAATCCAGCGCGTCTACCAATTCCGCCACTTTCGCGGACGTTCGACATCGAAAAAGAGGCGGCATTATAGGCGCGCTGCCCTGCGAGGGACAGCGCCAGGCCGAAGACCGGCCGTGCGGCAGGCCGGGGACCGGCTTGACATGCGAATGATAACGATTATCATTCGTGAAAAATCGGCTGACCCGTGACGTATCCATGCAGAACAAGCTCTCGCTGCCGGCTCGCTCCGTGTCAAGCGCCGCCCAAGCCCTGGTGCCGAGGCGGCTGAACAGCGAGGTGCTGTTCGGGCGCTGCGCCGAGGTCATCATCCTGCATGACGGCCAGGAATATCGCCTGCGGCGCACCCGCAACGGCAAGTTGATCCTCAACAAATAAGCGTTCTCCCGCGACCAGCCAGCCGCCCCACCCTCTCCGGGGCACGCCAGCCAGTCGCTTTTGACCTTTAAGGAGTCGAAAGTGATTCTGGTATTGCGTGCATTGCATTTGCTGGGCCTGGCGCTGGCCGTTGCGCTGCCGATCAGCCTCCGCGCGCAGCAGGAGGTGCCGGTATCGGCCGACAGCGCAGCGGACGCTGACACGGCCTCGTCCGAGTCGGCCCCCGCTACGGACAAGCCGCAGGCGACGCGCTTGGAAGCCGTCACCTCGGTCGCGACGCGTACCCGACATTCCGCTTTCGAGTTACCCGAGTCCGTGGGTATCGTGGATGCCGACCGGCTGGAAACCGAACAGCCGTCCAACCTCGGCGAGGCGGTACAGCACCTGCCGGGCGTGGACATCGCCAACGGACCGCGTCAGGCCGGCGAAGCCGTGGTGATCCGCGGCCTGTCCGGCGACCGCGTGCTGGTCACCGTGGACGGCGCACGCCAGAACTTCGCGGGCGGGCACCGCAGCAAGCTGCTGCTCGATCCCGATCTGCTCAAGCAGGTCGAGGTATTGCGCGGGCCCGGCTCGGCGCTGTGGGGCAGTGGCGCCCTCGGCGGCGTGCTCGCGCTGACCACCAAGGATGCGGCGGATTTCCTCGCGCCCGGTCAGCACTTCAACGCCCGCGCCCGGCTGGGCTTCCAAGACGGGACCGGCGAACAGCGGGTCGGAGCGACGCTGGCCGGCCGCTACGGCGCCTTCGACGTCGTCGGTGACATCGGCCGGCGCGATTCGGACGACCTGCGCCTGGGCGGCGGCGACACCCTGCCCGACTCGGCACTGGAGGTGGATTCGAGCCTGCTGAAGTTCGGCTGGGACGCCGCACCGGGACACCGGCTGCAATTGTCGAGCTTCAACTACCGCGACCAGGGCATCTCGCCTTCCAACCCCTCGCAGCCGGAGGACAGCGACAACCCCCGGCTCGACCGTGAGAACGACCAGGGCTATACCCAGCTGCGTTACCAGTTCGAGGGTGTGGGCCGGCGCCTGTCGGGCGCGCACCTGAACCTCTACCGCACCGACCTCGATGTCACCGAAGACCGCGTCGGCGCACCGCGCCACGACGAGCTGATCTTCGACACCCGCGGCGTGGATGCCGGGTTACGCTTCGGTTTCGCGCCCTTCAGCCAGGTGCTCAGCCTGGGTGCCGAATACTACGAAGACAGCGGCGAGGCCACCCGCAACGGTGCGCCGCGCCCGCAGTTCCCCGACGCACGGCAGCGCGTGCAGGGCCTGTACCTGCAGGACGAGCTGCAGCTGACCCCGGCCTGGACCCTGATCCCGGGACTGCGCCACGACCGCTTCCGCAGCGAATCCAACACCAACGCCGCCCGCGACCTGGACGAGAGCGAAACCTCGCTGCGCCTGGGCACGAGCTACCAGCTGACCGACTGGCTCGCGCTGCAGGCCAGCTATGGCGAGGCCTTCCGCGCCCCGAACCTCACCGAGCTGTACTCGGCCGGGACGCATTTCCTCGGCAACCAGTTCACGCCCAACCCCGAGCTGCGCCCCGAAAAAGCCGCCAACAAGGAACTGGGCTTCCGCCTGGGCTGGGATGGCCTCTGGCGCGAGGATGACGCACTGCGTGTCCGGTTCAGCGCCTACCAGAACGACGTCGAGGACTTCATCGAGCTGGTGGTGAATACCACCGTGTCGTCCTTCCCGCAGCCGGTCTGCTCACTGCCCAACCCGCCACCGGGTTGCGCGAGCCCGCTCGGGCCGATCATCGCCGGCACCAGCACCTTCGAGAACCTGCGCGATGCCGAGCTCAAGGGTGGCGAGCTGGAAGCCGCTTACGAACTGGGGCGCTTCACCGGCGAGTTCTCGTATGCGCGCGTGCGCGGCAACAATCGCGAGACCGGCGATCCGCTGGCGCTGATCCCCGCCGATACGGCGCGGCTCGGCCTGAGCTATCGCCTGCCCTGGCCGGGCCTGCGCGTGGGCACGCACATCACCCGCGCCGCGAGACAGGACCGCGTGCCGCCGCCGGCGAGCAACGGCGGCGTGGTGGTCGAGCCGACCGACGGCTACACCGTCGCCGACCTGTTCGCCGTCTGGGAACCCAGCGGCGAGGCGCTGAAGGGCCTGCGCG
>DATMBH010000119.1:0-12722 GCA_035559335.1 Gemmatimonadales bacterium
GGCGGGTGGGACGCTGTTCCTCGATGAGGTGGCCGAGGTCCCCCTGGCGGACCAGCCCAAGCTGCTGCGCTTCCTGCAGGACGGCGAGTTCCGGCGCCTCGGTGACAGCACGGTGCTGCGCAGCAACGCGCGACTCATCGCGGCAACGAATCGCAACCTCGAAGAGGAAATCACTGCGGGCCGGATGCGTGAGGATCTCTACTACCGGCTCAATATCGTTCACCTGCACCTGCCGCCACTGCGCGAGCGACCGGTTGACATCCCAGCCCTGGCAGAGCACCTGCTGCGGCGGCTGTCAGATCGCTATCAGTTGGAGTTCGCCGAGTTGGCGCCGGAAGCCCTCGCCGCCCTGACCGCCTACAGCTGGCCCGGAAACATCCGGGAGCTCGAGAATGTACTGGCGCGCGCTCTTGCGCTGCGTTCGGGAAAGGTGCTCACCCTCAAGGACCTCCCACCGCAGATTGTGAAGGCCGCTCCGGCCGGCGCCGCGGCCGCGACTGTCGCGGCCGCTTCGAGTCTCACGCTTGAGGAAGTCGAGCGGCGCCATATCCTCTCCGTGCTGGAGCGCACCGGCGGCAACAAGCTCAAGGCAGCCGAAGTCCTCGGCATTGACCGCTCGACGCTGCACCGCAAGCTCAAGCAGATACAGGGTCTCGCCGCACTACAGTTGTAGTATTCGCGATTTCAACCACCTGGCCCGGGTGGCGGTCGAATCGGCGTGACCATTGGAGCCCACCTGGAGGCCAGCCTGAGTCACTCGCCGTCACGGGAAAACCAGCTGGCCCAGGCCGACTCCGAGCGAGCCGACGTCGCGCTTGCGCAGGCCGGAGACCAGCATGCCTTTGAGCGGCTGTACCGGATTCACGTCAATCGCATCCACTCTCTGGTGCGGCGGATGGTCGGCAGCGAGGGCGACGTGGACGAGCTAACTCAGGACGTGTTCGTGAGGGCCTGGGAACGGCTGGGCACGTTCCGCGGCGAGGCGGCATTCGGCACCTGGCTCCACCGCCTGACGGTCAACCACGTCCTGAACTGGCAGAAGTCGGCCTGGCGCGAGCGGCAGCGCATAGACAGCGATGCCGACGCCGACCAGGGAGCTGGACGGAGCCGTGCCCCCGACGTGGCGATGGACCTCGAGGAGGCGCTACGCCTCCTGCCCAGAGGGGCAAGGCAGGTGTTCGTGCTGTACGACGTCGAGGGTTACCGCCACGACGAGATCGGGAAAATGCTGGGTGTGACCGAGGGGACCTCGAAGGCCCAGCTACATCGCGCGCGGATGCTGTTGCGCAACTTCCTGGAGCGGTGACATGACTGCGCACCTGAACGAGGAGTTGTCGGCGTACCTGAACGGCGAACTGGCCGGCGCCGAGTTGGAGAGGGTGGAAGCCCATCTCGGATCCTGCGCGCAATGCAGCCACGTGCTCGAGGACCTGCGCCGAGTGGTACGCCGGGCGCGTGCCCTGGATGACAAGACGCCCGAGCGCGACCTGTGGGGCGGTATCGCCTCGCGCATCGGCGCTGCGGCAAGCCAGCCGCAATCGCCCACACCCGCAGCGGTACTGCAGTTTAGGCCGCGGCCTCGCCGCTTCAGCTTCTCGGCCCCGCAGCTGGCCGCGGCTGCGGTGGCAATCATGACGCTGTCCGCTGCTACCGCGTCGCTCCTGGTACGGAGCGCCACGCCGACCGCGACCGACGCGGCGCGACTGCCGGCCGCCGAGGTGCGCCCCGTGGGACTGCCCCTACAGCCGCTGGTCGAGTCATACGATGCCGCGATCGCGGACCTGGAGCGCACTTTCGCTGCGCATCGCTACGATCTCGACACCGCTACGGCTCGGGTGCTCGAGCAGAGCCTGGCGCTGATAGACGTGGCGATCGCCCAGGCGCGTGCAGCCCTGGCCCGCGATCCCAACAACCTGTACCTGAACGGCCACCTGCGCAGCGCGCTGGACCGCAAGCTTGACGTGTTGCGCCGCGCCGTGGCTCTGCCGGCAAGCTGAGGAACCCGACGAGATGAAACCCCACTCAGCTGCACACACCGCCCTCGCGGCCCTGACAATCTCATTCGGGGCGGCGTCGCTTTGCGCCCAGAACACGCTCGATACCACCCTGGCGGTGCGCGGGCGCCCGCGCCTGGCTGTCTCCAACACCTCGGGCGAGATCAGGGTCCGCGCCGGATCCGCCGGCCGGATCAGGATTCGGGCGGAGTACGAGCGATCTCGAGTCGAGATTGACCAGACCGTAACTCGCATAACGGTCCGGGCCGTCTCGCGCGGTCGCAGCTCCGACGCGCAGTTCGACATCACGGTCCCGCCCGGCACCGTGCTCGAGCTGTCGGGAGTTTCCACCGACGTGGACGTCGCCGGGGTCTGCGGCGAAATCACGGCGAACACCGTGTCGGGTGACGTAACCCTGGACTGCGCCCGGGGCCAGGCCACGCTGAATACCGTCTCCGGCGACCTAACGCTCAGCGGCATCGACGGCGCGACCGAAGCATCGGCTACCAGCGGCGACGTGCGGATCAGGGACGCCCGGGGCCCGATCCGCGCCACTACCGTTTCCGGCGCTGTCTCGCTGGAGCAGGTCGAGTCGCCCGACATCGAGGCCACCACCGTGAGCGGGGAGGTTCTCTACACCGGGCGGATCGTGGACAACGGCCGTTATAGGTTCGAGGCGCACTCGGGCGACGTCACAGTGCGCATCAGCGGACCTCTCAACGCGACAGTGACCGTCTCCACCTTCAGCGGCGAGTTCGAGTCCGACTTCCCGATCGAGTTGCAGCCCGGCTCACGGATTTCGAGGGAATGGACCTTCCGGCAGGGCAGCGGAAGCGCCCGCATCCGGCTCCAGTCATTCAGTGGGACCATGAATCTGCGCCGGCTGTCCGGCGACAGGGAGGAGTGATTTCGGTGAGATACGCTTTGCTGTCCGTCGTGGCAACGGCAGCCTGTTATGCATCGGGAGCGACCGCGACTGGCACTGACATCGCCCCGCAGGACCCGGTTGATCGGCAGGAACGCTGGACCTGGCGCGGCCAGATACCGGCAGGCCGTACTCTCGAGATCCGCGGCATCAACGGCACGATCAGCGCCGAACCGGCACGCGACGACGTCGCGGAGGTTGTAGCCGAGAAGCACGGGGACGATGACGACCCGCGCGAGGTACGGATCGAGGTGGTCGAGCACGAGGGCGGCGTGACGATCTGCGCCGTGTACCCCGGCCGCAACAATGTCTGCAGGCCTGGAGGCGGCCAGATGCGGGTGCGCGACAACGACGTGGAAGTCGACTTCACGGTGCGGGTGCCCCGCGGCGTGGTGTTCGAGGGCGTCAACGTCAATGGCGCAGTCGAAGCGACGGGTCTCGAAGGCCCGGTGGAACTGCACACCGTCAATGGAGCGATCCGGCTGGAAACCAGCAGTGGAGATGCGTCCGCCGAAACCGTGAACGGCGGCATCAGCGCCGTGGTCCGCTCCGTCGGCGAGCGCTCGCTGCGGTTCCGCACCGTGAATGGCGGAATAACGCTCACGCTGCCGCGCGGTCTCGACGCGGACCTCGAGGCCCGCACGGTCAATGGCAGCATTGACACCGAGTTCCCGATCCAGGTCCTAGGGCGCATGAACCCGCGCCAGCTGCGCGGGCGTATCGGACGTGGCGGCCGCGTCCTCGATCTGCATACCGTGAACGGCTCGATCAGGTTGCGCGCGCTGCCGTAGCCCCGGGCCGCTTGTGCGGCGCAGGACTCTGGGCTAACGTCGCCCCTCCGGACCCGGAGGGGCGATGTCGTTTCACCCGTTCGCGATGGAACGCTGGCAGAGCACTTGGGAGAACCAGGTGCGCTGGAACCTGTCGGAAAGTGGCGTCCATCCCATGACTACCTCAGAACTGGCCGCGCTTGCGGGCGTCAGTCTGGACGAGCCGCTGTCACGCCGTCTCGGCTATCCGCAGTCCAACGGGACCGAGCCGCTCCGCGCGGCGATCGCCGCGCTGTACCCGGGCGCCACGCTTGAGCACGTGCTAGTAACCAGCGGCAGCGCGGAGTCCAACTACGTCAACTGCTGGACGCTGCTGTCGCCGGGCGACGCCGTGGCGGTCGTGACCCCGACCTACATGCAGACCGTAGGCCTAGCGCGCACCTTCGGCGCGGTGGTCAGGGAGATCCCTCTCAGAGAGGAGCTGGGATGGCAGCCGGATCCCGGCGACATCGCGCAGGCGATTCGCGCCGACACGCGACTGGTGGTTGTCACCAACCCGAACAACCCGAGCGGGGCGATCCTGGACCGGGAGCTGATGGATGTCATCGCGCGGCGCGCCGACGCGGTCGGGGCCTGGCTGCTGGCCGATGAGGTGTATCTCGGAGCGGAGCGCTCGGGACAGCTGACGCCGTCGTTCTGGGGGAAGGGCGAACGGGTAATCGTAACCAACGGTCTGTCGAAGGCCTTCGGCCTGCCCGGACTGCGAATCGGCTGGTGCGTGGCACCGCCGGATCACATCGAAGCGTGCTGGTCGCGCAAGGACTACACGACCATCGGTCCCACTGTGCTCTCCGACGCGCTGGCAACTCTCGCGCTGCGGCCTGACGTGCGCCGGCGGATTTTCGAGCGCACCCGCAGCATCATCAGTAACAACTGGGCCCTGGTGGAGCGCTGGCTCTCGGAACAAGAAGGGGAATTCACCTGGAGGGCGCCGGACGCGGGCGCGATCGTGTTCGCCCGCTACCGTACCCGGGTGAACTCCTCGGAACTCGCCGAGGAGCTGCGCGCCAAGCACGATGTGCTCATCGTCCCGGGAGACCAGTTCGAACGCGACGGCTACATCCGACTGGGCTTCGGCCCTCCGGCCCATGAGCTTGGCGAAGCGCTCGCCGAGGTGGCCGCCGCGCTGAGAGCACGGAGGGTGGGCGTATGAGCGAGGCGACGATCCGCGCGCCCTGGGACGGGTCCGTGGTCGGCACCTGTCCGCTGGCGACGGCGGAGGACATGGACGCCGCCGTGATTCGCGCACACGAGCTGGCGGAGACGTGCCGCAGGCTGCCGGCCTTCGAGCGCGCCGCCGCGCTGCGCCGTATCGCCGACGGGCTCGAGCAGCGGATCGATGAGTTCGTGCAGCTGCTGGCCCGTGAGGCCGGCAAGCCGATCACGCAGGCTAGGCTGGAGCTCGAGCGCGCGATCTTCGTATTTCGCGACGGCGCCGAAGAGGCCACGCGCATTGGCGGAGAAGTGCTGCCGCTCGACGTGATGCCGGCGGGCAAGGGCCGCATCGGCCTGACGCGGCGATTCCCCCTCTCACCGATCGCCGCGATCACACCGTTCAACTTCCCGGTGCTGCTCGCCGCCCACAAGCTGGCGCCCGCGATGGCGTGCGGCGCTTCGCTGGTGCTGAAGCCTCCGCCGCAAGACCCGCTCACCACGCTCCTGCTCTACGAGCTGGTGCGCGAGTCCGGCTATCCGGCGGGCGGCATCGCGGTCGTTCCGTGCGAGCTTCCGGTGGCCGAGCGCCTGGTACGCCACCCGCTGGTGCGAATGATCTCGTTCACGGGCAGCGCACGTGCCGGGTGGTCCATTCGCGCCGCTGCCGGCACGCGTCGCGTCGCGCTGGAGCTGGGCGGCAATGCGGCCGTCATCGTGGAGCCGGACGCCGATCTGGATCACGCGGTCTCCCGCTGTGCCATCGGCGGCTACGCCTACGCCGGGCAGTCGTGCATCTCGGTGCAGCGCATCCTGGTGCACGAGCGCGTCTTCGACACGTTCGTGGACCGTTTCGTTGCCAGAGTCGAGGCCCTGCGCGTGGGAGATCCGCTCGACCCGGCGACCGAAGTGGGCCCGATGATCTCCGAGGAGGCGGCCGCGCGCGCCGAGTCGTGGGTGCGGGCGGCAGCGGACGCGGGCGCCGTGGTCAGGACCGGAGGGACACGCCGCGGCAACCTGTTCCAGCCCACCGTGCTGACGGGCACTAGCCCCGAGCAGCAAATCGAGTGCGAGGAGGTGTTCGCCCCGGTTACGACGGTCTCCGTCTACAACGAGCTGGACCAGGCCATCGACCGCGTCAACCGTTCCCACTACGGACTGCAGGCCGGCATCTTTACCCGGAGCCTGACCACCATGCTGCACGCCTGGGACCGCCTCGATGTCGGCGGACTGAACGGCAACGATATACCGAGTTTCCGGGTTGACCGGATGCCGTACGGCGGCGCCAAGGCGAGCGGACTCGGCCGGGAAGGCGTACGTTATGCGATCCAGGAGATGACCGAGCCGCGGCTCCTCACCCTCCATACCGAGTGACGCAAATGCGCTGGAACAAGACGCTGTTCGTCATAGGCTTGCAGGAAATGAGCCACAGGCCGCCGCTTCCGAAGCGGTGGGCGCTGTACTGCGCCTTGGCGTACCTGACGCCGATCGTGATGCTGGAGGCGCTGCCGGAGGGCGAGGGATTCTATAAGGAAATCAGCTGGCTTACCACGCTGGCGCCCGCGTTCATACTGTCGCTGCACTTTGGCATGCTGGGCGCGCTGGCGGGGCTGCTCGCCGGGACGGTGCTCTACGTGGCGGTGCAGCTGATCCTCAGCCTGCACCTGCTTCCGGTCAACCAGGAAATACTGCTGCCCATCTACATTTCGTACGGGGCCCTGGCGATAGCGGTGGGGTGGCTGTCACAGCAGCTGCACGACTTCTACCAGCGGCTAATCCGCGCCGAGCGGCTGGCCGCAATCGGCGAAGTGGCGGTCACCATCCGGCACGAGATCAACAACGCGCTGGCCGCGATCGCGGGGGAAGCGGGGCTACTGAAGAACTCTTCCGGCCTGCGGGAAGAGGACCGCGCCGGCGTCGAGACGATTCTCGAAATGGCGACCCGCATCAACAATGATGTACGCAAACTGACGATGCTGGAGGACGCGCCCAGCGCCCCCTATGCTGGCGGCATGGCGCAGATGGTGGACCTGCGCAGCGCCACGGCGCGCGAAGCCTAACCGCGCGCCAGCTGCTCTATGGTGGCAGCCAGGGATAGGTCCTTCGCCGTTATCCCGCCCGCGCTGTGG
Organism: Gemmatimonadales bacterium; assembly: GCA_035559335.1. Taxonomy (GTDB): domain Bacteria; phylum Gemmatimonadota; class Gemmatimonadetes; order Gemmatimonadales; family JACORV01; genus DASXPG01. Next base: position 7,031 of record DATMBH010000119.1, read on the forward strand.
GTCGAGAGCGACATCGTCACTGTCGTCCAGCGAATGTCGATGTCCGGATGATGGTCCGCCGCGTCCGCCGCCACGGCTACGCGGTCCACGAACCTGATCCCCTCGGCGAAGGTCGCGAAGCTGTAGCGCTTGACGATGGCGTTGCCCTCGCGCGTCCACCCGGGTAGCGCCAGCAGCCCTTTCGCTATCTCCGCGTCGCCAAGCCTCGACCGCTCTCCCATCCCTGGCCCCTAACCCCAGCTCCCATTAACCGCCTTCACCACCAGATAGCTGACCGCCGCTATCACCGCACTCATCGGTATCGTCAGTATCCACGCCCACACGATCCTGCCGGCAAGGCCCCAGCGCACCGATCTGATTCGCTCCGTCGCCCCCACGCCGCTTATGGCACCGGTGATGGTGTGAGTTGTCGAGACCGGAATGCCGAAACTGGAGGCGATGAACAGCGATGCCGCCCCCGCCGTCTCGGCGCAAAAGCCGCCGTAGGGCTTCAGCTTCGTTATGCGCTGGCCCATCGTCTTCACGATGCGCCAACCGCCGGCCATCGTGCCGAGCGCGATTGCGGCGTGGGCGATCAGCACCACCCAGATCGGAATCGTATCCACGCTCGTGATGTGGAGAAAGCGCCACGGGTGGTCCGCGAACGCGACCTGCGCGCTGAATAGCAGGCCGACGATGATTCCCATCGTCTTCTGGGCGTCGTTGGTACCGTGCCCCAGCGAGTACAGCGCCGCGGAGATCAGCTGCAGCCGGCGGAACCAGGTGTCGATATTGCGAGGGTGCGCACGCCGGAAGGTCCAGCCCACGATCACCATCATCAGCAGCCCCAGCGCGAAGCCGATCATCGGCGAGAGGAAGATGAACAGGATCGGCTTGACCCAGCCGGCGGGAATCAGCACGCCCACGCCGGCCTTGGCGATCGCAGCGCCCGCATATCCACCCATCAGCGCGTGCGATGAGCTGGACGGTATCCCGTAGTACCAAGTGATCATGTCCCAGGCGATCGCACCGATCAAACCGCCCAGGATCACCTGCGGATCAACCTGCGTGACGTCTATCAGTCCCCGGCCCATCGTCTTCGCCACCGCCGTGCCGAAGCCGAAGGCGGCGGCGAAATTGAAGAAGGCCGCCCACGCCACGGCCCAGCGCGGCGAGAGCACGCGCGTGGAGACGATCGTGGCAATGGAGTTGGCGCTGTCGTGGAAACCGTTGACGAAGTCGAAGATCAGCGCGACCACGACGATCGCGAGCACGAACGTGACGGTGTCCAAATGGTCCCCGCGTCAGTCGTGCTTGATCGAGATGCTCTCGAGCACGTTGGCCACGTCTTCGGCCTGGTCCACGCAGCGCTCGAGGTTGTCGTAGATCTCCTTCCACTTCATCAGCTCGATCGCGTTGGTCTCGGTCTCGAACAACTGGCCCAGCATGGCGTGGTAGATCGTGTCGGCCTCTTCCTCGAGATGCTTCGCCTCGATCGAGGCTTTCATCACCTCGCCGTCGCGCTTGCGCAGCATTTCCACGCCGCGGGTGAGCGCCGCCACCGCCTTCGCGATCACCTGGGTCAGCTGCTTGATCCCTTCGGGCGCCTTGCCGACACGAAAGATCTGGGTGCGTCGCGCTACTCCATCAATCATGTCAATCACGTCGTCGAGATCGGTGGCCAGGCGATAGATGTCCTCGCGATCTATGGGCGTGATGAAGGTGCGGTCGAGCCGGTTCACCACTTCGTGCGTGAACTGGTCGCACTCATGCTCGAGCCGCTTGATCTGGTCGGCATGGTAGGTGGCCCGCTCGGGCTCGTTGAACAGACCGACCAGGTGGCCGGCGGCTTGCTCGCTGCGTCGGGCGACTTCGACGAAGAGGTGGAAGAACTCCTCTTCGCGCGGCAACAGGCTGAACGGCACGGTTTCGTTCCCCTGGTGCGAAGGGATTGACTGACTTCCGGATTTGGACGCCGGCAAGTGCCGGCGCGGCCCCAAAGTTAGCCGCTGCAAAGAACCGTGGCCACCGCCCCCTTGCGCTGTGCGGGTTCGGGGAACCATATTGGCCATGAACCCGAAGAAACACCGAAACAAAGGTCGGTAGCCTTCCATGGAACCTATTGCCACTGCTCAAGTTACACTGCCTGATCAGGCTCCGCTCGCGACCGACAACGAGCGGCGCTGCCCCGACTGTGGAACCCGCACCGTCCGGGCCTCAGCCTGCACCTACTGCCCCGCCTGCGGTTGGGGGCAGTGTGGGTGAGGGCGCCATGGCGGTAGGGCGGCAAGGCGGTAAGGAGGATGGAGCCGCCGCCGCGGTGACGACCTTGCCGCCTTACCGCCCTCCTGTCTTACCGACCAGGCGTTCATTCACGCCGCTTCCGGTGCGCTCGATACTCAACAGTCCAGCGAGCACCGGCATGGACTTCTGGTCCGTGAATCCCTACGTGGGCTGCGAGTTCGGTTGCAGCTACTGTTATGCGCGCTTCGCGCACCAGTACGTGGTCGAGCGCGGCAACCAGCCCTGGACGCCGGAGGACTTCGAGCGCCGCATCTTCGTGAAGTCGGGCGCCGCCGACGCGCTCGCCCTCGCCGTGCGTCCTTCGCGGCTGGGCGGGGCGGCCATCCTCATTGGCACCGCCACGGATCCATACCAGCCAGCCGAGCGTGAGCACCGCATCACCCGCGGCATCCTGGAACGGCTGGCCCAGTTTCACGGCATCGGGGTGGGGATCATCACTAAGTCCGCGCTGATCACGCGCGATATCGACCTGCTGCTCCGCATCGCCGCGCGCGGCCGGCTTACGGTGTGCATCTCCATGATCGGCATCAATCCCGCTCTGGTGCGCCGGCTCGAGCCGCGTACGCCGCTGCCCGCGGTGCGTCTCAGGGCGCTCTCGAGGCTCACTGCTGCTGGGCTGAACGCCGGGGTTCTGCTGGCGCCGGTGCTGCCGGGAATCACCGACGGCATCCCACAGCTCGAAGCGTTGATGCGCGCCGCCAGGCAGGCCGGCGCGCAGTTCGTGCGCGCCGATCCGCTGCGGCTCTATCCCGCGCTGCGCCGCCGCTTTCTCGACGTGGTCGCCTCGGAGTTCCCCCAGTTTCTGAAGCGGTACGAGAACGCCTTCGATGCGCGCGGCATCGTGCGCCCCGAATACACTGCAGCGCTGAAGGCGAGGGTGGCGAGGCTGAGGAGGAAGCACGGGGTACCGGAAGGGACAGTGGGACGGTGGGACAGTGGGACGGTGGGGACAGAGTGGTCGTCGCCCGAACTTCAGGGGCAGTTGCCGCTCGGCTGCTAGACAATCTCCATGTCTGTCCCACCGTCCCACTGTCCCACCGTCCCACTGTCTCACCTAGGTATCTGTCCAAACGGATCCCCCGGCGCCCACGCCGGCGCCGGCCCGTCGGCCAGCACCCGCGCCGCGCGCGCCGATGCGTTTATAACCCGCGCCATGTGCGCCGGGTCGGCGAACCGGGTTTCGTCGCTCGGCTGGTGGTAGTCGTTATGCATGTTGTAAGACGAAATCGTGTGGGCCGGAATGCCGCGGCGCGCGAAGGCGATGTTGTCGGAGCGCTCGAAGAAGTGGTGTTCCGGCCTGGGGTCGCTCACCAGCGACACGCCGGCTTCGCGCAGCAGCTGGCCCATGGTGGAGCGGTCGAAGCCCGTGAGCCACCCCCTGCCAGCGCCGCCGGCCAGCGAATCGGGCCGGGCGATCATCTCGATGTTGAGGTTTGCCACCGTACGGGCGAGCGGCACCACGGGATGCTCGATGTACCAGCGCGTGCCGAGAAGGCCGTGCTCTTCGCCCGTCACCAGCAGAAATATCATGGTGCGCCTCGGCGCAGGACCCTGGGCGAGGATGCGCGCGATCTCCAGAACCGCCACGGTGCCCGAGGCATCGTCGTCCGCCCCGTTGTAGATCGAGTCGCCGTTCACCGCGCGGCCGATGCCGACGTGGTCATAGTGCGCCGTGATCACCACCGCCTCTTCGCGCAGCGCCGGGTCGCTGCCCGGAATCATCCCGACCACGTTCACCGCGTCCACCCGGTCGGCGGCCGGGAACGTGTCGCGGGCGGCGAAGTTGGGCTGGAGCCTCAACACCCGGCGGATCGAGCCGTCGCGCAGCGCGATGTTCTGCCTGGCCAGCGGTACCCGCTGGAAGAAGCCCGAATCACCGGCCGGTTGCACGCCGGCCCGCTGCAGCGCCGCGGCAATGATGCGCGCGGCGGCCGCAGCCCCGCGTGTGCCGGTGTCGCGCCCTTCGAGCGAGTCGTGCGCCAGCGCTTCGAGCAGCGAACTGGCGCTCGCCGCGGTGGCGCTGTCAACGATGCGCGGTGCCGGCCTGCCGGGGCTGCGCTGGGCCTGGGCAGGCAGACTGAGCGTAAGAAGCAGAGCGATGGAACCGGCAAACACGCGATGCATCTGTGCTCCCGTAGACTGAGGTTGTGGAATAACGACAGGTGCCGCTCATGCGTCAACGATTGATCGGTCCGAAGTGGACCTGACTGAGAGCACAGTTTTTCAATCTTGATAATTCGGGGTGCCTTCGGGTGAGTCATTCTGCGAGCACCACAGCCCGACTGACGACCGTTTCACGGGCAATCGAGCGATTTGTCCCCGCGCGACGCCGCGGTCTCAGCTTCGGTATTCCCGCACTCGACTCGCTGCTGCCGCACGGCGTGCCGCGCGGTCAGATCACCGTGCTCGATGCGCCGCTGGGAAGCGGCGGCACCGCGCTGCTGCTCACGCTCGCCGAAACCACGCTGCGCGCGGACGAGGCGGTCGCGCTGGTTGACGCGCGGCGCAACCTGGCGCCGCAGGCCGCCGCGCACCTCGCCGAGTGCGGGTTGTTCTGGGTCATTCGCCCGCGCGGCACCGAGAGCGCCTGGTGGTGCACCGACGTGCTGCTCCGGACCGGAGCGTTCGGCCTGGTAATCGTGGATCAGCCGGAGTCGACCCAGCGCAGAGTACTCGTCAGGCTCCAGCGCCTGGCGGCGGACAAGGATGCGGCGCTGGTGGTGAGAGAGGCGGCAAGGCGGTATTGCGGTATGGCGGTAAGTGAGAGCGACGTGCCGACAGCCGATCGCGCACGCCACCCTCTTACCGCCTTACCTCCTTACCGCCTTACCGCCCATCTCCGCCTCCACGTCTCGCCCGACGCCTCCGGCTTCCTCGCCGCCGCGCCCGGTAGCGGTGCAGCCTGGCCGGGGCCGCGCACCGTCAGGGTCACGATCGAGAAGGGCGGCGCTCCGCGCGCCGCAGAGGTGAAAGTTGGCACCAATTTGCCGTATCGCCTGCGTCCGCATTGGGAGGTTCGCGACCGGCGCGCTCGCCTCGCGCCGCGCGGCAGCCTCGGTGGCCGCGGACAGCGCCGCCGCGCCGCCCAGCCCGACTGGCCCGAGCAGCGCTGAGCGCCCGGTAGTGCTCATCCGCGAGGAACGCGGCAAGTCACGCGTGGCGGCGTGTTGCGCAATCGCGTCACGCCGCGGAATCCGCGTCGGTATGGCGCTCGCCGAAGCACGAGCCCTGACCGCGGATCTCGAAGCACTGCCGTGGGACGAGGAGGCGATTGCGCGCGCGGCGCTGGAAGTGACCAGCGCACTGCTCAGCGCCAGCCCGCGAGTTTCGTGGCACCGGAGCGCCGGGGCACCAGGGCACCAGGACGGTATCTGGTGGGTGGATGCGGCGGGGCTGGGAGATGAACGCA
>DATMBH010000120.1:0-7303 GCA_035559335.1 Gemmatimonadales bacterium
GGAGAAGAACGCGCGCGAAGTGATGACGCCGCGCACCGACATCGTCGCGCTGCGGCTCGACGATTCGATCGAGGCCGCCGCCGACCGGGTAGCCGCCGCCGGGCGCTCGCGCTACCCGGTGTACCGCGCCTCGCTGGACGACATCGTCGGCATCGTGCACGCCAAGGACGTGCTCAAGGCCCTGCGCACGAGCGAGCCGGTCACACTGGAGTCGCTGCTGCGGCCGGTGCACTTCGTGCCCGCCTCACGCGAGGTCGAGGACGTACTGGCCGACATGAAGCTCAAGAAGGCGCACATGGTGATCGTGCTCGACGAGTACGGCGGCACGGCCGGACTGGTCACCATGGAAGACCTGCTGGAGGAGATCGTCGGCCAGATCGAGGATGAGTACGACCGGCCGAGCCGGTCGCTGGGCGCGCCGGCCGGCGGCGTGATGACCTTCCCTGGCGGGGCGGAGCTTTCCGAGGTGAACGAGAAGTGCGCCCTGGCGCTAGCCAGCGACGACTACACCACGCTGGGTGGCTACCTGTTCGGCGTGCTGGGCCGGCTGCCGCGGGTGGGCGACCGGGTGAAGGTCGCCGGTGGCAGCTTCGAGGTGACGGCGATGGACGGCAGGCGCATCGCCGAGGCGCGGTTCACCAAGGGCAGTTAGGCAAGCGCCGCGCGGACCGCGCCGGCCAGGCCCTCGAGCGTGAACGGCTTCTCCAGCAGCGGTGGCCGCTCTCCGGGCGGGCCCAGCCCGAGCGACTCCGGCGAGTAGCCGCTCATCAGCAGGACCCTGACGTCGGGCCGGCGCTTCCGCACCGCAGCGGCCAGGGTGAGCCCGTCCTTGCCGGGCAGCACCAGGTCGGTGAGCAACAGGTGCAGCGGACCCTGGTACTCGTCCAGCTGCCGCAGCGCGGCTTCGGCGCTCGAGGCCGTGAGCACGGAGTATCCCAGCCGGCTCAGCAGCCGGCCCGCGACGCTCATCAGCGACTTCTCGTCCTCTACCAGCAGGATGGTCTCGGTGCCGGTGGGCAGCTCGGCCGCTTCCGCCAGCTCGCGCAGCGGCACGGCGGCATCGGCGCGGGGCAGGACGATCCGGACCGTGGTGCCGCCGGTCGAGTCGGCGGTCAGATCGACCAGCCCGCCGAACTGCTCGGCGATTTCGTAGGCGAGCCGCAGACCCAGGCCCTCCCTGCGGCCCCGCCCGCGGATGGCGCGCCGCACCGCGTCCGAAACCGACCGGTTGGTGTCGGTGACCGACAGCATGACGTAGTCGCCAGCCGGCAGCCCATCGGGGCAGCTGACGTTGCGGGTCTCGATCCGCAGCACGCCGGGTCCCGGCAGCTCGCACGCGTCCACCACCAGGGCGAGGAACGTCTCCTCCAGCTTGCCCGGCGGCAGCTGTACCGGCCACAGACCAGCCGCCTGGATGTAGGCTAGGTCGAGCGAGTCGCCCGCCAGGCGCCGCAGCAGCGGCTCCATGTCGGCCAGCATGGCGTTGATGCTGAAGGTGCGCAGCTCCATTCACTCCCGCCTGAGTCTGCGAGCGATTGCGGTGGCCACGGCCGCGGCCTGGCGCATGGATGCCGGGTCTGCGATTCCGCGGCCGGCGATGTCGAAGGCGGTGCCGTGGTCCGGTGCCGTGCGCGGCACCGGCAGCCCTAACGTAACATTAACCGCCTTGCCGAAGCTCGCCACCTTGATGGCCGTCATTCCGACGTCGTGGTATGGCGCCAGCACGCAGTCGAATTCGCCGTTCAGCGCCCGCACGAACACGGTGTCGGCCGGCAGCGGGCCGGCCAGCCGGGCCAGGCCGGCGGCGGGAGCCAGGGCCCGGGTCTCCTCGTCGCCGAACAGGCCGCCCTCTCCGGCGTGCGGGTTCACGGCGCACAGCGCCAGCCGCGGCTCGGCGATTCCGAACCAGTCCTGCAGCCCGCTTCGCACCACCTCGGCGGTCTTCACGATGCGCTCGGGCGTCAGGATGGCGAGGGCGTCGCGCAGCGGCAGGTGGGTGGTGACCAGCGCCACGCGCAGCCGGTCGGAGGCAAGCATCATCGCGACGTCGCGCGCGCCGGTCAGCTCCTTCAGCAGCTCGGTGTGGCCGGGGTAGCGATAGCCCGCGGCGTGCAGCGCCTGCTTGCTTCCCGGCCCGGTGACGATCGCGTCCACCCGGCCCTCGCGCCAGAACTGCACCGCCGCCTCGACCGCGTGGGCCGTGAGCGCGCCCGCGTGCGCTTCCGGCGTCGCGCCGCCCCCTTCCCAGGTCCCCACCTCCACCAGCCGTGCCGGCCAGCCGCGCACGACGTCGGCAGGGCCGAACACCATGGCCTCCACCCCATCGAGCGGCAGGATGGCGCGCGCGATCTCGGGGCCAATGCCCCGCGGATCGCCGACCGTTATGGCTATCGTGAGTGCGCGCGCCGGCATGGTGTAGCGCGCGGTCTCCTACATCCTGACTTCGATGTAGGTCCTGCGGCGCAGCGTCTCGAGCAGCGACGTGATCGCGCGCTCCTGCTGCATGTTGGAGCGGATCCGGTCGCGCAGTTCCTCGAACGTCCCGGTGCGCTCCGGCAACAGTTGCGTGAGCTGAGCCACTACGATCCTGGCGCGGTTGGGCTGCGCCTCGTTGACCACGAACGGACCCACGATCGCGCCGACCTCCGCGTTCTCGAACGCGCGCGCGAACTCGGGGGTGAGAGTGCTACGATCCACCGGTCCGACGGTGCGGGCCTCGAGCGGATCGCTGTAGGCCGCGGCCAGCGAGTCGAAGTTCTCTCCTCCGCGCCACCGCGCCGCTACGGACTCGGCCAGCGCCATTGCGGAGGCCATGTCGGCCGCGGTGATCTGCGGACTGAACAGGATGTGTCGCGCCTTCACCTCGGCGGGCTGCACCCGGTCCACGATGATCAGGTGATAGCCGAAGTCGGTGCGAACGATCGGCGAGACGACGCCCGGACGGAGCCGGAAGGCCACGTCCTCGAACTCGCGCACCATCTGGCCGCGCCGGAACCAGCCCAGGTCGCCTCCCTGCTCGCGCGAGCCCGGGTCGTCAGACAGGCGGCGCGCCAGGGCGGAGAAATCGGCGCCCCGCGCCAGCTCGGCGGCGGCCGACTCGGCGCGCGCCAGCGCGGCTTGGCGGGCCTCCGCGCTCGGGCGCGGAGCGATGACGATCTGGCGAGCGGACAAGCTGGGCGGGAACCGGGGAATGCGCCCTGAGCGGACCAGTTCGTCGTAGAAGCGGCGCATCTCCGCCTCCGTCACCGCGCCACCGCGTAGCTGTCCCTCCTGGCGCAGCCGCGAGATGTAGCGATCGCGCCACGCCTGGCGGCGCAGGTTCTCCCCCAGCCAGCGCCGGTACTCCTCTATGGTGTTCCAGCCGACACCACGCAGCGCCGTGGTGAGTTCCGCGTCCGAGCGAAACTGGGAGCGCACCTGGCGGTACTGCTCGTCCACGGCCTGCTGGATCTCCGTGTCCGTCACCTGGATGGTGGTATCCTGCCGGGCGCGCGCGTACAGGACTTCCTCGTCTATCAGTCGCTGCAGGAACTCGCGGCGCAGTCCCTCGTAGGCAACCGAATCGTCAGGCACCTCGAGACCTTCGGCGCGGGCCTGGTTGATGGCCTCGTCAACCTCCGAGAGCAGGATCGCGCGCCGCCCCACCACGGCGACGATTCGGTCTACAACCTCAAGCTGTGCCTGGGCCTGGGCGCGCGAGGATGCCAGCGCCACCGCCAGCACGGCGAGCAACGCCCGGGCGCCAAGCTTCACTACTGCCTACCCCGGCCGCCAACCGGCGGGCCACCGGGCGCCGGCTGCACGCCGCGAGGCACTTCCTCCATCTGCGGCATGCCTGGCGGCGCGAACGGCGTCTCCGGTCCGCGCAGTTCACGCGCCCGCTCCAGCGCGCGCTGGATTCCCGGCTGGGACACCGACCAGTCGAACCGCGAGCGCAGCACGTCGGCCAGATAGGGCGGCACCTCGAAGTAAGGTCGCGAGGCCGGGTCGCTGGTGAGCGCCGTGAAGTACGCGTCCACCCGCGCCGCGGCGATCTCCGACGGAGAGCGGCCGCGCAGCGTGGTGTCGGCCGCGAGCGACTCAGGCGCGATTCCCATCGCGCTCAGCATTCCGTTGAGGTCCCGGCGAAAGCGCGAGCGCACCGTATCGGCCTGTTCCGGCGTGATCCTAATGCCCATCCGCTCGGCCGACTCGATCAGCATGGTATTGCGCGCGATGTTGCGCACGAACTCGGTGAGCACCGAGTCGGGCGCGGTGAGGATTTGCCCCCGCACCTGCAGCGGGTAGGCCTGGATCCACCGGGCGAAGTCCCGTTCCCGCAGCCTGCCTCCACGCCAGGTGGCCATCACCCGGTCACGGCGCTTGGCGCGCCACAGGTCCCGCGCGGCGTCCTTCGCTATCGCCGGCGCGCTGCCACGCACCCGCATCGCGGTGCGGTTCACCAGCGAGTCGAGGAACGCCGAATCCAACTGCTCGATCAGCAGCGAGCGGACCTGCTCCGCGAAGCTGTCCCGCACGGCCTCGAGGCTCGGACGCCAGATGACGTGATAGCCGAACGCCGTCTCCACCACGTCCGACAGAGCTCCGGGCGCCAGCGCGAAGGCCGCTTCCTCGAAGGGACGCACCGTCACACCGCGGCCGATCATCCCCAGCAGACCACCCTGCCGGCCGGACATGGTGTCGTTGGACACGCGGCGCGCCAGCTGCTGGAAGTTCGCGCCGGCGCGCAGCTGCGCCAGGATTTGCTCCGCCTGGCGGCGCTTTGCCGCCCTCACGGCGTCGGCGGTGTCGCTGCGCACCTGAACCAGGATGTGGTACAGGTAGCGGAAGTCGCCGGCGTTGTACGCGGAGTCCACCTGCTGCGTCGTGGCCACGGCTCTGCTGACAATGAGCGTGTCGTGCAGCCGCGAGGCCATGTACTGCGCAACCAGCGGCCAGCTGGCCGCCATCACCGTCGCGCTGTCCAGCAGCGTGTCGCCGGACACGATGGCCTGCGCCAGCAGCTGGTAGTCGATCCACAGGTCCGTCACCTGCGCCAGCGCGCGCCGGCCCACCGAGTCTGGTTGCAGTGGCACCGTCTTGGCGGGAGCGAGAATGGACGCCAGCCGCTCCACCGTCAGATCGACACCAGCCGCGCGCGCGACCACGTCGGGGTGCCCCGAGAACGCGTCACGCAGCGAACAACCCGCGACTGCCACCACCGCAATAACCACCGCCACACGGCGAATCATCGCTTCTCCTGTAAAGTCGGTTGCGGCTCGGCGAGAGCCGTCTGAGACAACGCGCGCACCAGCCCGGGAAGCAGTTCCATTCCTCCGAGGCGTACCAGCTTCAGCACCAGTGGCTGGGTGCGGCGAACCTCCGCTGCGAACTGCACCTCGTCCATCGCCGCAGTGAGCCGGGCCAGTCTCGGCGCCGCGTCAGCCCGGAACGTCAGGCGCGCCTCGTTGCCGCGGGCCACCACCGTTTCGAGGCCGAGACGCGCGCCTGTCACCCTGAGCTGGGTGAGCGCAACGAGCGCCTCGGCCTCGGGTGGAAGCCTGCCGAATCGGTCGGCAAGCTCCTCACGCAACTGTTCAATTTCGCCCCACGACTGGCTCCGCGCCAGCCGCCGATAGAAGTCCAGCTTGGCGCCGTCGTCCTCACGTAGCTGTCCGGCAAGTAGGCCGCCCGCTCCATCAGCACTTCCGGCGGCGGCCACCGAGTTCCGGCCGCCTCGCCCCGCAGCGCGCGCACCGTCTGTTCCAGCAGCCGCAGGTACACGTCCACCCCCACCGCGGCGGCAAAGCCCGTCTGCTCCACTCCCAGCAGATTACCCGCGCCCCTGAGCTCGAGGTCCTTCAACGCAATGCGGTAGCCGGCGCCGAGTTCCGTGTGGTGCACCAGGGTCTGCAGCCGCGCCTCGGCCTGGGCGTCGATCGCATCGGGCACGATCAGGTAGCAGAAGGCGCGGCGGTGGCTGCGGCCCACCCGCCCACGCAGCTGGTACAGCTGGGCCAGCCCGAACTGGTGCGCATTGTGCACCAGCATGGTGTTCGCGTTAGGCACGTCCAGGCCCGATTCCACGATCATTGTGGAACACAGGACCTGCACCTCGCCGGACACGAACCGGCGCATCACCTGATCCAGTTCGCGCGGGCGCATCTTGCCGTGCGCGACCCCGATCACCGCCCGCGGGGCCAGCTTCGCGATTCGCTCCGCGATCGTCGGCAGAGTCTCGATCCGGTTGTGCACCACGTACACCTGCCCACCGCGGTCCAGCTCCCTCGCCAGCGCCTCCTCGATCAGCCCGTCGTCCCACGGCTCGACGAACGTGAGCACCGGCGAACGGTCGCGCGGTGGGGTTTCGATCAACGTCAGGTCGCGCAGGCCGGCGAGCGACTGGTGTAGCGTGCGGGGAATCGGCGTGGCGGTAAGAGTGAGCACGTCCACCGACAGGCGCAGCTGCTTGAGCCGTTCCTTGTGCTCCACCCCGAACCGGTGTTCCTCATCCACGATGACCAGGCCAAGATCCTTGAACACGACATCGGGCGAGAGCAACCGGTGGGTGCCCACGACGATGTCCACCGTGCCCGCGGCGAGATCCGCCAGGGTCTGCTTGACTTCCCGGGGCGAGTGCAGTCGAGACAGGGTGGCCAGCTTCACCGGAAACCCGGCCAGCCGCTCCCCGAACGTGCGCAGGTGCTGCTCGACGAGAATGGTGGTGGGCGCCAGCAGCGCCACCTGGCGGCCGCCCTGCACCGCCTTAAAGGCCGCGCGCACCGCGATCTCGGTCTTCCCGTATCCCACGTCGCCCACGATCAGGCGGTCCATGGGCCGTGGCTGCTCCATGTCGCGCTTCACCTCGGCTGTGGCGCGGCGCTGGTCCGGCGTGTCCTCGTACAGGAAGCCCGACTCCAGCTCGACCTGCCAGCGGGTGTCGGGCGGGCTCGCGATTCCCGTGGCCAGCTGCCGCCGCGCGTACAACTCCAGCAGCTCGGCGGCCATCTTGCGCACCGCGGCCTCGGCCTGCTGCCTCTGGCGCGACCACGTGGTTCCGCCGAGTCGGTGCAGCTTCGGGGGCCTGGCCTCGCCGTCCTCCGGCGCCACGCTGCGGTAGCGCTCGATCTGGTCGATGCGCGTGAGCGGCACGTGGAGCAGGTCGCCACCCTCGTACTCGATCACCGCGACGTCGACCAGGTTGTCCTGCACGGTGATCGTCGTCATCTCCCGGTAGATGCCGATGCCGTGCTCGAGGTGAACCACGAACTCGCCCGGTTGCAGCGCCCCGAACAGCGCCGCCGGTGCCTGACGGTAGCGGCGG
>DATMBH010000121.1:0-2848 GCA_035559335.1 Gemmatimonadales bacterium
AACGTAATCAACACCGGGAGGCGCGCGTGAGTCGGGCACGGCGGCGGCAGCAGCCGCGTGGGGTGATGTCGGCCGAGGAGTGCCAGCGGATCGTTGACCAGGTGCTGGGTCTGTCGCGGGCCGACGGTTGCCAGATCACCATCAACGGCGGCTACACGGGCAATATCCGGTTCGCGGCCAACCAGCTCTCGACCTCGGGCGGGGTGGAGGATGCGCAGCTCTCGGTGCGCAGCAGCTTCGGTCGCAGGAGCGCCGTGGTGCAGAGCAACGATCTGTCGGATGAGGCGGTGCGGCGCACGGTGCAGCAGTCGGAGAGTCTGGCGCGGCTGGCTCCCGAGGACCCGGAGGCGATGCCGGAACTGCCGCGGCAGACCTACACCGAGGTGAACGCGTTCTTCGATTCCACCGCCAATCTCTCTCCCTCCGACCGCGCCCAGGCGGCGCTGGCCGCCCTGGAGATGGCGCGGAGCGCCGGCGACGTGCAGGCAGCCGGCTTCCTGATCACCGGCTCCGAGATGACCTGCGTGGCCAACAAGAGCGGGTTGTTCGCCTACCATCGCAGGACCATCGCCAACTACACGCTCACCGTGAGGACCAGCGACGGCACCGGCTCGGGCTGGGCCGCTGCGGACCACCCGGATTGGCGCCGGGTGGACTACCGTGCTGTGGCCGAGCGGGCCACCCAGAAGGCGCGGGCCTCTCGCGAGCCAGTGGCGATCGAACCGGGCCGCTACACCGTTATACTCGAGCCGCAGGCGGTCGGGGACCTGGTGCAGACCATGGCGTTCGCGATGGACGCCCGCAGCGCGGACGAGGGGCGGAGCGCCTTCGTCAGGCAGGGCGGGGGCAACCGAATCGGCGAGCGCGTGGTGGACCAGCGGGTGACAATCCTGTCCGACCCGTCGGACCCAGACCTGCTGGCCCAGCCGTTCGACGGCGAGGGTCTGCCGTTAGGAAGGCAGCTGTGGGTGGAGAACGGGGTGCTGAGGCAGCTGTTCTACACCCGCTTCTGGGCCCAGCGCCAGAACCGCCGGCCCACCGGCTTCCCGACCTCGGTGAAGATGGCTGGTAGCGACCAGAGCGTGGAGGACCTGGTGCGTGGCACCGAGCGCGGGGTGCTGGTGACGCGGCTGTGGTACCTGCGGCAGGTGGACCCACGCACCATCCTCTACACCGGGTTGACCCGTGACGGGACGTTCCTGGTCGAGGGTGGGAGGATCGCGCGCAGCATCCGCAACTTCCGGTTCAACGACTCGCCGCTGTTCATGCTCAACAACCTCGAGGCCCTGGGCCGCGCGCAGCGGCTGGCGGGCACCGAGGCGGGTGGCAACATCGTGATGCCGGCCTTGAAGGCGCGGGACTTCAGCTTCACGTCGCTGTCGGAGGCGATATGACAGTGGGACGGTGGGACAGTGGGACGGTGGGACGGTGGGACGGTGGGACGGGTAGATGACTCTGTCCTCACAGTCCTCACTGTCCCCACCGACCGCTGTCATTCGCCGTCTCCGCGAGGCTCTCTCGCGCCGCATCGTCGGGCAGGACGCCGTCATGGACGAGATTCTGATGGCGCTGATGGCGGGCGGGCACGCTCTGCTGGTGGGCGTGCCGGGACTGGCCAAGACGCTCATCATCCGTTGCATCGCCGACGCGATGCGGCTCGAGTTCCGCCGCATCCAGTTCACGCCCGACCTGGTGCCGAGCGACATCACGGGCACCGAGATAATGGAAGAGGACACGGCCACCGGCTCGCGCAGCTTCCGGTTCGTGAAGGGCCCGGTGTTCGCGAACATCGTGCTGGCCGACGAGATCAACCGCACGCCACCCCGTACGCAGGCGGCTCTCCTGGAGGCGATGCAGGAGCACCGGGTGACGGCCGCTGGCGTGACCATGCGGCTGCCGGAGCCGTTCTTCGTGCTGGCCACCCAGAACCCGATCGAGCAGGAGGGCACCTACCCGCTGCCGGAGGCGCAGCTCGACCGGTTCCTGTTCGACATACGGATCGGCTATCCCGGCGCGGACGAGGAGGTCGAGATCCTGCGCGCCACGACCGGCCTGGTGGACGAGCGAGTCGATCCGGTGCTGGATGCGGGCGAGGTACTGGCCCTGCAGCGCGCGGTGCGGCAGGTGCCGGCCGCGGAGCCGGCGCTGCGTTATGCGGCCTCGATCGCGCGGGCCACCCGGCCCGAGGACCACGGCGCCCCGGAGTTGGTCCGCCAGTTCGTTAGGTGGGGGGCCGGGCCGCGCGCCGGACAGGCCCTGGTGCTGGGGGCCAAGGCGCACGCGCTCCTAGCGGGGCGCCACGTGGTCGCCCCCGAGGACATCAGGCGGGTGGCGCTGCCGGTGCTGCGGCACCGGGTGCTTCCCAACTTCGCTGCCGAGGCTGAAGGGGTGAGCGCGGAGCGCGTGGTTGAAGAGGTTCTCGCGAAGGTGGCGCCGCCGCGGGCCGACATCATCTGAGCGTGCCGGGCATGATCGCCGCGCCGTACGGCGAGCTGCTCGACTCGCTGCGGGGTGTCGCGTGGCCGTCGCGCCGCGCCGCTCTGGCCGGAACGGCCGGCAGTCACGTGTCGCGGCTGCGCGGTTTGTCGGCCGAATTCACCGAGTACCGTCCCTACCGCCAGGGCGACGATCCCCGCCGCCTGGACTGGAAGCTGCTGGCGCGCACCGACCGCGCGTTCGTCCGCATAACGAGCGACCGCGCGACCCTGGGCACGGTGCTGGTGGTCGACGCCAGCGCCTCGATGGCCTGGCCGGAGGACACGCGCGCCAAGTGGGTGCAGGCCTGCCGGCTCGCCGTGGGTCTGGCCGCGGTGGCCCACTCGGCGGGAGATCCGGTGGGACTGGCCGT
>DATMBH010000122.1:0-5917 GCA_035559335.1 Gemmatimonadales bacterium
CGACCCGCATGGCCGCGGCGGGCGGATCGTACGGCGGCTACATGGTGAACTGGATCAACGGCCATACCGACCGGTTCCGAGCCCTGATCAGCCACGCTGGTGTGTTCAACCTCGAGTCCATGTACGGCGCCACCGAGGAACTGTGGTTCACCGATTGGGAATTCGGCGGGCCGTTCTGGGACAACCGTTCCGACTACGAGCGGTTCTCACCTCACCGCTTCGCGCAGAACTTCCGCACTCCGACCTTGGTGATCCACGGCGCGCTCGACTACCGCGTGCCCGACACCGAAGGTTTCCAGATGTTCACCGCGCTGCAGCGCCAGGGCGTCCCGTCGCGGCTGCTGTACTTCCCCGATGAGGGCCACTGGATCTCGCGGCCTCAGAACCAGGTGGTGTGGTGGAACACGGTACATGAGTGGTTGGCCCGCTACCTACGGCCGGCGGTGTTCTAGGGGGTCGCTGGTCCGGCGTCGGGGGTCACAGTGACCCCCGACGCCCGTTCCGGTACGCGCGCCCGAGAGCCGCCCTTCTCCCGCTACCACTGCGGCGCCAGTGACGCCTGGACGGTACGGCACCTCACGTCCTAGGGAAGCGCTGAGCGGGCATGGCGGGTCGCTTGTGGTCGCCTAGAGCCGCTCCCGCAAGAACCCCGGCGTCATCTCCTGCAGCATCCCGCTCAGCTTCGTGAACATCCCTAGCGCCATCATGACTCCCACGGCGATCAGCAGCACGCCGGCCGCGCGCTCGACCCACGGCATCCAGCGCCGGAACCGCTTCGAGAACAGCAGAAACCGCTCCAGCGCTCCGGCCGCGGCGAGAAACGGGATGGCCAGGCCCAGCGAGTAGGCCAGCAGCAGCACAATGCCCTGCGCGAAATCGGCCCGCGAGCTGGTGTACAGCAGGATCGAGCCCAGGATCGGTCCGATGCACGGCGTCCAGCCCGCGCCGAAGGCGATGCCGGTGAGCACCGAGCCGAGGTAGCCGAGCGGCTTGTCGGAGAGCTGAAACCGGAACTCCCGGCTCAGCAAACCGCTCCGGAATACCCCAGCGGTATATAGCCCGAACAGGATGATCAGGAGCCCGCCGCCGCGCTCGAGCCAGTGCTGGTAGGTGTTCAGCACCCTGCCGAAAGCGGTGGCCGTGGCGCCGAGGGCGAGGAAGATCAGCGTGAACCCGGAAACGAACAGCGCGGCGTGCAGCATCGCAAGGTGGCGGCGCTGTTGCAGCTCTCCCGCCCCGCTCATTCCGGTCACGAATGAGAGGTAGCTAGGAACGACCGGGAGCACGCAAGGGGAGAGAAACGACAGCAGCCCGGCGAGAAACGCGGCGAGCGCCACCTAACGCTTCCTTCTCGCGCCCCTGCGGTGCTTGCCGTACCAGGCGACGAGCTTGTACACCAGCTTGGCCACTACGAAGTCGGGCGCGTGCAGGCCCGGCGCCGGCGCCAGTTCAACCACGTCTGCGGCCACCACGCGGCGCTGCCGGAATACGCGTTCCAGCAGTCTCAACGTCGGATACCACTGCCCGCCGCCGGGCTCGGGAGTTCCGGTGGACGGGATTAGCGACGGGTCGAAGTAGTCCACATCGATCGTGATGTACACGTCGCGACCTAGCGCCTCGATGGCCCGGTCGATCCACATCTCCGTCCCGTCCATCTCCTCGGCGAAGATGGTGGTGATGGAGTCGGACCTGCGCCGCATCAGACGGCGCTCCTCGGGCGCGATCGCGCGAATCCCCACTTGCACCAGGTTCACGTGGTCGGCAACCCGGCGCATCACGCACGCGTGCGAGTACGGCGTGCCATCCCAGGACTCGCGCAGGTCGCCGTGCGCGTCCAGCTGGAGCACCGATAGGCGCCTGCCCATCCTCCTGAGGCGGGCTGCCCATTCGAGGATGGGCGGACTTGAAATGGTGTGCTCTCCGCCCAGTGCGATTACGAACTTGCCGCGGCCCACCGCCTCGGCGTAGGCCCGGCGCAGCTGCCGCATCGCCGCCTCCGGGCCCGCGCCGGTGAGGGCGAGCGCCGGCAGCGTAGCTACCCCGATCCGGAACGGCTCACTGTCATCGACGTGGTCATACAGCTCGACAGTGCGCGAGGCCTCGATGATCGCAGCCGGCCCGTTGCGGGTCCCACCGCCGTAGGACGTCGTGGCCTCGTAAGGCACCGGAAGAATACGCACCGCCGCGGTGCGCGGATCGGAAAACTCCGGCTCGAGCCCGAGAAAGTTGTCTGGCGGCTGCGTGTGCACTCTGTCCCTCTGTCCCCCTGTCCCACTGTCCCACTGTCCCACTGTCCCACTGTCTATTCGTGGTACTCCACATACACGCACGCCGCCACCACCGTGGTCCACAGCCCGTCCGGCCCGCACTCGGCCGACTGCGTGACGTTGCGGGTCTTCACGATATCGCCTGACATCAGATACACTTCACGCCGCTCGTCCCAGGCCTGGTTCGGATCGAACGGCACGCCCAGCGTGGTGGCCAGCATCGACGCCGCGAGGTCCTCCGAGTAGTCGCCCGCGACCTGTTCCTTCTGTCCGTAGGAGTGGTGCTCGGAGATATAGCCGTAGTGGTTAGGGTCGGCCGGGATCGCCAAGCCGATCGAGGCCACCACCATGCGGCTCGGCTCGTTGGTGCTCATCTCGGCCAGCACCGCGAACACGACCTGACCCGGCCGCAGCAGCTGCAGTCCCTCCTGGCGCGAGACCAGCTTGCAATGCGGAGGGAAGATCGAACTCACCCTGACGAGGTTGTATTTCTCGATACCCGCATCGCGCAGCGCCATCTCGAAGCTGGTCAGCTTCTCCTTGTGGCGGCCTACACCGCGCGTGAGAAAGCCCTTGGTCGGGACGAAACGCATCGGATTGTACGACACGGCCTAAATCCTCGGTCCTGGTGATGTGGAAGGCGCGATTCCGGCGCGCTGCTGGCACTCCGGGCAGGTGCCGAAGATCTCCAGCCGGTGATGGTGGTGGCGGAAGCCGTATTCTTCCGCGATGAGCGCCTTCATCCGCTCCAGACGCTCGTTGACGAACTCGATAACCTTGCCGCAGCGGATGCAGATCAGGTGCTCGTGGTGCTGGCGACCCGGGGCGCGCTCATAGCGCCGGAACCCATCGCCGAAGTCCCGCCGCGTGATCATCCCGCTCTCGGCCAGCAGGTCGAGCGTGCGGTACACCGTCGCCTTGCCGACGCGCGCACCTCGCTGCCGCAACGCCCTCTCGATGTCGTCGGCGCTGTGGTGTCCCGGCGTGCCGAAGATCACCTCGGCCACCAGCTCTCGCTGCGTTGTCACGGGGAGGTTGTGCTCGCGGAGATAGCGTCTGAACGCCTCGAGCAGCGGGCCGGTCACCTCACCCAGCTCCCTGGAAATCGGTCCCTCGCCACAGTCCGAGATCCAACTCGAACGCCTCGCCAGCCTCGTCCGCTCGCCGGCCAACGCCCTCGATCACCCGCGGCAGCAGCTCCGCTGGCGCTTCCGCCGTCTCCTCCAGCTCCAGAGTGGCGCGACCGCGGTCCTGCCCCTTGACGTGCAGAACGTAGCGGGCGCGGTACACGCGCTCCCTGGTCTGGCCGCGCCGCGTGATCACGGCCACGCCGTACTCGCGTCCCTCCCGGACCACTCCGGGGAACGCCCACGCCCGCATTACCTCATCGCGCGGCATCTCGCGCGCTACCAGGCGCAACAGCCGCCACAGCCCGGCGCCGTGAGGCCACTGTGCCGGCGGCTCGACGACTTCGGCGCGAGGCTCCGTAACGACAATCCGGCCGCCTGGGGGAAGGACCATCCCATCGGCCGGAGGGTTGTCCCGAATGGAATCGGGCGCGGTCACTGGCTAAGCGGCCGCGGCGGCGGCGTGGTGTTCACGGCGGAGGAAGATACTTAGAGGACACAGAGGACAACAGAGGGCACAGAGCGCAACAGTGGGCAACAGTGGCTTCCATGCCCGCTGTGGCCCTCTGTTCTCATTTCATAGCAGTGACAAGGGATCCCGGTCCACCACCAGCCGTGTTCCCGGCGCGACGGGCGCCTTCTGCGCCAGGTAGCCGCACACCTGTGTCAGGCGCGAGGCGTCGGGCGTGCGGAGCAGCAGGTGCCAGCGCCACCGGCCGCGCACCCGCTCGATGGGGCACGGCGCCGGGCCGAGCAGGTCGAGCGAGGAGCCCGGCCGGGCACGGAACAGCCGCCGCAACCACTCGCTCAGCCGCAGCGCGCCCTCGGCCACGCGTTTCTCGGAACCGCCGCTCACCACCACGTTGGCCAGGTGAACGTGCGGCGGGTACGGCGGCTCGCGACGCTCTTCCAACGCACTGCGGACGAATCCAGCCACGTCGTGACGCGCCGCGAATTGGATGGCCGGGTGGTGCGGCTCCCTGGTCTGGACAATCACGCGACCGCCGCGCGGCCCGCGGCCGGCGCGCCCGGCGACCTGGGTCAGCAGCTGGAAGGTGCGCTCGGATGAGCGGAAATCCGGCAGGTTGAGCGCCACGTCGGCATCCACCACGCCCACTACTGTCACGTTGGGAAAGTCGAGTCCCTTGGCGATCATCTGCGTGCCGACCAGCACGTCCACCTCGCCCCTGGCCACGCGCTCAAGGATGCGGTGATGCGCCCACTTGCCCACGGTGGTGTCCACGTCCATGCGCGCGATGCGCGCCGACGGAAACCGCTCGGCGATGAACTGTTCGAGCTGCTGGGTGCCTACGCCGCGGTAGCGCTGGGTCAGCTCGCCGCAGTTGCGGCACTCGACCGGCGGGCGCTCGCGATGGTCGCAGTGGTGGCAGCGCAGCAGTGGTGGCGAGCGGTGGAACGTGAGGCTGAGCGAGCAGTTGGGGCAGTCCCACACCTCACCGCACGCGGGACACTGGACGAACACCGCAAACCCGCGGCGGTTGAGCAGCATGATCGCCTGCTCGCCGCGCGCCAGCGCGCCGGCCAGCGCCCGGTCCAGTTCCTCGGACCACGGCACGGCGGTGGCGCGGCGGGCCACCTCGCGCGCCGCGCCGCGCAAGTCCACCACCTCGACCGGCGGCAGCGGCCGCGCCCCCACGCGCTCCGGGAGCGCCGTCAGGCGGATGTGGCCGCGTTCGGCGGCGGCCATCGTCTCCAGCGACGGCGTAGCGCTCCCCAGCACTACTCGCGCCTCGGCAAGCTGGGCGCGCCGCAGCGCCACCGAACGCGCATGGTAGCGCGGCGCCGGGTCGGCCTGCTTGTACGAAGCGTCGTGTTCCTCGTCCACGACGATCGCCGCCAGGCGTGGCACCGCCGCGAATACCGCCGATCTGGCCCCGACGGCGACGCGCTTTTGGCCTTCTCGGAGCGAGCGCCACGCGTCATAGCGCTCGCCGTCGGAGAGCCCGGAATGCAGTACCGCGACCGAATCGCCGAACACCCCACGGAACCTGGCCACGGTCTGTGGCGTGAGCCCGATTTCCGGCACCAGCACGATGGCGCTCCCGCCCTCCGCGACGCGTCGCCGCAGGTATTCCAGATACACCAGCGTCTTGCCGCTTCCCGTGACACCGAACAGCAAGGCTGACTCGCCTGCGCCCAGCGACTCGAGCACTTGCAGCGCCGCCAGCTGGTCGTGCGTCAACGGGCCCGGGGGCGGGCTCGCCTGCAGGGCGGCGAACGGGTCGCGATCGGCACGCACCGTGCCGATCGCGACCAGCCCTGAGGCAACCAGCGCCCTGAGCGCCCCCGCACGCACGCCGGCCTGTTCCAGCTGGCGCGCGCTCGCGCGGCCGCCGAGCCGTTCCAGTGCCTCGTACGCCTCGCGCTGGCGGACCGCGCGGCGGAAGCGCCGCTCGCGCTCCAGCAGGTGCTCGAGCGGTGAGACGATGCTGAACACGCGTTCCCGCTTCTCGGGCGCGACTAGGTGCGGCGGAAGGGTCAGCAGTTCGCACCGGCCTTCAG
>DATMBH010000123.1:0-2141 GCA_035559335.1 Gemmatimonadales bacterium
CTCGCTCACGCTGCAGAGAAGGACGATCCCGCCGCATGTGGAGGCGGCGATCCGCACCGCGCTCCAGAAGCTGCCGGCCGACCGCTTCAGCAGCGCCGCCCAGTTCGCCGAGGCGCTTTCCCGCACCGGATTCACCGCAGACATGGCGCCAACGGTGCCGAGCGCGGCTCCGGCTCGCCGTCTCCTGATACCCGACCCCCGATCCCTGGTCCCCTGGGCAGGTTGGGCCCTGGCGGCGCTGGCGGCCGCCGCGGCGTTCGGCGGCTGGCTGGCGCCCGGTCGCTCCGTCGAGCTGTCGAGATTCGCGGTGAATCTGCCCGCGGAGCAGGCTCCGCGCACCGATCACGACGGCACATCGCTGGCACTCTCACCTGACGGCAGAACGCTGGTGTACGTCGGCCGCGGGCAGCGCGGGCGACAGCTGTTCGTGCGGCGTCTGGAGCAGCTAGAGGCCCGACCGATCGCAGGCACTGACGGCGCCGAGTCCCCGTTCTTCTCGCCCGACGGCGAATGGGTTGCCTACTTCGCCGAAGGCAAGCTGCGCAAGGTCTCGCTGGCGGGCGGGCCGCCGCTGGCGGTCGCGGACGTGTCGTCGGAGCGCGGCGGCGTGTGGGGCACGGATGACCAAATCGTGTTCGTCTCATCGTCGACCGGCGGGCTGTTGCGGGTGTCGGCGGCGGGCGGATCGGTGGACACGCTCACCACGCTCCGGACCGACAGCGGCGAAATCAGCCACCGCTGGCCTACGTTACTGCCCGGCAACGCGGCCGTGGTGTACGGAATCCAGGGACCTGAAGGCTATAGCCTCGCGGTAGTCTCACTCAGAGAGCGGCGCCAAGTCATCCTGGTTCGAGGCGCCTCCATGGCCCAGTACGTCGCAACTGGCCACCTCGTGTACGCGACGCAAGAGGGCTCACTGGTCGCGGTCGGTTTCGACCCGCGGAGCCTGCGCGTGACCAGCTCGCCCGTTTCGCTGCTCGAGGGCCTACTGGTCAAGGTGACGGGGGCCGCCGAGTTCTCGATCTCGGCGGGCGGGACGCTCGCCTACCTCGGTGGCCAGACCTCTGGACGAACCCTGGTGCTCGTCGATCAGACCGGGCGGGAGCGCCCGCTTACTCGCGACCTCCTCGGCCTGGCCGCGCCGCGGTTCTCGCCGGATGGTAGGCGCATCGCACTGGAAGCCCTGGAGCAGCGCTCCGTGGCAATCCGGGTGCTGGACACCGAGCGCGGAACGCTGTCGCGCCTGACGTTCGAGGGCCAGGCGAGGTATCCCGAGTGGACGCCTGACGGCCGCCGTATCGGCTTCGCCTGGAGCCGCGCCGGTACTCTGGCATATGACCTGTACCAGGTGGCGGCGGACGGAAGCGGCGAACCGCAGGAGCTGTACCGAGCGGACAACGCGCAGTGGGAAGTGGCGTTCGCGCCGAGCGGGCGCCTGGCTGTCTTTCGCGAGTCGAATCCAGTGAGCAAGCGCGACCTGTGGGTGCTCCCGCTCGACAGCCCACGCGTCGCTCGCCCCTACCTCCGTACTCCGTTCGAAGAGCGGACGCCGGCGATTTCTCCCGACGGACGCTGGCTGGCGTACACGTCCGACGAAAGCAGCGTCGACGAAGTCTACGTCCGCGCCTTTCCCGAACCCTCCGGCCGCTGGCAGGTGTCCATCAGCGGCGGGACCGAACCGCGCTGGGCGCGGAATGGCCGCACGCTCTACTACCGCACAGCCGATTCGCTGGTCGCCGTTGAGGTCCGCCCCGGACCCGTGTTCGACGTCGGCCAGCGCCGCTCGCTGTTTAGCGCGCCCTATCAGCGGGCCTCGCAGCACGCCGACTACGACGTGAGTCCTGACGGGCGGAACTTCGTGTTCGTGAAGGCCGGCCCTGATGCCGCCAACCTGGTGATGGTGCTGGGCTGGTTCGAGGAGCTGCGTCGCCGCACCCAGGGCGGCGCACAGGTTGATGCGCGTGACTGAAGTCTCCTCCCACCTCGCCGCGGCGCTTGCCGACCGCTACCTGATCGAGCGCGAGCTAGGCGCGGGCGGTATGGCGGTGGTGTACCTCGCCCACGACGTCAGGCACGATCGCAAGGTGGCGCTCAAGGTGCTGCGGCCCGAACTGGCGGCGATCCTGGGCGGGGAGCGGTTC
>DATMBH010000124.1:0-6075 GCA_035559335.1 Gemmatimonadales bacterium
CGCAGCAGCTGCTCCTGCGGTTCGGGCAGGCCCAACGTGATGCGGTCTCCGCCCGCGAATCCGGGCACGGCCACCGGCATCTCCTCGCCCTCCAGCCGGGGCGAGAGCCCGAGGAACAGCATCGCCACGTCGGCTCCGCGCGCCGCCTCTACCGCCTCCTCGAGCAGGTGCGGGTTAGGCACCGACCACACCAGCTGCACCAGCGCATCGGCGCGGCGGTCATGGTACTCGAGCCGGATCCGCCGCGACTCGCCGGCTGCCAGTTGCACCCACGCCGAGTGGGTCCACACCACGTGGCGGTCGGACTGCTCGACCAGCAGCGAGTCAGCCAGCCACAGCCGCGCTGCGCCGAACGCACGGACGCCCAGGGCGTAGCGCCCCGAGACAGGCGCCACCAGCTCGCCGGTCCTGCGGACGCTGAAGCTGTCGTCCGGCAGACCAGGGAGCGGCGCGTCTTCCCACCAGGTGAAGTCCACCGCCGGATCGGAGCGAATCGCCACCGGCTCGCCCGCCAAGCGCTGGTTGGCGAAGTATTCGCCGCGCAGTCCGCGCAGCGCGCCCGAGGGCACCGGGGTCAGGGTCGGAACGCCGGGGGCGATATCGCTGCCGCGCGCATAACGCACCCGGTCGGCGCCGATCCGGCGTCGCAGGCCCTCCAGCGGCGTGACCGGGTGCGAGGCCTGGCCGTTGTAGTTGCCCAGCAATAGGTCGGCGTCGTCAGCGGCTGGCCCGATCACCGCCACTGGCCCCACGTCGCCGCGCAGCGGCAGCAGGTCGCCCTGGTTGCGCAGCAGCACCAGCGAGCTGCGTGCCGCTGCCAGCGCGACGGCGGCGTGGGCGGGCGACTCGTTGACGGTGGTGGGGGTGGCGGCCCACGGCACCCGCTCCGGAGGGTCGAACATGCCTAGCATGATGCGGGCCCGGAACAGCCGGCTCACCGCGGTATCGATCGCCGCCTCGCTGATGAGTCCGCGCTCCAGTGCCGCCCGCAGGCTGCGGTACTCCGGGCCGCAGGCCAGGTCGGTACCTGCCCGCAAGGCGCGCGCGGCCGCCTCGGCCTCGTCGCGCGCGACGCGATGGCGCTCGTGGATGTCGGTGATCGCCCAGCAGTCGGACACCACGTAGCCCCGGAAACCCCAGCGCCCGCGCAGCACGTCCCGCAGCAGCAGCTCGCTGGCGCAGGCGGGATCGCCGCGCAGGCGGTTATAGGCGCACATCACGCTCAGCGCCCCGCCTTCGACCACCGCGGTCTCGAAGTGCGGTAGGTAGGTCTGGAGCAGGTCACGCTCGTCCACCACGGCGTCGAAACTGTGGCGGTCCGGCTCGGGGCCGCTGTGCACGGCAAGGTGCTTGGGTGTGGCGATGGTCCTCAGGTAGCGTGGGTGGTCTCCCTGCATGCCCCGCACGAACGCCACCGCGAGCCGTCCGGCCAGGAATGGGTCCTCGCCGTAGGTCTCCATGCCGCGACCCCATCTCGGGTCGCGAAAGATGTTGATGTTGGGCGAAAAGAAGGTGAGTCCCTCGTAGATCCCGTGGCGGCCCCGGCGCAGGGCGTGATGGTGCTTGGCGCGGGCTTCCAGCGAGATCACCGTCGCGACCCGGCGAATCAGCGCGGTGTCCCAGGTCGCGGCCAGGGCGATGGCCTGCGGGAACACCGTGGCGCGTCCGGCCCGGGCCACGCCGTGCAGTCCCTCGTTCCACCAGTCGTAGGCCGGGATGCCGAGCCGCGGGATGGCGCTCGCCGCGGTGCCCAGCTGCCCGATCTTCTCCTCCAGCGTCAGGCGCCTGACGAGGTCGGCCACGCGCTGCTCCAGTGGCAGGTCCGGGTTGCGGAACGGCAGCTCGGTCTGCTGGCCGGCCGGGGCGGCCCGGGCCAAAGGTGCGCGGCCGCAGGCGGAACTGGCCAGCGCGAGAGCTGCCGGCAGCAGCAGCGCCGGGACGGACCGCACGGCGCTACCCGATGCCGAGGGGCGAGAAGTAGAGCATGGTGAGCGCCAGCACCAGCAGTACCAGCAGCGACAGCGCGACGTCGAGCGCGTTCCACGAGGAGCGCGAGGCATCGCGTTCGGCCGCGCCGGTCGTCGCGTACGTGAGTCCCAGGATGCGCGACTCGTCAGGTGGCGCGGTCAGAAGGCTGGTGACCACCAGCAGCGCGACGCAAGCCCCGGTCAGCAGCAGCGCGAAGTACAGGAAGTTGACCTCCGCGAACCAGCGCAGCGCGCCGCCCAGCGATTCCCGATTCAGCTCGGCGACCAGGCGGGCCATGCCTAACAGGAATCCGCCGGCCAGCGCGCTGGTCGCGCCCGCCGCGTTGAGCCGCTTCCAGAACAGGCCCAGGAAAAACACCACTGCGATCGGGGGCGCGAGATAGGCCTGGACGCTCTGCAGGTAGTGATACAGCTCCCCCGAGACGCGTTCCATCAGCGGGATCCACAGCACTCCGAACGCCACCACGACGGCCGTCGCGATCCGGCCCACCCGCACCAGGCGCGCTTCGTCGGTTGCGGGCCTGAGCTTGCGGTAGATGTCCATCGTGAACAGCGTCGAGCAGGAGTTGAACACCGACGCCAGCGAGCTCATCAGCGCCGCCAGCAGCCCGGCCGCCACCAGCCCGCGCAGACCCGCAGGCAGCAGCGCCTTCACCATCACCGGAAAGGCCTGGTCTGGCGAGCTCAGTTCGAGCCGGCCGGTGCGGGCCAGGGCGAAGGCCACCACTCCCGGAATCATAAAGATGAAGAACGGCAGCAGCTTGAGGTACGCGGCGAAGATGGTACCGCGCCGCGCCTGCTTTTCGTCCCGCGCCGCCAGCGCCCGCTGCACGATGTACTGGTCGGTGCACCAGTACCACAGCCCCACGATGGGCGGGGCCAGCACCATGCCGGGCCAGGGGAACTCGGCGTGGTCGGCCGGAAGGAACAGCGTCAGGTGGTCGCTGCCCGCAGTCGTCACCAGGTTGCTCCAGCCACCGATGCGGTCGAGGCCGATCAGCGTGACGGCGGCCGATCCGGCAATGAGCACCAGCGCCTGCACCGCCTCGGTGTAGACGACCGCTCTCAGCCCGCCGAGCGCCGTGTAAGCTCCGGTGAGCAGCACCGTGACCAGAGCGCCGGTCCAGAAGTCCACGCCCATCAGGGTTTGGAACACCACCGCACCCGCGTACACCGTTACCGACACCTTGGTAAGCACGTATCCCACCAGGCTCACGAGGGACAGGAACCAGCGCGCCGCTGGCGAATAGCGCCGTTCCAGGAACTCCGGCATCGTGAACACGCGGCTGCGCAGATAGAAGGGGATGAACACCCAACCCAGCAGCAGCGCCAGCCACGAGTGCAGCTCGTACAGGCCCATCACCATGCCGGTCTTCGCGGCCGTGCCCGCCAGGCCCACCACGTGCTCGCTGCCGATGTTGGAGGCGAAGATCGATGCTCCCACCACGAACCACCCGACGTGGCGGCCGGCAAGGAAGTAGTCGGTCGAGGTGGCCGGTTGGCGGCGCACCACCCACCAGGCGATGCCAAGCAGCACGCCGAAGTAGGCGGCCAGCACGGTCCAGTCCAGCGCGGAGAACGCGTTCATCGGCGAGCATCCTACGCCGTGAGCGCCGCCGTGTCCAACCGCCGCGGTTTGACTTACCGCGGCTCCCTGCGGAGAGTGTAGCGGACAGCAACGGTGCGGAGCTGCCGATGGCCTGGGAGCTGAGAGACCTGAGAGCGCAGTGCGAGGCCCGCGACCCGGAGCGGATGCTGCGCAACCTGCGCGGCGAGTTCCCGCTCCGCTTCTCGGTGGGCATCTGGTACTTCACTCCCGGCGGCGGGCGGTTCCACGAGCGTTACGTGCCGGAGGCCAGCGTCGAGCAGCGGCTCGAGATGGCCGCGCGCATGGCGAGTCTGGGCGTGACCGGAATCGAGGCCCACTACCCGGCGGAGGTCAACGAGGACAACGCCCACCTGTATCGCGCACTGAGGCGGGAAACCGGGATCCGGCTGGTCGCGGTCCCGTTCTCGCATTTCTTCGAGAAGCGCTTCGAGTTCGGGAGCCTGTCGAATCCCGATCCGGCTATCCGCGCCCACGCGCGCGAAATCGCGGTGGGCGCGCTGCGACTGGTGCGCGAGCTCGATGCCGGGTGCGCAATTTCGTGGCCGGGCATGGACGGCTACCGCTACCTGCACGGCACCCCGTACATGGCGATGTGGGACCGGTTCGAGGGCGAGCTGGCCGCGGCCATGGA
This sequence comes from Gemmatimonadales bacterium, assembly GCA_035559335.1. Taxonomy (GTDB): domain Bacteria; phylum Gemmatimonadota; class Gemmatimonadetes; order Gemmatimonadales; family JACORV01; genus DASXPG01. Next base: position 4,229 of record DATMBH010000124.1, read on the forward strand.
CGCGGTCCCGGGCGTGCGGGTGGCAATCGAGCCCAAGCCATACGAGCCTGTGCCTAACAACATCTACCGCACTACCGCCGATGGGATTCTGGCTGCGCGCCGCATCGAGGCGCGGCTGCGCAATCCGGTGAACCGCAGGCTGCTCGAGGAGGGTCACGCGCTGGTGGGTCTCAACCCTGAAACCGGCCATGTGAAGATGGGTTTCGAGCTGCTGCCGGCGGCCTTCTCGCTGGTCGCCATGGAGGGCCGCCTGGCCCACACCCACTGGAACAGCCAGCCCGACGGGAACTATGACCAGGACAACAACGTAGGTGTGGTGAACCCGCACGAGGCGGAGGCACTGCTCTACTCGTTATGGGCCATCGGCTACCGCGAGTGGATCGGCATTGACATCAATCCGGAGAACATGCCGGTGCAGCGCGCGGTCGAGCTGAACATCCGTGCCATCGAGCGGCTCCGCGAGCGCCTCGCGCGGCTGCCGCACGAACGCATTCTCGAGTGTCACCTCCACCCCGCGGACCACCGCGGCGAGCTGGAGGAGATCCTGATCGCCAACCTGTGAGAGCCGACGCCGGCGCGCTGTTCGCGGGACTCGACGTCTCGACCCAGGGATGCAAACTGGTGGTCGTCTCGACCTCGGGCGCGCCGGTGCACGTGGACCGCGTCGACTACGACCGCGATCTGCCGCAGTTCGGCACCGTTGAGGGCACGGTGAGCGGGCTGTGCGAGGGCTGCTCGGAATCGGACCCCCGCATGTGGATCGAGGCGGCGCGGATGCTGCTGGGGAGGTTGCGGCAGGCAGGAGTTCCTGCCTCCGCTATCCGCTGCATCTCGGTCTCAGGCCAGCAGCACGGCCTGGTGGCGCTGACGGCCGACGGCACACTGGCGCGGCCGCGCGCGAAGCTGTGGAACGACTTCTCCACGGCCGTGGAGTGCCGGATCCTTACCGACGCGGTCGGCGGGCCGGCTGCGATGCTGCGCGAGGTGGGCAACACCCAACGCACCGGATACACGGCGCCCAAGATCCTGCACCTGAAGCGGCACGAGCCCGAGCGCTACGCGGCCTCCGCCACCCTGTTCGTGGTGCACAACTACGTGAACTGGTGGCTCACCGGCGGGCCCGAGGGCGGCATCCGCGCGCTGGAGCCGGGTGACACCTCGGGCATGGCGCTGTGGCATCCGGGGACCGAGCGCTGGTCGAGCAGGGTCATGTCCGCAATCGATCCCGCGCTCATGCAGAAGCTCCCACCCCTGCTGCCGGCCGATCGCACCATTGGCACGGTCGGCAGGGAGCTGCGCGAGCGATTCGGGTTCGCGGAGGGATGCCGAGTGGACGCCGGCAGCGGCGACAACATGTACAGCGCCGTGGGCACCGGGAACGTCGAGCCCGGCATCGTAACCATCAGCCTCGGCACCAGCGGTACGGCGTGCACCGTGCTGGACGAGCCGTTCGTGGATCCGACCGGTGAGATCGCCGCCTATCGCGACAGCGCGGGCCGCCACCTCCCGCTGCTGTGCGTATCGAACATGGCCGGAAACTACGACCGGCTGCTGGAGCGCTTCGGGCTGTCCCATGGGGATTTCGAGGCGCTGATTGCCGCCACCAGACCCGGCAACGAGGGCCGCGTGCTGGTGCCGTGGTTCGTGGGCGAGCGCACGCCCGATGTCCCAAACGCGAAGCCGGTTGCCTTCGGCTTCGACCTCGAATCCGCGGAACCGGCGGTGCTGTGCCGCGCGCTGCTCGAGGGCAGCGTGATGAACCTTCACGAAGGCTTTGTGCGGATGCCGGTCAATGCGCGGGAGATTCGCCTCACTGGCGGGCTGTCCGCCTCGCGGGCCTGGTGCCA
>DATMBH010000125.1:0-4621 GCA_035559335.1 Gemmatimonadales bacterium
CCGCCGGCGGCTCCGGCCAAGCGTGCTTCGACGCCAGCGGCCGCGGCACCGGCCGCCGGGGCGCCAGCTTCCGGTGGGGACTACGTGGACCTCGGCGCGCTGCTGCTCGAGGAAGACGAAGCCCCCAAAGACACGCGGATGCGGATCGAGGACGAAGAGCCCACCGGGGACGAGCAGAAGGACTTCCAGGCAATGCTCGCCGCCTTCAAGAAAGGCATCGAAGCCAACGTCGGCGAGGAGGATTTCCAGAGCCACTACGACCTGGGTGTCGCGTACAAGGAAATGGGCCTGCTCGACGAGGCGATCGCCGAGTTCCAGAAGGCGCTGCGGTCGACCGAGGGGCGGCTCAAGAGCTCCGAGGCGCTGGGCCTGTGCTTCTTTGAGAAGGGCCAGTTCGCGGTTGCCGAGGCCATTCTGCGGCGCGGCCTGGAGCTGCCCGCCAGCGGCGACGCCGAGCGCATCGGTCTGTTGTACTGGCTGGGCCGTACTCTACAGGAGCTGGGTAGGGGCGCCGAAGCGCTTGCGGCCTACAACCGGGTCTTTGCCGTGGACATCACCTTTGCCGATGTTGGCGACCGCGTGAACGAGCTGAGCAGGGCCGGGGTCTGATGTCGCATCAGACCGCCGGCGTGACGCTGGCCGAAGTCCAGCAGCCGGTAATCGGCCAGCTGGACCAGGTGACGGCCACGCTGCGCGACATCGTGGCGGCTGACTTCCCCCTCATTCAGGAAGTCAACGGCCACCTGCTCCAGATGAAGGGCAAGCTGTTCCGTCCCACCCTGCTGCTGCTCAGCCACCAGGCCTCCGGCGGCCACGACCCGCGCGCCGTGCGCCTGGCGGCGGTCATCGAGCTGATCCACCTGGCCACGTTGGTCCACGACGACTCGGTCGACCACTCGGCGCTGCGCCGCGGCATGCCCACGGTGAACGCGCTGTTCAGCCACCAGGTGTCGGTGATCATGGGCGACTACCTGTATTCGCGCGCGATCATCGAGCTGGTGGGCTTGGGCGACCTTGAGCCGCTGCGCGTGCTATCGCGCGTCACGAACGAGATGACGATTGGTGAGATGCGCCAGCTGGCCCAGTACGACGCGCTGGCCTTTCGCGAGGAGGACTACGAGGTCACGATCCGCGCCAAGACGGCCTCGCTGTTGGCCGGCGCGTGCGAGACGGGCGCGCTGCTGGCCGGCGCCGACGCGCGCGAAGCGCTGCGCACCTACGGGGACGCCCTGGGAATGGCGTTCCAGGTGTGCGACGATCTGCTCGATTACACCGAGGCCGAAAGCGTGACCGGCAAACCGTCGGGAAACGACCTGCGCGAGCACAAGGTGACGCTGCCTCTGATCGCGGCGCTGCGCGAGATGAATCCGTCCGAGCGCGACAAGGTGGCGCAGCTGTTCTCGGAGGCGGAGCCGGCCGACGAGCAGGTGCTCGAGGTGATCGCGCTGGTCGAACGGTGCGGCGGGCTGGAGTTCGCGCGCAACCGCGCCCTGGAGTGGGCCGAGCAGGCAGAGCACTCGCTCCAGGGGCTGCCGCCCAGCCCGGCCCGCGACGCGCTGCACGCGGCGATCGCCTACGCGGTGGAGCGCCGGTCCTGATGGCTAACGTCCCGCGCCGGCCGCTGTTCTACCTCGGCGTGCTGTCGGCGGGGTTCGTGCTGGGCGGCTTCCTGCACGCGCTGCTGGAGCAGGTGCTGCCCGCCGGGGCGCCCAAGGAGGTGCTCACGTTCGCGGTGACTCCGCGCCTTGGACCGGTGTCCATCGACCTGCTGGTGTTATCTTTCACGCTGGGCCCGGTCGGGATCACGGTCTCCGTGATGGCCGTCGTGGGCGTAGTGCTGGCGTACCTGCTGGCGCGCTCGCTGTTCTAGACGGCGAGCAGCCCGGAACCGCAAGGAGCGGTCACTATGTTCGGCAATCTGGGGATGTCCGAAATCCTGATCATCCTCGCCATCGTGCTACTGATCTTCGGAGCGCGCCGGCTTCCCGAGATCGGCGCGGCCATGGGCAAGTCGATCAGGGAGTTCAAGCGGTCGATGAGCGAGGTGACGGACGAGATCGAACGACCGGCACCGCCGCCCCCGGAGCCGCGGAGGCTCGGGTCAGGCTCGGAGCAGGGTTCGAGTAACCGGGAAGGGTAGGGCGGCCGAGCCTAGTTCTCCACCGGCGCCTGTCTCAGCACCTCCGCCCTTCTGTCCCTTATGTTCGCCGCCCGGCGTAGCGCCTGCATGTAGTACTGGACCCGGATCTGCCTGGCGGCCTGAGTCAGCTCGCTGCGCTGAGCGTCGCGCTGCGCGGCCCAGGCGCTCGAGTCGGCTGCCACCCTCCGCTCGGCGCGCAGGAAAATGAAGTTGCCGTCGTGACTCAGCATCCGTGACACGTCCCCGACCCGCAGCCGGAACGCAGCTCCCACTGCGGCCGTCGCCTGGCCTAGCAGGGGCACGTTGCCGGTGCGGGTAAACGGTCCCAGCGTCTCCAGTTCGAGCCGCAGCTCGGAAGCCACCTGTTCCAGGGTCTGTCCCGCCGAGAGCCGGCGCTGCACGTCGCGCGCAATCGCCTCGGCGGCATCGCGCTTTTTCTGTGCCGCCACTGCCTGACGAACCTCCGCCTCGGCATCGGCGAACGGCAGCGGCCCCTCCTGGTACACGCTGTCCAACCGGAACACGTAGAACGCGCCGCTGGTCTCGATTACCGGGCTGGTGGTTCCAACCTCGGACTCGAACGCCCACACCCCTACGTCCGGGATGCGGTACCTGCCCAGGACATACGGGATTCCCTGCCACAGCGTCGGTCCCACCTGGACCGGCAGGTTCAGCCGGCGCGCCGCCGAGTCGAGCATCGTGCCGTCGGTCTGCTCGGCGGCGATGCGGTCCAGCGAGTCTGCCAGCATCTCGAGCGTGTCAAGGCGCGCGCCCATCCGCGTCCACCGAAACAGGATGTGGCGGGCATTCACGCTGTCGCGCGTGCGCGACTCGACCTTGATGAGGTGCACGCCGTAAGTGGTCACGACCGGTTCGGAGACCTGGCCCACGGGCACCCGGAAGGCGGCATCCTCGAACTCGCGTACCATCTGGCCCCGGCCGAAGCGCGGCAGCGCGCCGCCTTCCGCCGCGGATGCAGTGTCCATCGACTGGCTGCGCGCGACCGTCTCGAAATCCAGCAGGCCGCGCACCAGCGAATCGCGTAGCGCCCTAACGTGGGCGTTGATCAAGGCCGAATCGGCCGGCGTGGGCAGCCGCGGCAGCGCCACGAACGAGAGCACCGCCCGCGCCGGACGCCTGAACTCATCGCGGTGGCGCTCGTAGTATTGGCGCACCTCCTCGTCGCTGATCCGGATCGAGGCGTCCGACACGTGGACGGCCGGCCGGATCACCAGCGCGCGCACCGTTACGCTCTCGCGCGTGTCGCGCCAGATCTGCCACAGCTTGGCGTCGGGGATGTAGATGTCGGACGTCACCTGCTGCAGCAGCTTGAAGCGCGGCAGCTCCTCGCGGTAGCGCGCTTCCAGAGCCAGCAGAAACTCGCGGCTGGTGGCGTTGTTGGAACGCAGGAACCGCTCGTACTTCACCGGGTCGAACCGCCCATCGGTCTGGAAGTCGGGGCTCTGCATGATCTCCGGCGGCGGGAACCGCAGCACCGCATCGGTCACCTCGCGGTCGGTCACCACGATGCCGCGGCGCTCCAGCTCCTCGCGGATCAGCTCCGCCTCGACCAGCGAGTTGAAGGCGGCGTCCTCGATCTGCTGCTGTTCTTCACGGGTGAAGTTGACGCCGGGGTTCTGCTGGCGCGCCTGCTCGTAGGCGGCCCGATACGCCTCGATCCAGGCTTGGTAGCGGATCGGCCGTCCGTTCACGGACCCCACATCCGGCACCGCACCGGCCGACTGGCCGGTCACACCCATCCCGACGTCGAACACCAGCCAGCCCACGAACGCCACCGCGAGTACGACCATCACGATCTTGGTCTTCTCGCGCATCGTGCTCAGCATGCCTGCACTCCCGGTCAAAGCCTGTCAGCGCCGTCCTGAAGGGGGCTAAATGTAGAAGGGACAAGGCCTAAAGCCAACCGGCCAGGGGCCCCGAGGCGTTGACATGCCTCGCGCCAAGTGCGTATGTTCGCGGCGGTTACGACCTCAGCCCACCTGGGCCGGTTGCCACCCAAACGGAGGCCGATGGCCGCCCTCAGTGAGATAGAGAAACTCGAAGCCCGGTACGCCGAGAACCCGGACGGCCGGTACTTCGCACCGCTGGCTGATGCCTATCGCAAGGCGGGGCAGCTGGACCGCGCCTTGGAGGTGATCACGGCCGGGCTGGTCAAGCACCCGGACTACCTCTCGGCGCACATCGTCCTGGCGCGCTGTCACCTCGACAAGAAGGACGACGCGGCGGCGCAGGCGTCGTTCGAGAGGGTGCTCTCGCTCGACGCCGAGAACATCATCGCGCTGAAGGCGCTGGCCGACATCGCTGAGCGGGGCGGCCGGCATGACGACGCCCGGCGCTGGCTCATGAAGCTGCTCGCCGTGGACTCGATGAACTCCGAGGCCGAAGAGCAGCTGAACCGCCTCGGCGGCCCGCTGGTGGAGGAGGAAGCGGCGGTTGCGACGGAGGCCGCCGCCGCGCCGG
>DATMBH010000126.1:0-2416 GCA_035559335.1 Gemmatimonadales bacterium
GCGTGGCCGGCGTCGTGCCGTCGCCGCCACCGCAGGCGGCCAGGAGAGCACCGGCGCCGGCGACAAGCGTGGTGGTGAGGGCGAGGAGCAAGCGCACGAGAGCTACCTGGCGCAAAGCAATGCGCGCTCACCTTGGAGCGCGCGACCTGGTGGGAGATGGAGCCGGCGGTCAGATTCGAACTGACGGCCTGCTGTTTACGAAACAGCTGCTCTGCCACTGAGCTACGCCGGCCGAAGCAAAACGCCCCGATGCGGAGCGCCGCCGCAGTATAGCGAAGTCACTCCTGCGTCCGCACCGCGAAGACCCGCACCGGATCGGGGCAGCACCAGAGGCCACGCTGGACGCGACCAACGGGAGAGGGTCAAGAGGGCGGGGTCTGGAAATCGGCTCTGCCCGATTCAGGTGATGCCCTCTTGACGCGCGGGTGCTGGCGTCCAAGCTGGACGACAAAAAGTGAATTTGAGCCTGCTCAGGCCAATCGACCTTCCTGCCCGCGGCGAGCGATCCCCATCCCGTCAGACCCCAGCCCAGTATTACGGGGGACCCGTACCACGCTAGCTGCTACGAGCACTGCTGCGTCGGATTGAAAGATGTGCCCCCGCGTTACCAAGCGGGGCACAGGCAGACCCACATAGCAGCGCTACTCGTGGGTCGGTGCCCATGCGCGGCTCACGAGTCCGGGATAGTGCAATCCACCAGGATCCTGGCGTAGCCGCGGTGAGACCTGTGTTTAGAGAGGGCTTGACAACCCGGCGTAACGTGATAAACTGCGTGTGCGCGGCACTCGCTGGTAGGTGACATATGAGGCAAGTCGGGCTTTCAGTGGTGGTGGTCGCGGCGTTGGCCATTGTGGGGGCCCTGCTGCCAGCGGGCGCGGCGCGCGCCGCATACAACGGAAAGAGCGTGGGTTGCCCGACCGGGACGCGAACGTGCTCTAGCTATGTGGCCCGAGGAATCGAAGGCGGGGACACATATTACGCCGTTGGGAAATCGGACACGTCGATCAACATATCGGAAGCCTTTGCTTGGGTACGTGGGACGAACATGTACCACATCGGTTCGGTTCTGGATGAAGAGGCGTGTCAGATCAACAATGGCAAGACCTGCACTACTGGTCGTGTCTACCTTTGCGACCAGCTACCTCCGCCGGCGGGCTGCGGGCCGAACAACTATACGAATTGGTATGGCACCAATTGGTCTTGGTTTAAGCCTTCGACTACCCAGTACGCGTTGTTCACTGCCACGCGTTCAGGTGCCGATAACTCGTACTGCTGGAACACGATGAGCTGTATATGAACGTCGCAGCGAAAGGTGTCCTTCGCGCCCGGACCGCGCTAGCCGCGCTCTTAGTTGCGGCTCTCTTTGCTTCAGCGACATTCTTGTGGCCGGCGCGGCCAGACAGCCAGCGGGCGAGTGGCGCGGAGGCCGAGACCTTCCTGTTGACGGCCGACCCGTCCGTGTCACGCTTGGCGCCTGAGCTTGAGGACGCTCGTCGTGTAACAGGCCTCCAGGAACTGAACGAGGTTGTAGATGGTCCTGCTGTGATCTTGGTCGACAAGAGCGCTGCGGTGAGTCTCAGCGAGGGCTCACTGCGCCAGTTCGCGGCCAAAGGTTACTCGCTCATCGGGTTGAACGTGCCGCTCGACGACTTGTCGGCCTTGGCTGGATTCACTGAGGAGATATCCCAGATCAACCCTGAGTTTGGTAGAGAACCCATAGCGGCCTCGTTCAAGGGTGACTTCTTCACCGTAGTTTGGAGGACACCGGCGGATGCGGAGATACAACGCTGGAGGCGTCTCCAGCAAGATTTCACCGCTAGCTTGTTCGCCGCTGTTCTGGCGGATCAGAAGCGCCGTTCGGCTGGTCTCGCGCTAAACGACGCAGGCGAGATCATACCGCTTGAGGATTACTGAACTAGCGTTTCCAGCGTTCTTCCGTCTTGCGCTTCGCCAGACAACTGTGTGCCCTACGGCGGGGCAGTTCGCGCTTGGAGCATAGCGCACGGCGTGGCGATGGTTACGAAACAGCTGCTCTGCCACTGAGCTACGCCGGCCGAAGCAAAACGCCCCGATGCGGAGCGCCGCCGCAGTATAGCGGAAACGCCGGGCGCATCATGTCCGCCGCGCCGTCATGGCTGCTGGCGGAGGATGCGCGGCGGGCCGGCGGTGGGAGGCGGCTCGCCGTTGACGATGGCGGCGGCGCGGCGCTCGACGATCGGCTTGAAGTGGTCGTGGGTGAGGATATAGAAGCGGCGCGCGGCGATGGCGTCGACGACCTTCTGCGCGACCTCCGCGGGTGGCATGCCGCCGGCGAAGACGTTGCGGATCGTCTCCCGCATCGCCTCCTCTTGCGAGCCGGGTTCGGGCTGCGGCGGCGGCCCGCCGGGACGGTTGCGCCCGGACTCGAAGATGCGCG
>DATMBH010000127.1:0-4004 GCA_035559335.1 Gemmatimonadales bacterium
CTGGGCGTCGGGGTCGCGGTCCCGTTCGTGACCCTGCCGCTGCTGTACACCGGCGTGCCGCTCACCGCCTGGCTCGCGTTGGGGCTGGTGGTTGCCGGCGAGCTGCCGCTGGCGCGCGCGCTGGCGGACCGGCATCCGGTCGAGCGCTGGCCGGATGCCCTGTTCGCGGCGTCCGTTGCGGTGGCGCTCACCGCCCTGCTGATCGCGGTCCAGCTGGACAGCATGGACCAGCTCGCGTTCGCCGGCGATGCGTCAATCAGCCTCCTGCTGATCGGGATCCCGCTGCTGCCGGGCGCTGTCGCCGCCTTCGCGGTTCCGCGGACCTCCGCCGAGCGCTTCCAGATCCTGCTGGCCGCCTCCGCGTCTGGCGCGGCCGCATTGGTGGTGATCACCTACAGCGGCCCGAACCTGCTGCCGCTGGCGGCATGGCTGGTCGTGGCGCTGGCCGGTCCATGGGCGTGGAGACGAGTCCGGCACATTCCGGCGGCGCTGTCGGAGGCTCGTGCGGCACGGTCGGCGGTCCGCATCCGGGCCGAGACGGACGAGCGCGTCGAGCCACCCGCCTGGCGGGTCGGACCGGTCCGGGTGCGGGATGCGGCCGCGGTTGCGGTCATGCTGCCCGCGGCGTTGGCCGCCTTCGTGAGGTGTTGCGACGGCTTCGCCTCGATCATCGGCCTGGTCGTCTTCGTCGTCGTCGCGTTCGTGCTGCGGCGCGGGTTGCTGGGGGCGGCATGGCGCTCGGCTGCCATTCCGGTCGCCGCGGCCCTGGCCGTCCCCGTCTTCGGGCTCGTCCTGTCGAGCAACGGCTCGGAGCTCGAGATGATGATCTGGGTGGCCCTGTTGGCCACGCTGGCAGCCCTGCCGGTGGCCAGCGCCGTCAGCGCCCATCATCCCGACGTCGCCTGGCGTCGGACCCTGTTCCTGCTCTCAGGGGCCATGGCCGTGGCGGCTGTAGCCGCGTCGGTCGCCCTGGGCTACACCAGCTTCGAGCGTTACCTGCTGATTGGGCTGATCCCGGTGGTGCCGGGCCTCATGGTCGCGCTGAGCCAGCACGAGGGCGGTCCGCGCACCTTGACCGATCGGCTGGACGTCCTGGCGCTGTCGCTCACGCCGGGGGCGGCGGTGACGATGCTGGTCCACCCGATCGGGATCGTGCTGTGCGTGGGCTGGCTGCTGGTGCTCGTGGCCTGGCGCCGGCTGACGATCGCCCCGCTGGTGGGTCTCGCCGCCCGCACGCAGCGGCAGCGTGATCTGGCGGTCGCCGCCGTCGAGGCGGAGCGGGCCCGGCTGGCGGCCGACCTCCACGACGATGCCCTCCAGGAGCTCACCGCGCTCGTCCGCCGCCTGGATGCGGCAGGCGACGCGGAAGGGGCGGATCTGGCCCGGGGGGTGGCCGAGCGGCTGCGAACCATCACCTCGGACCTGCGTCTGCCGCTGCTGGACGACCTGGGCGCCGGGCCGGCGCTGGAGTGGCTGGTCGGCCGTGTCCGCCCGCTGGCGGAGGGCGAGGTGCTGCTCGAGCGGGCCGATGAGCGACGACCGCCACCCGGCGTGGAGCTGGCGGTGTTCCGCGTTGCGCAGGAGGCGCTGGCCAACGCGGTGAAGCACGGCCGCGCCCCCATCCGCGTGCGCTACCGCGTGGAGGAGGACGGCGGCGTCTCGCTGTCGGTGGACGATGCCGGACCGGGGATCGACGCCGGTGCCGCCGAGCGCGCCCTGCAGGCCGGGCACCTGGGCATGGCCAACATGCAGCAGCGCGCGGAGCAGATCGGGGCGCTGCTGGACATTCGCCGCTGGCCCACCGGCGGGACCCACGTCGCCCTGGAGTGGCGCCCGCAGTGACTCAGCCGCTGCCCCGCATCCGCGTCGCGGTGGTCGACGACCACCCGGTGGTGCGCACCGGCACGGCGGCCATCGTGGAGCAGGCGGAGGATCTCACCCTGGTCGGCACCGCGGCCTCCCTGGAGGAGGCCCGGCCGCTGTTCGACGCGTCGGCCGTGGACGTCCTGCTCCTGGACCTGCGGCTGGGCCAGGAATTCGGCCTGTCGGCCTTGTCCCAAGCCGGACGACCGATGCCTGCCATCGTGGTGGTCACCTCGTACGACTACCCGCAGTACGTGGACGCGGCGCTGCGCCTGGGGGCGGCCGGGTACGTGCTGAAGACGGCGCCCATCGGCGAGCTCCTGGACGCCATCCGCCGCGCGGCTGACGGCAAGCTGAGCTTCGACGTGCGGCCGGGCACCGGTGCGGCGCCCCTCAGCCCGCGCGAGCGCGACGTGGTGGCGGCGGTCGTGGATGGCCTCTCCAACGACGAGATCGCCGGCCGCCTGGGCATCTCGCCCAAGACGGTGGAGTCGCACCTGCGCCGCCTCTTCGAGCGCCACGGGCTGGCATCGCGCACCGAGCTGGCCACTCGCGCGCTGCGCGACGGCTGGTTGGAGGTCCCGCCCTCCGGGTAGTGGCCGAGTGTTCGCTGTTCGGTGTATCGGTCAATTCGCGCGGGAAGGCGAGTTGCCGTGTCGCATGAGCGGTACATCGGTGCACCGGACGCGGGACGGGCGCGGATCGGGGCAGTTCCCGCGTCAGGCGGACCGATACATCGAACATCCGCCGCGGATCACCCGCCTCGCGCGCGATTCGTTCGCTACACCGATCGCCGTGCGGCGCCGCGCTTGATACGCCTCTCCATCGGTCCGGCTAGACTCACCGCAACCCATGACCGATGAGCAGCGCGACGACCGCATCATCACCCGCACCCAGCTGCAGCCGACGCAGATCGAGGTCGACAAGCAGCTGCTCCGCGACGAGGACCTGCTCAACGAGGAGCACCTGCGTCGCATGGACCAGGTTCTGCTGCGGCGCAACCTGGACCACGCCCGCATGTTCAGCCGCAAGCTGTCACTGCAGCTCCAGCAGTACGTCCACCTCTACACGCCGGAGGCCAACGAGCTGCGCCGGCGGATCGAGAAGTACATGATCATGGAGCGCATGATCGAGCGGGAGATGGCACGCCGCCACACCTACTGAGCGGCCCCAATGTGGATATCCCGCGACGTCGGATGACGTGCGTGTGGATAACTTTCACCCGCCTGGGACCGATGGCTCCCGGCGCCCCGGTACCATCGGTCCAGACGGCAACGGCAGTCCGCGCCGGACCCGGTTCAGGCCGTGCTGGGAGCCGTTCGCGGAGTCATCACCGGCTCGGCCGGTGGCGGTGGCGAGGTCCGGGCCAGCACGGTGCGCACCCATGAGGCGAGGCGCGGCATCTCGGTGAGGGCGAAGGTCACGCCGCGCTCGGCGAGCTCCTCGTAGCCCCACCCGTTGAACTCGCGGCGAGCGGCGACCGCGCACATCTCGTCGTAGAGATCGGGCCACCCGACGTGGCGACGGCGGTGGCAGAAACGGATGAAATCCGCGACGTCCGGCGGCGGCATCTGCCGCTGGACGGCGGGTTGGACAGGTCGCGCGAAGGGCGCGGGCGACCGGTCGGACATGGCGAGCTGGCCTCCGAAGATGCGCTGAAAGGGACCGCTTGGGCTCGGTTCGCGGACGCGATGATTCCGGATGAAGATACGCGTCGGCGGCGAATGCTACGCCCCTTTTCGGCGCCTGCGAAGGGGTTCTGTCCACCAAGTTATCCACAACAATGTCCACAGCCCGCTTCACGACAGATTCATGGAGTCGTCGTGAGCAGGACACCCCCCGCCGTCAGCCTTGGGTGGTCACGGCCGGCAGGTCGCCGGCCGACTCAGCTCCTGGAGGACACCCATGCGACGAATCGCGCTGGCCGCGCTGTGCGGCCTCCTGACGGTCATGACCCTGGCCGGTCCGGTCGGGGCCGCGGGCCGCGAGTTCGGTGGCGCCTACGCCAACGACATGGCGTACCGCGTGTTCGGCAACAGGGCCAACGTGCCGGACGGCACCGGGACCGATCCGTTCGCCATCTTCACGAACTCCGCGAACCCGTCCCAGCGCGGCGTGGCCGAGTTCGCCCCGGGCTCGGC
>DATMBH010000128.1:0-2612 GCA_035559335.1 Gemmatimonadales bacterium
CTGGCGGATGCGGTCGTAGTGCGGGGTAGCGCCCACGTGCCCATCGCCGAGTCCTGGGGCGCGAGGCGAGTGGTGGTAATTCCGGACGGAGTCGATCCCGCCTGGTTTGCGCGGCGCGATGCGACGGACCTGCGCCGACGCCTCGGGATCGAAGGCCGTATAACTGTCGGCGTTGTCTCGACCATCGGCGTCGAGGCCGCCAGCGGTCTTCCGAGCCCTGGTTGGGATGTGGTCGAGACCCTGGCACGTCTTCCCGACCTTCCGCTTGTCGGACTGATCGTCGGCGACGGGCCCGGCATGCCCGCACTGCGTGCGCTGGCGGGTCGACGAGGCGTCTCCGCTCGTCTGGTCATGCCCGGCCGCGTTCCGCTGGCAGCGCTGCCGGACTACCTGAGTGCGCTCGATGTCTTCCTGCACACGGCGCTCAACAACCGCATGAGCGCGGTGCGCACCACCGGCAAGCTCCCGCTGCTGCTGGCTTCGGGTTGCGCCGCAGTGGTCTCGCGAGTGGGCGAGGCGGCACGGGTCTTGGAAGGCACGGGGATGCTGCTCGATTTCGACGGTACAGCGGATGACTACGCCGCCGCGCTGGCCAGCCGGGTGCGCGAACTGGTGGCGGGCGGCCAGCTGGAGCGCTGGAGAGAAAGTGGACCGGCCATCGCGCGGCGCGAGTTCGACTATGCGGTGCTCGGCGAGCGCGCCTCAGCGCTGCTGCGCACGCTGTGACACTGCCCGACCTGACCGTGGTGGTAGTGAACCGTAACGGGGATGCACCCTCCGCACGATGCCGACGACCATGGCCAGCACGTGATTGGCGAACCCGAGCGCGACGCCGGCTGCGAGCCGGGTGGTGCGCGTGGGAGCGCTCACGGGTGGCTCACCTGGTGCAGCACCCGTGACACACCGGACGCGAACCGGTCCGCGGAGAAGTGGGCCTCGGCGTGCCGCCGCGCGGCCGCGGACATCGCCGTGCGATCGGTGGTGAGGGCCTCGACCATCAACTCGCCCAGCCCCTCGACATCCTGCGGTCTGACCAGCCAGCCTGTGGTGCCGTGCTCTATTATTTCGGTGGGACCGCCGGCGCGCGCGGCGATGACCGGCACGCCGCACGCGAGCGATTCGACGATTACGCGACCGAAGGGCTCGGGACGCAGGGAGAAGTGCACGGTTACCTCGAACTCCGGGTACAGCCGCCACGGGTCGGACTGGAACTTGACGAAGTGGATCCGGTCCGCCACCGAACGCCCGGCTTTGCCGGCCCCGACCCTCCGCACGAGTTCAGCAGCGAATCCCCGCTCACTGGCGGTGTCGTAGATGGTGCCGCCGGCAAGCACCAGGTGCGCGTCCGGCACCCGCGCGGCGATTCGCTCGAACGCGGTCACCACCTCGATCTGTCCCTTCCATCGAGCGAATACAGCCGGCATGCCCACCAGGCGCGACTCGCGAGGCAGCGCAAGTTGTTCGTGGATCCAGAAGCTCCGCGGCCTGGGAGCGAACCGCTCCAGGTCCACGCCGTTCAGCACCGCCACGGGCGAAGAGAGCGGGGGCAGCCGCCAGGCGGCTGCGACGCTCTCGGAGTTCGCGATCACCGCGTCGGGCAGGGCACCGGCAACCAATCTCCAGAATGGCCCGATGCCGCCGGGCGGGTACTCATGGATGTGCCATACCCGCGGGTGCTTCCGCAGCAGGGCCGCGGACAGGTGCGCCTTGAACCCGTTCGAGTACAGGACCGCGGGCGCCCCAGGAGCCGTCCAGCCGCGGTCGGCCAGCGCCTTGCGGATTGCCGCGGCCCAGGCCGTGATGCCCCTTGGCAGCGTGGTAAGCCAGTCCAGTGAGGCCCGCCGCCGTTGGCTCAGTTCCAGGAAGGCTTCGTCGGCCGGTGCGACCACAGTGGTGATACCTGAGGCGCCTAACATCTCCACCAGCGGACCGTGCTTGGGCACGATGACCAGCGGCTCGATTCCGAGGCCGGGTGCGCGGACGGCGAAGTCGGCGAGGACACGCTCGGAGCCTCCGAGCGCGGCGCTGACCGAGATGCAAGCCACCCTGATGCTCACTGCGAGCAAATCCTGCGATAGGTGTCAATCGCGACAGCGGCCGCCGCGCGCCACGAAAAGCGCTCGGTCACGTGGCGCCGCGCCGCCTCGCCGAGCCGGCGGCGGAGTGGTTCATCGGAGAGCACGGCATCAACGCGCTCTCGTAGGGCCCCCACGTCGCCCGGTGGCACAAGGAAACCCGTGACGCCGTCAACGACGATCTCGGGCAGCGAAGCCGTGTTGCTGGCCACCACCGGTATCCCTCTTGCGCCCGCCTCGATCGCCACGAGTCCCAGCAGCTCTGCTACCGGAGTTACCGCGCCATAACGGTCGCGCGGCAAGGAAGGCACGACTACCACCGCTGCCGACTGGTACGCGGCCTCGAGGGCCGCATCGTCGGCGCCATGGTCGAAACGCACGCTCTTACCTTCTGCGAGCCGGTTCAGGTCCGACAGGTAGCGCTGGTCAAGCGCAGAGCCCACCAGCCTCACCTGCCAGGAGGGACGCGCCGCTTCGATAAGCACATCGGGCCCCTTGTGCGGCAGCAGGCGGCCGACAAATAGCACTGTGCGCCCT
>DATMBH010000129.1:0-5921 GCA_035559335.1 Gemmatimonadales bacterium
TGCCACACGGGGAGATCTGCTCCATCGACTGGTACTTCCGGTTTCGCGGCCGCCTGATCCACAAGACCTGCCACTTCTTCCTGTTCGAGAGCCCGAGCGGTGATGCCGTTCCGCAGCAGGAAGAGGGAATCAGCGCCTGCCGCTGGGTGCCGATCGAGGAGGCGGTCCGCACCATCAGTTATGCCAACGCCCGGGAGGTGCTCCTGAAGGCGGGAGAGATGGTGGCGCAGCTGGCCCGGACGTGAGCACTCCCGCAGTACCGATCCTGCTTGCCAGCCCCCGCGCCCGCGTGGCGCTGCGCCGCGCGCTGCCCCGCGGCCGCGTCCGCCTGGTGCGGTGCCGCAGCGGCCGGCAGGTGGCCCGCACGCTTGCGACGTCGCTGGCCGATGCGGTGATCGTGGATGCGCGGCTGCCCGAAGCGCGAGCCCTGCTGCTGGAGCTGAGAGCGAACTACCCCGGCGTGCCGCGGTTCGCCTACTCCGCCTTCCGCGCCGACGACGCGGAGCTGCTGAGGGACTGCGGCGCCAATTCGCTTGCCGTTCCCATCGTGGAGGGGGTCGAGGACGCGGTGCTTCCGGATCTGGTCCTACCCGACACCGCGAGCGCCCGCCGCGCCCAGCTGCTGGCCGCGGCGCCGCGACTGCTGAGGCTGAGCGAGGACCTGCAGCGGCAGGTCTGGAACGCGGTGCTCTTCGGCGTGGCCGGGCGGTTGCGCGCCCTGGACCTGGCGCGCTCGCTTGGAGTTTCCCGGGAGCACCTCTCGCGCCAGTTCGGCGCTGGTGGCGCTCCCAACCTGAAGCGCGTGATCGACCTCGCGCGCGCCGCCACGGCGGCTGATCTGCTGGCCAACCCCGGCTACACGGCGCGCGGCGTGGCGAGGATACTGGGCTTCGCCTCGGCGAGCCACCTTACCGGAGTCGCCCGGCGCATCGCGGGAGTCACCGCGCGCGGGCTCGCTGCGCTGGGGCCGGCAGGAGTGCTGGCGGAGTTTGCCAGAGGAAGGATGAGAAGCAGGAGTCGGCCGTCGGGGGAGTGATCTAACCCCTAGCCCCAGCCCCCCACATGTGATTAATTTCACAAGCTATTTCCGAAGTGTGTTTACCCTCTACCTTGACCAGTCCAAATGGCCAACGAAACCGCGCTGCGCCCTGGTGAACTGAAGGATGTTCTGCTGCGGGAGATCCAGGCCGCGGATCTCGCCGTCACCGACCTTGAGGAAGTAGGCACCGTTCTGGAGGTAAAGGACGGGGTGGCGCGGGTGTATGGGCTCACCAAGGCCCTGGCTGGCGAGATGCTGGAGTTCCACTCGGCGGAGACCGGCGCGACCGTGATGGGCGCGGCTCTGAACCTCGAGGAAGACAACATTGGCGCGGTGATACTCGGCGACTACCTCCAGCTCAAGGAGGGCGACGAGGTGCGCCGCACCAATCGCGTGTTCGAGGTGCCGGTCGGCCGCGCACTGATCGGGCGCGTCGTAGATCCTCTAGGCAACCCGGTGGACGGGCGCGGACCCATTGCCGCGGCCGAGAAGCGCAAGGTGGAGCTGATCGCTCCGGGGATCGTGGTGCGCCAGCCGGTGAAGGAGCCGCTTCAGACCGGCATCAAGGCGATTGACTCGATGATCCCGATCGGGCGCGGCCAGCGCGAGCTGATCATCGGCGACCGCGGTACCGGCAAGACGGCTGTCGCGATCGACACAATCATCAACCAGAAGGGCCAGGGCGTGATCTGCGTGTACGTCGCCATCGGGCAGAAGCGCTCGACGGTGGCGAGCGTGGTGGAGCGCCTGCGCCAGGCCGGCGCGATGGATTACACCATCGTGGTGGTCGCGTCGGCTTCCGATCCGGCGCCGATGCAGTACATCGCGCCGTACTCGGGCTGCACCATGGCCGAGTACTTCATGTATGAGGAGGGCGGCGCCACGCTGTGCGTGTACGACGATCTGTCGAAGCAGGCGGTGGCCTACCGCAACCTGTCGCTGGTGCTGCGGCGGCCGCCGGGCCGCGAAGCGTATCCAGGCGACGTGTTCTACCTGCACAGTCGGCTGCTGGAGCGCGCGGCCAAGATCTCCGAGGACCCCGAGGCCATCAAGCAGGACCCGCGCATCAAGAAGCCGGGTGGTTCGCTCACGGCTCTGCCGATCATCGAGACGCAGGCGGGTGACGTTTCCGCTTACATCCCGACCAACGTTATCTCGATCACCGACGGCCAGATTTTCCTCGAGACCGACCTGTTCAATGCCAACGTTAGGCCCGCGATCAATGTCGGCATCTCTGTGAGTCGCGTGGGAGGCAATGCGCAGATCAAGGCGATGAAGCAGGTGGCGGGGCGGTTGCGGCTGGACCTGGCGCAGTTTCGCGCGCTGGAGGCGTTCGCGCAGTTCGGTTCCGACCTCGACCAGGCTACGCTGCGGCAGCTAGCCCGCGGGCGCCGCACGGTCGAGATTCTCAAGCAGCCGCAGTACTCGCCGATGCCGGTCGAACAGCAGGTAATGATCATCTTTGCCGTCGGCGGCGGCTTCCTCGACGACGTCGAGGTCGAGAGGGTGCGCGATTGGGAGAAGGGCTTCCACGAGTTCATGTCTGCGAAGCACCCGGACATCGGCGCGGAAATCCGGAAGACGAAAGCGCTCTCGGACCAGCTGGCCGAGCGCCTCAAGGCGGCGATCAGCGAGTACAAGGCGCTGCAGAAGTAGATGGCCAAGACGCGGGTACTGAGGCGGCGGATCCGCTCCATCGAAAGCACTCGCAAGATCACGCGGACGATGGAGATGGTGGCGACGTCGAAGCTGAAGCGGGCCCAGGACCGGGTGGTGGCTGCGCGCCCGTACGCTCAGGCGCTAGCCGCGGCCATCGCCGACCTGCTCACGCCCGAACTTGCGGAGCGATATGCGCTGCTGCGCCCGCCGGCGCCGCCTTCGCGGGGCGGACCGCGCCGCGCGGCGGTGCTGCTGCTGACCTCGAATCGCGGCCTGGCCGGGGCCTTCAATGCCAACCTGATCAAGACCGCGCGGGCCCGGATCGAGGAGCTGGAGGCGAAGGGCTACGAGGTGGAATTACATGCGGTCGGCAAGAAGGGGATCCGCGCCTTCCAATTCGCCAGACGCGCGCTGGCCACTTCGCGCACCGATATCGGGGACGTGCCGAGTGCGGCCCACGCGATCGAGTTAGTGGAGCCGCTGATGCGGGGCTACGAGGCGGGCCGGCTGGCCTCGGTGGACGTCGTGTACGCGAACTTCAAGTCGGCGCTATCGACGCCGCCGGCCGTGATGAGGGTGCTTCCCGTGGAGGCGGGGAAGCGGGATGGCGCTAAGGCGGTAACTGAGACCGAGCGCGGGGCCGCGGGTCATACCGCCTTGCCGCCCCACCGACTTACCGCCCACTACATCCTCAAGCCCTCCGCCGACGAGATCCTCACCTCGCTGCTGCCGCTTTACGTCAGGAACCAGGTCTATCGTGCGCTGGTAGAGACGGCGGCCTCGGAACAGGGCGCGCGGAGGACGGCGATGAAGAACGCGACGGACAACGCGGGGGAGTTGCTGGAGATACTGCGGCGCACCTACAACCGCGCCCGCCAGGCGCAGATCACGCAGGAGCTGGCCGAAATCGTGGGCGGGGCGGAGGCGTTGAAAGGCTAGGGCTCTGGGATCGGGGACCGGGCGTCAGGGCGGCGTTCCCTGGCCCCTGGTCCCCGGCCCCCGGTCCCTCTACTCAGGGAACAGCGAATGGCAAACAATGTAGGCAAGGTCGTACAAGTCATCGGGCCGGTACTCGACGTCGAATTCGAGCCGGGCGCGCTGCCGGAGCTGTACACGGCGCTGCGGATCGAGCAGGACGGGATCGCGCTGACGGCCGAGGTGCAGCAGCACATCGGGCGCAACCAGGTGCGGGCGGTCGCGATGAGCTCGACCGACGGCGTGGTGCGCGGCATGAAGGCGGTGGATACGGGCGGGCCGATCACGGTGCCGGTCGGCAAGCACGCGTTGGGCCGCATCCTCAACGTTCTGGGCGAGCCGGTGGATGGGGGCCCTCCGATCCCTGGCGATGCCGAGCGCTGGCCGATCCACCGCGAGAGCCCGAAGTTCGTGGACCTCGAGCCCAAGACGGAGGTGTTCGAGACGGGCATCAAGGTCATCGACCTGATCGCACCGTTCGTGAAGGGCGGCAAGATCGGGCTGTTCGGCGGCGCCGGCGTCGGAAAGACCGTCGTGATCCAGGAGCTAATCCACAACGTCCAGAAGGGCCATGGCGGCCGCTCGGTGTTCTGCGGGGTGGGGGAGCGCACCCGTGAGGGCAACGACCTGTACCTAGAGTTCAAGGAAGCTGGCATCCTGGGTTCGGTGGCCCTCATCTACGGGCAGATGAACGAGCCTCCCGGCGCACGCCTCCGGGTGGGCCTGTCGGGCCTGACGGTCGCCGAGTATTTCAGGGATGTCGAGAACCAGGATGTGTTGGTGTTCATCGACAACATCTTCCGGTTCACTCAGGCCGGCTCCGAGGTATCGGCGCTGTTAGGCAGGATGCCCAGCGCCGTGGGCTATCAGCCCACGCTGGCCAACGAGATGGGCGATCTGCAGGAGCGCATCACCTCCACCAAGCACGGCTCGATCACTTCGGTGCAGGCCATCTACGTGCCGGCCGACGACCTCACCGACCCGGCGCCGGCCACCGCGTTCAGCCACCTTGACGCCACGGTGGTGCTGTCACGCGATATCGCCGCGATCGGCATCTACCCGGCGGTGGACCCGCTGGATTCGAGCAGCCGCATTCTCGATCCGCAGTTCGTGGGTGAGCGTCACTACAAGGTGGCCACCCAGGTGCAGCAGATCTTGCAGCGCTACAAGGACCTCCAGGACATCATCGCGATCCTGGGCATGGACGAGCTGTCCGAGGAGGACAAGCTGGTGGTGGCGCGCGCGCGCCGAATCCAGCGATTCCTGTCGCAGCCGTTCCACGTGGCCGAGCAGTTCACCGGCTTCAAGGGCAAGTACGTGAAATTGGAGGACACCATCGCCTCGTTCGAGCGGGTGGTGGCGGGTGAGTTCGACGACTTGCCCGAGCAGGCGTTCTACATGCAGGGCGGGATTGACGACGTGGTGGAGCGCGCGAAGGCGCTGGAG
Source organism: Gemmatimonadales bacterium (assembly GCA_035559335.1). Taxonomy (GTDB): domain Bacteria; phylum Gemmatimonadota; class Gemmatimonadetes; order Gemmatimonadales; family JACORV01; genus DASXPG01. Next base: position 5,120 of record DATMBH010000129.1, read on the forward strand.
GCATAGGGTTCGGGGCTCGGGAATCGGGGATCAGGGAGAATGAGCGACCGACTGAGGGTCAGCGTGGTCTCACCCGAGAAGGTGCTGTTCGACGGGGAGGCCTCGGCGGTGGTGGCGCCGGCGTACGACGGACTGCTTGGCATCCTGCCGCGTCACGCGCCGATGCTGGCGCTGCTGGGGGCCGGCCGGCTCACAGTGCGTGCTGCCGAGGGCGAGCGAGTTTTCACGGTTTCGGGCGGCTTCGTGCAGGTGAGGGGCAACGCGGTAAGGGTGGTCACGGAGAAGGGAGCGGTGAGCAGCGAGCCCGGAGTAGGGACCGTGGCCTGAGGCGTCCCTGCGCCTTCGCTACTACTCCCTGACCCCTGCGGTTGTATACTTCCCACTACCTCTAACGGAGGAAAGCGATGAGGCTTGCGAAAACAGCGGCGGCCCTCGTGCCGCTGGCGCTCGTTGCAAACACCGCCCGGGCACAGCTGGCCGGTGTGCCGTTCTATCCCGTTACATCGGGTACCGGCGCGTCGGTGTCGGCCGAGTACGGGAATCCGGAAGGCAGCGGCTCGACGATCGGCGTTACCGGTGGGCTGGGCTTCTCGCGGTTCGGAATCGGTGTTGGCATCGGACGTGTCAGCAACGGCTCCGACGAGATTGCGCTGGCCGTTAGCGGCGGGATGCGCCTATTCGGAGGCGGGCTAATGCCCCTCAGCATCGGTGTGCAGGCGGGGGCGGGCAGGGTCGAGACCCCGACGACCGTTGCCGGACAGACGCAGGCCGCAACCGCGCTGATGGCGGGCGTCAATGCGCG
>DATMBH010000130.1:0-7798 GCA_035559335.1 Gemmatimonadales bacterium
CGTCCGTGCGCACCGGCTCGAAGGTCAGCGGACCCGCCGCCACCGGGTCGAATCGCGTTACGCCATCGTCCGGCAGGTGCTCGGGATGTGTCAGCGCATAGAGAATGGGCAGCTCCATGTTGGGGAAGCCGAGTTGCGCCAGCACCGAGCCGTCCACGAACTCCACGAACGAATGGATGATCGACTGCGGATGGACCACCGCGGTCACGTGATCGTACCCCAGACCGAACAGGAAGTGCGCCTCGATGACCTCCAGCGCCTTGTTGGCCAGCGTGGCGCTGTCCACCGTGATCTTCCTGCCCATGCGCCAGGTGGGGTGATTGAGTGCCTCGTCCACAGTGGCGTTGCGCACCCGCTCGGGCGGCCAGTTATGCAGCGGGCCGCCGGATGCCGTCAGGATGATGCGCGCCACGGCCGTGGTGCTGTGGGCGGAGACGCACTGGAACACAGCCGAATGTTCGGAATCGACCGGGACGATCTCGCCCCCGCCGGCGCGGGCGGCGCTAAGCACCAGTTCCCCCGCGCAGACCAGCGTCTCCTTGTTCGCCAGGGCCACCCGCTTGCCCGCGCGCAGTGCGGCCAGCGTCGCCTCCAGACCGGCGGCGCCGACCACGCCGTTGATCACGATGTCAACGTCGGGGAGGGTGGCGGCCTCGCTCAGGCACTCTGCGCCGCACCGCCACCCGTTGGTCCTCTCGCTCACCAGGCCCACGAACCGCGGCCTAAACAGGCGCGCCTGCTGCTCTAGCAGCTCCTTCTCCCGATAAGCGGTGATTGCAACCAGCCGGAACCGGTCCTGATGTCGCCCCAGTACCCGCAGTGCGCTGGTGCCTATCGAGCCCGTGGAACCCAGGATCGCGACGCCGGTCATGCCACGCCCAGGGCGCGCATCAGCAGCGCCGTCGCCGGAAGCGCGAAGTACAGGGAGTCTAGCCGGTCCAGCACGCCGCCGTGACCTGGTATCAGCCCGCTCGAGTCCTTGAGGCCCACCTCGCGCTTGAACAGGGACTCGGCCACGTCACCCACCTGCCCCGCCAGGCTGATCACCGCGCCCGCCAGCACCGCCTCCCACACCGTCAGCGCCACGCCCACACGGGTGAAGACGACCGCTGCGTAGACGACGCTCAGCGCCACGGTAGCGAACACCGCGCCGCCGGCGCCGGCCCAAGTTTTGTTAGGCGACACCACCGCCGCCAGCCTCGGCCCTCCGAACGCCCTTCCGGCCGCCATGGCCGCGGTGTCTCCGGCCCACGTAAGTACCAGCGGGAAGGCGAGCAGCGACAGGCCCACCGTCGAGTCGTTGGCGAACTGACCCGGCAGTGGATGGCGCAGAAACAGAGCGAAGCTGGGCAGCCACGCCGCGTACAGCACGCCGAAGGCGGTCACTGCCACCGCCGTGAGCGGCTTCTGGTCCGGCCTGCGCCGCGCGAGGGCTACCACCAGCAGCGCCAGGATTCCGAACGCCAGCAGGTAGCCGTCGCGTACAATCCCGGCGCTGAGCCGCGACGGCGCAAACAGGGGCCATGCCACCGCCAGCGGAGTCGCAGCGGCCGCCAGCATGCCGAACCGCTCCATGGGTTCGATGCCCTGCGCCCTGGCGAAGCCGTACAGCTCCCGTGCCCCCAGCACACCGGCGCCGGCGAGCAGGAACGCAAGCGGCCAGCCGCCCACATAGCCGACGGCCAGCACCGCCGGAATGGCGACGACGGCGAACGCGATACAGCGGGCCAGATTCCCGCTCATCGTAATTGAGCCTACAGGGTTACGCGGCCGAACCGGCGCTCGCGCCGCTGGAAGTCGAGCACCGCCTCGAACAGATGGGCGCGGTTGAAGTCCGGCCACAGCACCGGGGTGATGAATAGCTCCGCGTAGGCCAGCTGCCACAGCAGAAAGTTCGAGAGCCGCAGCTCGCCGGAAGTGCGAATCAGCAGGTCGGGCTCGGGCATGCCCGCGGTGTAAAGCCGCAGCGAGAGCGCGTCCTCATCCACGTCCTCCAGGGCGAGCCGTCCCTGCCGCACGTCGTCCGCCAGGCGCCGCGCTGCCCTCGCGATCTCGGCGCGGCTGGAATAGGAGATGCAGAGGTTCAGCTGCAGCCGAGTGCCGCCGCGAGTGCCCGCCACCAGAGTGTCGATCGCATCGCGGCTGGCCGGCGACAACCGCGACAGGTCGCCAAACACGTGGACCTGCACGCCATTGGCCGCCAGCTCTGAGGTTTCTAGGCCGACGTACTCCTCTAGCAGTCCCATCAGCGCGCCGATCTCGGCCGGCGGCCGCTGCCAGTTCTCCTCTGAGAAGGCGTACAGCGTCAGGTATTCGATGCCCACCTCGATGGCGCCCTCCACCACCTCGCGCACCGCCTTCATTCCCTCGCGATGACCCAGGGTACGGGGCAGGAACCGCTCCTTGGCCCAGCGCCCGTTGCCATCCATGATGCAGGCGACGTGGCGCGGTACGGGCCCGCCGGCGCGGACCTTCGCCAGGAGTTCGGCGGCGGCGCTCAAACTTCCATTATCTCCTTTTCCTTCGCCTTTACCAGCTCGTCAATCGCCTTGATGTGGTCGTCGGTCACCTTCTGCACTTCTTTCTCGGCGTGCTTCTTGTCGTCGTCGGACACATGCTCGACCTTCTTGATCAACCCCAGCGCCTCGTGTCGGTGGTGCCTGACGGCGACGCGCCCCTCCTCGGCCAGCTTGTGCACGACCTTCACCAGATCCTTGCGCCGCTCTTCGGTCAAGGGCGGCAGCGGGATGCGCACGATGCCGCCCTGCGAGGACGGGTTCAAGCCCAGGTCGCTGTCCCGGATCGCCTTCTCGATGGCGGGAATCAAGTTGCGGTCCCACGGGGTGACGGTCAGCAGCCGCGGCTCCGGCGCCGCCACCGAGCCCACCTGGTTGATGGGCATCTCGGTGCCGTACGCATCCACCTTCACGATGTCGAGCAGCTGGGTGGTGGCCTTGCCGGTGCGGATCCCGGCGAACTCCCGGCGGGTGTTCTCCATCGCCTTGTCCATCGCCAGCTTGGCCTGCTTGACTATGTCCGTAAGGCTAGTAGCACTCATCGCACGATGGTGCCGATGCGCTCGCCCTTCAAAATGCGGGCTATCGCACCCGGCTGGTTGATGTTGAACACGCTGATGGGCAGCGCGTTGTCCTTGCAGAGGCCGAACGCGTTGGCGTCCATCACGCCCAGACCGCGCACGATCGCGTCGTGGTAGTTCACGTCGGCCAGGAACTCCGCCTTCGGGTCCTTCTTCGGGTCAGCGCTATACACGCCGTCCACGTTGGTGGCCTTGAGCAGCACGCCCGCCTCGATCTCCAGGGCGCGCAGCACCGCGGCCGTGTCCGTCGAAAAGTACGGATTACCGGTCCCGCCCGCGAACAGGACCACCCGCCCTTTCTCTAGGTGACGGATGGCGCGGCGGCGGATGTACGGCTCGGCCAGCGCCTCCATGCGGATCGCCGTCATCACGCGCGTGTCCACATCCATGCGTTCCAGGATATCCTGGATCGCCAGCGCGTTGATGATCGTCGCCAGCATCCCCATGTAATCTGCCGACACCCGGTCCAGGCCCTGACGACTGGCCGTGGTGCCACGGATGATGTTGCCACCGCCGATCACAACGCCCAAGTCGGCGCCCAGCTGCCGCACAGCCTTGATTTCGGCGGCCAGCCGCTCCACCACCGTGAAGTCGATCCCGACGCCTTTTTCGCCGGCGAGCGCCTCGCCGGACAGCTTCAGCAGCGCGCGCCGGTACTGGAGGCTCACGCCGCCTCGCCCAGCAGGAACCGCACGAACCGCCGTACCTGGATGTTCTCGCCGGTCTTGCCGGAGACGGCCTTTACCAGGTCGCCCACCTTGACCTTGTCGTCCTTGACAAACGGCTGCTCCAGCAGCACCGACTCGGAGTAGAACTTCTTGAGCTTGCCCTCTACGATCTTCGCGCGCACAGCCTCGGGCTTCCCCTCGGCGGCTACCTGCTCCTCGAAGATACGGCGCTCGCGCTCCACCACTTCGGCCGGGATGTCCTCGACCCGCACCGCGAGCGGAGCAGCGGAGGCGATGTGCATCGCGAGGTCACGGCACAGCTGGATGAAGTCCTCGTTGCGCGCCACGAAGTCGGTTTCGCAGTTTACCTCCACCAGCACGCCCAGCTTGGCGTTGTGATGGTGGTAAACCTCGATGCGGCCCTCCTTCACCTCGCGGCCAGACCGCTTCTCGGCCTTCGAGATCCCCTTGGCGCGCAGCCACTCGACCGCCTTTTCGAGGTTGCCCCCGGTCTCCTCCAGCGCCTTCTTGCAATCCATCATTCCGGCGCCGGTGCGCTGCCTCAGCTCGGCCACGTCTTTTGCAGTTATCGCCATCGTACTCGCCACTATCCCCTCTGGACTGTCCCGGTTGTCTTCCCTGTTCCCTGTTCCCTGTTCCCTGTTCCCTATTCCCTGCTCCATCATCCTAACAAACCGCCGCCTCGGCCCTGGCGGGCGGGCGGCGGCGTGACTGGCAGTGCAACGAACCGCCTACTCTGACGCTGCCTCCGGGCTCGCGGCGCCGGCGCCTTCTTCCGCCTTGCGGTGCGCCACGATCGCCTCGGGCTTCGGCCGGCGCTTGCGCCGCGGACGCGCCCTGCCGCCCTTCTCGCGCCCCTCGCCGCTGTCCACCGAACCGCCGTCCGTCGAGTAGGTCGCGTAGTCCGGTTCCTCCACCTCTTCGCGGTGCGGCCGCTGGGCGCGCGCCTCAGCGATGGTGTCCGACAACGCCGAGGTGATGAGCGACACCGAGCGGATCGCATCGTCGTTTCCGGCGATCGGGACCGTGATCAGGTCAGGGTCCGCGTTGGTGTCAACGATGGCGACGATCGGAATGCCGAGCTTGTTGGCCTCGGCCACCGCGATACGCTCCTTCTTCGCGTCCACCACGAACAGCGCCCCGGGCAGCCGACTCATGTTCTTGATGCCGGACAGGTTGCGCTCGAGCTTGACCCGCTCGCGCTCCAGCATCAGCTGCTCCTTCTTGGTGTAGAACTCGAAGGAACCCTCTTCCTGGCCCTGCTCCAGCTCCTTGAGCCGGCGAGTCTGCTTCTTGATGGTCTGGAAGTTGGTCAGCGTGCCACCCAGCCACCGCTCGGTCACGAAGAACGCCCCGCACCGCTGCGCCTCGGCCTCGATGATGCCCTTGAGCTGCCGCTTGGTGCACACGAACAGCACGTTGTCGCCCCGCATCACCACCTCGCGCAGCAGCTCCTGCGCCCGCTTCAGCTGCTTGAGCGTCTTCTCGAGATCGATGATGTAGATCCCGTTGCGTTCGGCAAAGATGAAGCGCCGCATCTTCGGGTTCCAGCGCCGGGTCTGGTGGCCGAAGTGCACGCCCGCTTCGAGAAGCGACTGGATTTCAGGTGTAGCCATTCCGCTGCCAATCTCCCTGGGGTTAGTCCGCCACCGCGTTCATCTGCCGGCTGGATCCGGTTCCGGACACCCCCGCCGTCATCCCGCGATGTGTGTGGTCTGCCGCTCTACCGCTTGCTGAACTGGAACCGCTTCCGCGCACCGGGACGGCCTGGCTTCTTGCGCTCGACCGCACGGGCATCACGCGTCAGCAACCCGTGCTCGCGCAGCTTCTTCCGGTGGGTCTCGTCTATCTGCACCAGCGCCCGCGCGATGCCAAGGCGCAGCGCACCCGCCTGGCCCGTCATGCCGCCCCCGCTGACCGTGGCCCGCACGTCAAAAGCGCCGAGCGTGTCGGTGACCGTGAAGGGCTGCTGAATCAGCTGCACGAGCGAGGAGCGGGGGAAATAGTCGCCGAGGGTGCGGCCGTTGACTTCCCACTTGCCGCTGCCGGGCTTCACGTACACGCGGGCCACGCTGGTCTTGCGCCGGCCCACCGCGTGGAACTGCATCGGAACGTCCTGCATCACTTGCCCTTCTTCTTCGGCTTGGGAGCGAATGCCGCCAGCGGCTCCGGGCGCTGGGCGGCGTGCGGGTGCTCGGGACCGGCGTAGACGCGCAGCTTGTGCCTCAGCACCTGCTTCGCGAGCGAGGTCTTGGGAAGCATCCCGTGGATCGCCTTCTCGACCACTCGTTCGGGACGGCTGCCCAGGACTGACCGGACCGGCGTGAGCTTGTCGTGCCCCATGTAGCCAGTGTGGCGGAAGTACTGCTTCTGCTCCAGCTTGCGGCCCGTAAGCCGCACCCTGGCAGCGTTCACCACTATCACACCGTCGCCGGTGTCCATGTGGGGCGTGAAACTGGGCTGGTGCTTGCCGCGAATGACCTGCGCGACGCGCGAAGCGAGGCGACCCAGCGGGACTCCCGCCGCGTCCACCACAAACCAGCGATGTTCGATCGTCTTCGGCGTGGCCGTAAACGTATCCATCAACGAACCCTCAAAGTGCCCTAAGTCGGCGTAGCTTTGAAAGCTACGAAGAGGGGAGGCGTGGGTCAACGGGAGGCTCCGGCAGCTGGTTGCCCGGTCGAGGCGGGCAGCGCAAGTTCCGAGCGTGAACCCGCCGCTTCGCCGTTACTTGCGCCCAGTTCTCATCCTGCTGGGATGCGCCCCTGTCGCTCTGTTGGGGGCGTTACTCGCCAACCGGCAGCTGCGGGGGTCCGAGCAGGCGGCCACGCGGCGCCTAAACCAGGCCGCGGCGCTGATTGCGCTTGCCATCGAACAGTACCTAGAGCGCCACCTCGACGCGGTGGTGGTGCTTTCCGCCACTACCGCGCCGGTCGAACTCACCCGGGGTAGCCTGGTACGCCGGCTCAGCGCCACGCGGCTCAGCTACCCGGGGTTCCGAACCATGCTGGTGGCCAACGCCGCTGGAGATGTGATCGCCGCCAGCCCCGAGACCACGGCTGCAGGCGAGAGCTTCCCATACGGCCGCACCAACGTGGGCGATCGCAGCTACTTCCAGGAACCGATCCGCTCCGGCCGGCCATACCGCTCGCAGGCCTTCGTGGGCCGCACCTTCGGCACCGACCCAATCGTGGCCGTAAGCGCGCCGATCCTGGGCGCCGGAGGCCGGCCGGTCGCCGTAGTAGAGGGATCTCTGGACCTGGGCCAGTTGAGCGCGCTCGATGCGCCGGTGGAGGACGAGGGACTGCTGGTCACTGACTCGGCCGGGGCCGTCGTGTACGCGAGCCCGCAGCTGGACCTGAGAGCGCTCGATCCGGCGCCGGCTGTTCCCGCTCCTCGTACTGTGACCGGCACGGCCGTTCTGGCCGGCGGCTGGAGGGTCGTTCTCGCCCAGCCGCGCGCGACCGTGAGGCGCGAGGCAATGCAGGCGGTGGTGCTTACCGCCTCGGCATCGTTGGCGGCGCTGCTGTTTGCGGTGCTGCTGGCCCACGCGCTCTCGGGCTGGCTTACCGAACCAATCGAGCAGTTGGCCCGCGCGGTGCGGCGGCTGCCGGGCAAGGTGGAACCAGCGGCCACGGGGCCGGGCTCGAGGATGCCGGCGGAAGTGGAGCAGCTGCTGCACGACTTCTCGGACCTCACGAGCCGGCTCCAAGCGGCCGAGCGGACGGCGGCTGAGGACGCGCTGACCGGCATCGCCAACCGGCGCCGATTCGACGAGTTCCTGGTCAGCTGGTGGCGCGTGAGCTCCCGGAAGGGGGCGGCGCTGTCGCTGCTGCTGGCGGACGTGGACGACTTCAAGGCGTACAACGATCACTACGGACACCAGGCGGGCGACGAATGTCTGCGCAAGGTTGCGGACGCGCTGCGCGGGCTGGGGGGCCGGCCGAGCGACCTGGTGGCCCGGATCGGCGGCGAGGAATTCGCGCTGGTGTTCTGGGACACCACGGCGGAC
>DATMBH010000131.1:0-8800 GCA_035559335.1 Gemmatimonadales bacterium
AAGGCGCGGGTGCGCGCTGCCCAGTCGGCGGCCAGCTCGCGCCGCCGCGCCTGGATGCGTTCGACCGTTGCCGGCCGCGCCAGCCGCTCCAGCTCCTGCGTGGGCCTGCAGGTCGGTTCCGGCATGCTGATGAGGACGAACTTGCCGCGCAGAGTGCGAAGAAACGCGGCCGCCTCGGCCTCGTCGGCGACGCGCGGCAGCACGACGACCTCGCCTTCCACCGCACGGCCCTGGGTTCCCGCACTCCATGCCAGGAGCCGGGCGTCCAGTGTGCGGACCCGCGGGGCGATGAGGTCCACGTGGGCCGGACCCTGGCGCCAGGAGCGCCAGGTGCCGTACTGCTCGCGGCGAGCCGGCACGCCCCAGGAGCCGTAGGTGGCCACCAGCCACTCAACGGCCGAGGTGAACCCCTGGGTTCCGCTCAGGCGGGGTCCTATCGAGTCCATGAGCACCTGCGCCAGGCGTTCGACCTGGGAGCGTTCCATGCCCTCGGACCACATTGCCCGGATCACAGGATCGTCGGACCGGAACGTCTGAGCGCGCGTGGAGCGCGCGGCAAACAGCGCGATGACCGCGAGGGCCGCGGTCAACCTTGAGCGCATCATCGGATCCCCCGAGTGCTTCAGTGCGTCTAAACATAGCGATGCGGCACGCGATTGCAGCCCCGCCTCGCGCGCGAGGCGTTCAGTGCCGAGATTGGCGGGAATGAGGTTATCGCGCCGGCTGCGGCGGGTGATCGGGATCGCGCTGGGCTGCCTGTGCGCCGTTGCGGCGGCGATCTGGCTGGCCGGAGCGCGCGCGGCCGACTACGGAGAACTGCTCGCGGCGAACGTCGCTGCGCTCGAATCCGATGACGAGCGCGTGGTGGTCGAGCGGATCGAGCTGGTGGCTGCGAACCGCCGGCTGGCGTGCATGCTGCGGCGGCCGGCAGGCCCGGCAGGGCGGCCGGGGAGTCAGCCGCGGCCGGTACTGGTGGTGGCGGGCGGATTTCGCACCGGCGGACGGGCGCCCACGCTGATCGACCCTGCGTGGCCGGGCCTGATGATGGCGTGCGACTATCCCTGGGACGACTACTCCCGGCTGTCGGCGCCGCGGTTCATATGGCGGTTGCCGGCCATTCGCAGCGAGGTGGTCGCGACCCCGGAGGTGTTGCGGCTAACCGCGGACTACCTGCTAACTCGGCCGGACGTCGAGCCGCGGTGCCTGGCGGCTGTGGGCGCGAGCCTCGGCGTGTTCCCCGTCGCGGCGTGGGCCGCGCGCGACTCGCGCCCTCGCGCAGTCGCGCTGCTGTACGGCGGCGCGCCGCTGAGCGAGGTGTTTGCCGCCAACCTGAGGCGCAGGTTCGAAAATCCGACCACGCGAGGCGCGGTTGCGGCAGTGCTCGCGCGGGTAGTCGCGCCACTGGATGCGGGGAGGACGGTCGGCCTGATCTCGCCGCGCCCGGTGCTCATCGTCGGCGCCCGCGGCGATGAGCGGATTCCTGCTCTGCTCACCGACACGTTGTTCGCGCGGGCACGGGAGCCGCGCCGGCTGGTTTGGATGGACGGCGTGCACCTGAGGGCCGATGCCGATACGCTGCTGCGCCGGCTCGGCGACACGGTAGCGGCTTGGCTGGGAGAAGTACTCTCCGGTTGCGGGTCGGGCGGTCGTGAATGATGCGGATGGGGGAATGGGCACTGGGTAAGGAGTGATGCGAACATGTGCTTGAGAGAGGTGACGGGGTTCAACCCATCGCCTCTCTCTCGCGACTCCTCAGATCTTACCTCTTGCCCATCGCCAATGCTGCCTAACGCTGCGTGACGTCCAGCCGGCCAACGTGCACGTTCAGGTTGTGGTTGACCCTCAGTCCGACCAGCCCGTCGGTCGTCAGTCCGGCGCGCGGCATCGTATGCACCCGCTGGCCGTTGACGAAGAACTGCACTTCGGTTGCGGTTACCTCCACCGCCAGATCGTTGCGCGCGCTCTCGCCGCCCTCGGTTCGCGGCTGCTGCACGATAGCCGCGTGGGCCGTCCACGGCACGATGTCACGCGTCGCAGCGCCCTCGCGGCGCTTGATCAGGAACTGGCCGTCCTTGCGGATCAGGAAGTAGGTGTAGCTCTGGTTTGGCCCGTCCAGGTCGGCGCCGCCGAAGAACACGCCCACACCCTCCGCATGTCCCGCGCGCGGAAACAGGTGGATGGTCGCATCGAGGCGCCAGTTCCCGGTGGCGCTCTGGGCCGGCCGCCACACGATGCCGGCTGGACGCGTAGTCGTTATGTGCCAGCCCGGACTCATGGTCTCGAACTGGAACAGCGAGTCGGGCATTGGCCGGTCGAACCGCACCCTGAAGTCGGCGGGACGCCCCTGGGCGGATAGCGCCGAAGCTGAAACTGCGGTGGCCAGCAGGGCGAAAGCGCAGCGCATGGTCACTCCTTCTCCTCCGCAACCTTGCCGGCGTGCCGGTCGAGGAAGAACAGCGCCGAGCTCGAGGGTCCGACCTTCCTGACCTGCTCGAGCATCATGCTCGCGGTCTTCTCTTCCTCGATCTGCTCCGTCAGGAACCACTGTAGCATGGCCTGGCTGGCATAGTCCTTCTCGGCTCCGGCCAGCGCGTACAGCTTGTTGATTCGCTCCGTAACTCCCTGCTCGGCCTTCAGCGTGGTCTCCCACACCACCTCGAGGTTCCGGAACTTCGTCGCCGGCGCGGCCACCTCCTGAAGCGTGACCTCGCCGTCCCGGTCCACCACGAAATCGAAGATCTTCATGGCGTGGCCGACCTCTTCCTTCGACTGGTTGCGGAACCAGGCGGCGAAGCCCGGCAGGTCGTGACTCTCGCACCAGGCGGACATCGACAGATAGAGGTATGCCGAGCCGAACTCGGCGTTTATCTGATCGTTCAGCGCGGACTGCATCTTCCTGGATAGCATTGCTCGCCTCGATGTTGGGTAAGAAAATATACAGTGGGACGGTGGGACGGTGGGACGGTGGGACAGATGGGGATTCCCTCTGTCCCACTGTCCCACCGTCCCACTGCCTATCTGTCTACTGGGAAGACCACCGTGCTCTCGCTGCCTTCCCGCCCCACGGCCGCCACCCCGAAGAACCAGTTGTCAATCACGCGCCCGGTGGCCACGTAGCGGCGGGCTTCCGCGCCGAGCAGCTCGGAGTGGTCCCAGGTTGGGCTGTCGGTTCTGCGCCAGTACACCCGGTAGCCGGCCACGTTGCCCGAGTCGCTCGGGGGCTCCCAGGTCAGTATCGCCGCGGGCTGCACCGCTCCCGAAATGCGTACCGTTCGCGGCGGGCCGGGGGCCCAGGCCAGGGAGGCTAGGCTAGCCGCGTTCAGGGCTGCCACCCTCGCCACGTAACCGAAGTTGACCGAGTCCGGCACGTCGCCGTAGAAGCGCCCGGCTTCGACCCGCACGTTCTGGTGCTGCCGGTCGTAGTGCTCATGGGTTTCCGAGATCCGCACCGCGGGGAAGCCCAGGTCGGCGAAGGCGCGGTGGTCGCCGCCGCGGCCGAAGCGGTCCAGGCGGTAGATCATCCACACGTTGAAGCCGCGCAGATAGGTGTCGGCAATGCGGTCCACATAACGAGCCAGCTGGCGCGAGATGCCGTCCACCTCACCGCCGGTGAGCCTGCGCCGCGCGCGCTCCTGGTCGGTCTCGGTGGGCGGAGTGCCGTCGGAGAACACCCGCACGGTCGTGTCCTCGCTGATGCCGTCCATGCCGCGGGTGTTGCCCACGATGTCGTTGTTGAGCACGCCCTGGACCTGCCACCCGGAATCGCGCGCCATGCGCGCCACGATTTGTCCACCGTTGAGGCCCTGCTCCTCGCCGGCCAGGGCCGCGTACACGATGGTGGCGTTGAAGCGGTGGCGGCTCAGCACTCGCGCGGCCTCGAGCACCACTGCGGTGCCGCTGGCGTCATCGTTCGCGCCTGGCGCATCGCCCACGGCATCCATCGGGTCGGAGTTGCGGCTGTCGAAGTGTCCGCTCACGAACAGCACCCGGTTGGGGTCCGTGGTCCCGCGCTGAATGGCGATCACGCTCACCACATGGGCCGGCACGGGGATGCGCGGCGGGTTGGTCACCATGTCGCCGACATACCGCACTTCGAGACAGCCGCCGCACTCGCGCGAGATGCGCTGGAACTCGGAGTGGATCCAGCGGCGCGCGGCGCCGATGCCACGGGTGGCGCTCACCGTATCGCTGAGCGTGTGGCGCGTGCCGAAGGCCACCAGCCGCCTAATGTCGGCCTCGATGCGCCGCGCGCTCGCCGCGCTCACGATGGCCTGGATCCGGGGATCGGGCGCCTGAGCGCGAGCCGCCGCGACCACGCACTGCGCCACCACAGCTGCAGAAAGGAACAGTCTCGGTCCGAACACAATAGCTCCGCGCTGGAGAACGTCCGAAAGTACATTACACCGCCGCCATGACAACTTCCCCCCAGGCGTTCCGCGCCTCGCTCCTGGCGATGCTGCAACTGTCCGCCCCTATCGTGTTCGTCCAGTGCGGCTGGATGCTGATGGGAGTGGTGGACACGCTCATGGTGGGCCGCGTCTCGGCCACGGCCATAGCCGCCGCGGCCCTCGGCAACCTGTACTTCTGGGGCGCGGCGATCTTCGGCAACGGACTGCTGATGGCGCTGGACCCCCTGGTGGCGCAGGCGGTGGGCGCCAGGGATGAGCCGGCGATCGAGCGCGCGATGCAGCGCGGCCTGCTGTTGGCGGCCGTGCTGGCGGCGCTCGCCTCGCTGCTGCTGGTTCCGGCCGGACCGGTGCTCAAGCTGCTCCGGCAGCGTGAGGACGTGGCTTCACTCGCAGCCACCTATGCCCGGGTCTGCATCGCGGGCATGCTGCCGTTCTATGCGTTCGTGGTGTTCCGGCAGACGCTGCAGGCGATGCACAAGACCCGCGCCATCGTGGTTACCATCGTGGTCGCCAACCTGGCCAACGCCGTGTTCAACTACGTGCTCATCTTCGGGAAGCTGGGCTTACCCGCCATGGGCGTGGTGGGAGCCGCCTGGGCCACGGTGGCCAGCCGCTGGCTGATGGCGCTGCTGCTGCTCGGCGTCTCATGGCGCGAACTTGCTCCATACGCCAGGCGCTGGCATCGCGAAGTTTGGCAGTGGGCGCCGCTGCGTCGCATGATCGCCATTGGCGCGCCAATTGGAGTTCAGATGCAGCTCGAGTTCGGCGTGTTCGGGGTGGTGGGTCTGCTGATGGGATGGATCGGCACGGTGGAACTGGCCGGCCACCAAGTGGCCCTCAACCTGGCGTCGTTTACGTTCATGGTCCCGCTGGGGGTGTCGGCGGCCGCCGCGGTGCTGGTGGGGCATGCCGTCGGACGTGCCGATCCCGGCGCCTCGCGCCGCGCGGCGCTGGCGGCGCTGATCATCGGCGTCGGGTTCATGTCCCTCTCGGCGCTGGTGATGCTTGCCGTGCCGCGCGCCATCGCACAAGTGTACACTGCGCAGTCGGAGGTGATCGGTATCGCGGCAGCGCTGATCCCGATCGCCGGGCTGTTCCAGGTGTTCGACGGGATCCAGGTGGTGTCGATCGGGATACTGCGCGGAGTCGGCGACACCCGCACTCCCATGATGATCAACGTCCTGGGCTTCTGGCTGCTGGGCCTGCCGGTCAGCTGGCTGCTAGGGTTGCACCTGGGCCAGGGTCCCGAGGGACTATGGTGGGGACTGACGCTCGGACTGGTGCTGGTGGCGCTGTTCCTGGCGGTGCGGGTGCGGCAGCGGCTCCAGGGCGATCTGTCGCGGATCATCGTGGACCAGGCGCCGGCCGTGGCCGACTGAGAGGCGGCGCGGCTCGACGCGACCGCGCGCGTTTCGCATATTGGGCCGCACACGGTCCAAGGGAACTCCATCACGCGGCAGGTCGACAATGACACGCTACTTGCGGGTATTTGCGGCGAGCGCGTTGCTGCTGGCGCCCGCGGCGCTCCGGGCCCAGCTCGCGCCGGGCACTCTACTGTGGGAGTCGAACTTCTCGGAAGTGACTCCCGGGACCTCCAACCTCTCCGACACGCGCCTGGTTGATGGCGGTCTGCAGATCCTGGCCTTCCAGGGTGTGGCGCGCTGGCTGTTCAGCCGCGGCATGATGGCTGGCGACTACCGGTTGTCGGTGACGGCCCAGCATCGCGGCGGCGCCACCGACGTCGGCTTCGGGCTAGTGTTCGGCCGCCCGAGCCGGGACGCCAACACCTGGATGAGCTTCGACATAACGGCGGACGGGCTGGTGCGGTACTCACCCACGGCCGGGGGCGATCGCATGCAGACGCTGCGTCCGGTGGGTGTGAACCTGGGGCAGGGCGCGGCGAACGTGCTGACCGTCGAAGTGCGGGGTGGCCTGGTGTACGGCTATGTCAACGGCAACCACGTCGGGACCTGGCCCGCCGAGGGCGGCGGCGCGGGCTTCGCTGGGGTGCGTGTGAGCCAGAACGTGACGGCGCACTTCCGCACGCTGCGCGCCGAGCAACTGACGGCGGCAGCGCTGCCGATGGCGGTGAATCCGGTGGCCGTGCCGCTGCCGGGCGCGGCTGCGGCGCTGCTGTGGGCCAGGGACTTCTCGGGCTGGAGCGTGGCCGACGACGAGAACGCGCGCTCTGAGTACGTGGATGGCGGCCTGCTGGTGCAATCGCGAAACGGCATGACGCGCTGGTTCCTGACCGAGGGCGCCGTGCCTTCGATGGTGCGCATCACGACGTCGGTCCAGTGGCGCGGCGGCCAGTCGTCGAACGGCTTCGGCCTGGTGTTCGGACGGCCGTCGCAGGACATACGGCAGTGGGCCCGCGTGGACCTCGTGCCTGAGGGCAGGGTCATGTTCGGCCCGCCGGGGCAGACGGCTAACATGCAGTCGGTCCCGGCCCCGGCGCTGCGCACCGGCTACGGGGACTGGAACGAGCTTGCGGTGGAGATCAGGGGCTCAACGGTGATGTGCTACGTGAACGGAGTGCACACGTGCAGCTTCACCGCAGACCGGGACCTGACCGGGCTGGTGGGGGTCGTGACCTCGCGTGGTGTCACGGTGATGTTCCGCGGCTTCCGGGTGGAGCGCCTGTAGACGGAGACAGCATCGTGAGCTGCAAGGCGGTGGCAGGTGCGCTCGCCCTGTTTGCTTCAATGGCGTGCGGCCGGCCCGGCGCGATCGCGCCCGTTCCTTCCGCTTCGCTGGCCCCTCAACCGGCGCAAGCGCCGCGCGGGCCTCTGTCTCCCCGCCATGTAGGCGCCATCCAGCTTCTTTCAGTCGAGCTTCCCGACCCCGGCACCGTGATCGGCGGGCAGTACGCAGGTCGGCAGTTCGCTACTCAGCGCGGCAGTATCCGCTTGACGGAAGGCTCGCGCCGCCGGCTCAGCACGCTGTCGGTGGCCGTGGCGGAGTCGGCGCTGGCCGGGGCCGGCTTCCGGGTGCGCGGTCCCGGCGTGCCGAGCAGCGACGCGCAGCCGCTGCAGGGCGTGCGGTTCGCGCTCAGCGGCAGGGTGAGCGAGCTGGAGGTGCGCGCGGTGGGCGATGTGGCGCCCATCCAGATCGAGGCCCGCGCCGAGATCGCGTGGGAGCTGATCGACATTGTGGCTGGCGCCGCCGTGTGGGGCGCGCGCACCCGCGGCCATGTGAGTTTGTCCGACAGCCTGGAGCTGGCGGTGGTTCGCGCCCTGGGCGGCGCGGCGCGGTCGCTGGCTGCCGATACCAGCTTCCTCATGGCGTTAGGCAGAGAGCGCCCGCGCGATCTCGACTACCTGATGGGCTCCGGCCTACCGGAGCGGCGGATCCCCGCCGGCGAGGAGCCACTGGCGATCGGTGAGCAGGACCGCAACCCCTCGCCGGACACAGTGCCGCTGGCCCGGGTGCGTTCGGGCGTGGTCACGTTGCACGCCGAGCGCCAGAACGACGTGATCGCGATCGTGATTACGGCCGACGGACTGGCGATCACTACCTCCGACGCGGCGCGGCCGGGACGCAGGTTGTTCGCGAGGTTCGAGTCCGGCGTCGAGCGGCCGGTGCGCGTGATCCGCCGGCTGAGACGCTCCCGCCTAGCGCTGGTGCAGGTCTCGTGCCCGGACCCGTGCGCCACGGTGGACTGGTCAGCCGACGGCCTTCGTGGCGGGGCCTCGGTGCTGATCGTGGGAACCCCCTCGCCGGGGGTCGCGGGCATTTCCTACGGCTACGGCGAGGTCGGCGGACGCTGGGGGCTGTTCAACCGCGGGCTGCGGACCCTGGAGGCCGGCATGGTGCTGCTGGGCGGCGAGCCGCTGGCGCACCCCGGCGACGGCCGCGTGGTGGGCGTGGTGGTCATGCGCTCAAACGTGGCGGCCGCGCTGCCGCTTTCCGAGGCGTTTCGTTCCCTGGGATTGCGCGCGGTGAACTGACTACGGACGACGGCGCGCCGGAGGCCGCTGCTGCGGCTGCTGCTGCCGGCAGTAGGCTTCCGCCATGCGGCGAGCGTTGTCCACGTAACCCGGCAGCACGCTTTCCACCATCATAGCGGTCCGCTGCGAGTCCACGCTCATTCCGGCCACCAGGTTCTCTCGCACCCGGGTGAGCACGGTGTCCGCGCGCCGCGCGCCCTGGCAGTCGCGCTGGTCCGAGACGCGCAGCAGTTCGGAAGTGATGAGCTGGAGTTCGGCCCTGCCCAAATAGTTGGCGTAGAACGGCGCCATCTCTGCCGTCGCCCACGGGCGGCCGCGGGAGAGCAGTTCCACTGCGCGGGCGTAGTCGCGCCGCTGGATGAAGGTGGCGCCCGCCCGCAGAAACGTCTCCGCCGCGAAGCTGCGATAGGTGGAGTCCTCGGCTGCGTACTGCGCCAGCGC
>DATMBH010000132.1:0-4492 GCA_035559335.1 Gemmatimonadales bacterium
CCCGATGGGCGATTGCCCCGATAACCGGTCGCGGTGAGCTTTCAGGCCGCGATGTCCGGGCCCGAACAGCATCTCGATCCATCCGACTGGGGCGCATTCCGCGCCTTGGCGCACCGCGTGCTCGACGACGCGCTGTCGCACCTCGAAGCGGTGCGGGAGCGCCCGGTGTGGCAGGGCTTTCCCGCCGAATCGCGCGACTGGCTGCGGTCGGCCCTGCCGCGCCGCGGCGAGGGATTCGAAGCTGCCTACCAGCAGGCGGTCGAGCACATACTGCCTTATGCGATCGGCAACACTCATCCCCGGTTCTGGGGCTGGGTAAGGGGAACCGGATCGGCCGAGGGCGTGGTGGCGGAGCTAATCACCGCGGCGCTCAACACCAGCGCCTGGGGGGGACAGCAGGCGGCGCCGTGGGTCGAGGCGCAGGTGCTGAGCTGGCTGAAGGAGGCGCTTGGCTATCCGGCCGGCGCGAGCGGGCTGCTGGTGAGCGGATGCTCGATGGCCAACCTCGTGGCCCTCGCGGCGGCGCGTGACCGCACGGCCGGCGAAGAGGTGACCGAACGCGGACTGGCGACCCAGACGACGCGTCCTGCGCTGTATGCCTCGACCGAGACCCACAGCTCAGTGGAGAAGGCGATCGGCCTGCTGGGGCTGGGTCGCAAGGCGATCCGAAAGGTGCCGGTGGACCGCGACTTCCGAATTGACGTCACGGTGCTGCGGCGGCTGATGGCGGAAGACCGGGCCGCAGGACTGCGGCCCGCCGTGGTGATCGGTAACGCGGGCACGGTGAACACCGGAGCCGTGGACGATCTCGCGGCGCTGGCCGAGTTGTGCGCTGCCGAGGGAGCTTGGTTCCACGTGGACGGCGCCTTTGGAGCGCTGGCCGCGCTGGCCCCTTCGCTGCGGCCGCTGCTGAAGGGCATGGAGCGCGCAGACTCGATCGCCTTCGACCTGCACAAGTGGCTGCACGTGCCATACGACTGCGGCTGCGTCCTGATCAGGGACCGCGCCGCGCACGAGGCGCCGTTCCACGGTTCGGCGAGTTATCTGGAGCCGCTGGAGCGGGGAGCAGCCGCTGGACCTAACGATTTCAGCCGGCTCGGCCCGGAGCTGTCGCGCCGGTTCCGGGCGCTAAAGGTGTGGCTGTTGCTCAAGGCTCACGGCGCCGACGCCTATGGGGCGCTGATCGAGCAGAACTGCGCCCAGGCGCGCTACTTGGCCGAGCGGCTGCGCGCCACGGGCGTGTGCGAGCTGCTGGCCCCGGTATCGCTCAACGTTGTGTGCTTCAGATACGCCCCGGCGGACCATCCGGAGGAACGGCTCGATACGCTGAACCGCGACCTGCTGATCGCGCTGCAGGAGCGCGGCATCGCCGTCCCGTCGGCAACGAGGATCCACGGCCGGTTCGCGCTGCGCGTGGCGATCACGAATCACCGCAGCACTCGTGCGGACTTCGATGCGCTGGTGGATGGGGTGATGTGGGTTGGAAAGGAACTGGAAAGTTAGAGGGCGCAGAGGGCACGGAGGGCCCTGCCGTCCTGCCGCCTTGCCGCCTACCGCCCCAGCCTTGCCCCGCCGCCAAGCGCGCGCCACACTTTGGCGTACTTTCGACGGCTGGAGATCGTGACACGAGCTACCGTCGCAGTTCTGCTGACTGCCATGGCCGTTCCCTGCACCGCCCGGGCGCAGCGGACAGCTGTGGGTGACATCGTTCCGCCCAACGTGCTCTCGGCCGAGGAGTTGGCGCAGGGCTTCCGGCTGCTGTTTGATGGTTCCACCACTCTGGGCTGGCGCGGCTTCCGCCGCGCGGGCATGCCGGACGGCTGGCGCGTGGTCGAAGGCGCACTGACCCGCGTGGGACCCGGCGGCGACATCATCACGGTGGACCAGTTCGAGAACTTCGAGCTGCGGCTGGAGTGGAAGGTCGAGCCCGGTGGCAACAGCGGGATCTTCTTTCGGGTGGTGGAATCCAGCGAGCGCACCTACTTCAGCGGTCCGGAAATGCAGGTGCTCGATGACGCGCGCCACCGCGACGGCACCTCGCGGCTGACGAGCGCCGGCTCGAACTACGGCCTGCACGCAGCTCCGGCCGGAATCGTCAGGCCCGCGGGACAGTGGAATGAGGTGCGCCTGATCGTGCGCGGCGCGCACGTGGAGCACTGGCTCAACGGCGTCCAGGTCGTGAGCTACGAGCTGTGGAGCGAGGAGTGGAGGCGGCTGGTGGCGGCCAGCAAGTTCGCGCAGTGGCCCGAGTACGGGATGGCTCGCCGCGGCCACATCGCCCTTCAAGACCATGGTGACCGGGTCTACTTCCGATCCATCCGAATCAGGGAGCTCCCGTGAAGCGCTTCAGCCTCTCGGCGATGATGTTCGTGCAGTACTTCATCTGGGGCGTGTGGTTCGTGACGATGGGCACCTACCTCAACCAGACGCTGCACTTCACCGGTCAGCAGATAGGTCTCGCTTATGGGGCGACTGCGATCGCGGCCCTGATTTCGCCGTTCTTCATGGGCGTGATCGCCGATCGCTTCTTCGCGTCCGAGCGATTGCTCGCGCTGCTGCACCTGGGCGGTGCGGTGCTGATGTGGACGGTGTCCACGCGGACCGACTTTGTCACGTTCTACCCGGCGCTGATTCTCTATGCGCTGTGCTACATGCCCACCCTGTCGCTCACCAACTCGATCGCCTTCCACCACGTCGAGAACCCTGCACGGGATTTCCCTTTCATCCGGGTGCTGGGCACCATCGGCTGGATCGTGGCCGGCATCATAGTGGGCAAGCTGCTCAAGGCGGACGCCACGGCGCTGCCGATGAAGATCGCCGCCGGGGCCTCCGTGGCCATGGCGGCCTTCTCGCTGCTGCTGCCGCACACGCCGCCCAAAGCGGCCGGCGCGCCGTTCAGCGTGCGTGATGCGCTCGGGTTGGATGCGCTGCAGCTGTTACGGGAGCGAGCCTTCCTGGTGTTCGTCGCCGGGTCGTTCCTGCTATGCATTCCGCTCCAGTTCTATTACGCGTTCACGAACGCGTTCCTGAACGAGATCGGGGCGCCGGAGCCGGCCTTCATCCAGACCTACGGGCAGATGAGCGAGATCTTCTTCATGATGCTGCTGCCGTGGTTCCTGGCGCGGTTCGGGATCAAGTACATCATGCTGGGAGGCATGCTAGCCTGGAGCCTGCGGTACGTCGCGTTCGGGCTCGGCGATGTGAATAGCGGCATGTGGCTGATCTACGGCGGGATACTGCTGCATGGCGTCTGCTACGACTTCTTTTTCGTGAGCGGCCAGATCTACACTGACCAGCGGGCCGGCGAGAGGATCCGCGCCGCGGCGCAGGGCTTCCTGAACTTCGTCACCAACGGGGTGGGCTACTTCATCGGGGCATTCGTGAGCGGCCGCGTGGTTGATGCCTATCGGCTGGCCGGGGGTGGCCACGACTGGCGGCAGATCTGGCTAGTCCCGGCCGTACTTGCCGGCGTGATTCTGTTGCTGTTCGCTCTGCTGTTCCGTCCGCGGGAGCGGGAACCGGAGCCGGCGGTGATGAAGCAGGCGGCGTGAAGAACAGGGGGCACAGCATTGCCACAGGAGGCCGAGAAATGAGCAGAAAGCTGCCGCGGAGGGATGCCGTTAGGCGGATGGCGACGGCGGGGGCGTTTACTATCGTGCCGCGGCACGTGCTGGGCCGGGGTTACCGGGCGCCGAGCGACACGGTGAACCTGGCGTGCATCGGCGTCGGCGGGATGGGGCGCAACGACGTGCGGGGGCTGGTGGAGGCGGGGGCGAACCTGGTGGCCATGTGCGATGTGGACGACGAGGCCGCCGCGGACGCCTATCGCTCCTACCCGCAGGCGCGCCGCTATCGGGACTGGCGCCAGCTGCTGGAGCGCGAGCGCGACATTGACGCCGTGTCCTGCTCGACGCCGGACCACACCCACGCCGTCATCACGATGGCTGCGCTGCGCGCCGGCAAGCACGTGCGCACCCAGAAGCCGCTGGTGCGTACCATCGCCGAGGCGCGCGCGGTGCGCGAGGCGGCACGCCAGCGCCCGCGGCTGGTGACCCAGATGGGCAATCAGGGCCACGCCAACGAGGGCGTGCGGCTGATGCGGGAGTGGATCGAGGCCGGCCTGATCGGCACGGTGCGCGAGGTGCACTACTGGACCAACCGGCCCATCTGGCCACAGGGCCTGCAGCGTCCCACCGAGTTGCACGTGCCGCGCCCCACGTTCGACTGGGATCTGTGGCTGGGCCCGGCGCAGCAGCGGCCCTACCACCCCGCCTACGCGCCGTTCCGGTGGCGGGGCTGGTGGGATTTCGGAACCGGCGCGTTAGGCGATATGGCCTGCCACCTCATGGACGCGGCCTACTGGATCCTCGATCTTGGCTACCCTGCCCGGATCGAGGCCGAGTGCAGCCAGCTGTTCGCCGAGACGGCCCCGCGCTCCTCGCGGGTGACGTTCCACTTCCCTGCCCGCGGCGCCCGGCCCGCCGTCACCGTG
>DATMBH010000133.1:0-15581 GCA_035559335.1 Gemmatimonadales bacterium
CGACGGAGGCCGCCGCCGCGCCGGTCGAGGACGTATCGTTCGCCGACGTCGCGCCGGCTGAGCCCGCGCCCGCTGCGGTGAGTCCGGACTCGCCCACCGAGCCGATGCAGGCCATCGAGCTGGAACCGATGGGCACGGAGCCGGCGGAGTTCGTTCCCCCCGCCCCCGAGACGGTGGAGGCGCCGGCGCTCGAGTTCGAGACCACGGCTTCGTTCGAGGAAACGGCAGCCACCGTGGAGTCGCCTCACGAGGCGGTGGCGCCCGCCATCGACTTCCTGAGCGCCGAACCGCCGCATATCGAGCACCACGCTGAACCGGTGGCCGCGACGGCGCCCGAGCCGGCGGCGGAGCTGCCGCTGATCATGCCGGAGGACGTGACCCCAGCCGCGGAGCTCGGGCGGCCAACCGCCAGGCAGGTGGAGGCGGTGTCGCCGCCGCCCGTTGAGGCCCCAGTGTCCGGGGCTCCCATGGTCACCGAGACGATGGGAGATCTGTATCTGCAGCAGGGGCTCCGGGCCGAGGCGGCCGACGTGTACCGGCGCCTGCTGGAGCAGCGGCCCGACGATGCCCAGTTGCGGGCCAAGCTGGCGCAGCTCGAGGGACCGCGGCAGGCCGTCAGCGCCTCTTCGTTAGGCGCAGAGCCGGCCGGCGACTGGCTGCGCCGGGTGGCGCGGGGTTCGCTGGCCGTGGCGGCCCCGGTCGTCGAGCCGCCGCCACCGCCGCCGCAGGAGCCCTCGCCACTGGAGCAGGCTTTCGCCGTCGAGTCCGAGCCGGCGCCGCAGGCCGCCGCGGTGCCCGGTGAGCCCGCGCGCCCGGCGCAGGACGCGTTCTCTCTGGATCAGGTGTTCGGCTCGCCCGCGGGATCGAGCGCGGCCCCCGCTTCGCCGGCCGAGTCCTCCGGCGGCGCGCCCGCCTCGTTCGACGAGTTCTTCGGCGCGCCGCCGGCGCCGAAGCCAACCCTGCGCCCGCAGGAGGGCGCCATAGGCCCCGAGCAGCCCGAGGACGACCTGAGCGCCTTCAACGCCTGGCTGCACGGGCTCAAGAAGTAGTGCACATCGCGGTGCTCAACGGTCCGAACCTCAATCTGCTGGGGGTTCGGGAGCCGGATCGCTACGGCACGACGACGCTCGAGCAGATCGCCGCGCGCGTGATGGCGAAGGCGCGCGAGCTGCGGGTCGAGGTCTCGTGGATGCAATCGAACCACGAGGGCGCGCTGGTCGAGGCGGCGCAGGAGCTGCGCGGCGCCGCGGACGGGGCGCTCGTAAACGCGGCCGGATACACCCACACCTCGGTGGCGCTGCGCGACGCGCTGCTGGCTGCCGCGGTGCCGTTCGTCGAGGTCCACCTCACCAACCCGTACGCGCGCGAGCCGTTCCGCCACCGGTCGCTGCTGTCCGACATCGCCGTCGGTGTGATCGCGGGATTCGGAGCGGAGAGTTATGTGCTGGGGTTGGAGGCGGTGGTAGGGGCGGTGGGGCGGCATGGCCGCAAGGCGGTGCGAAGGCGAGGGGTGAAGTGACGCCTGGCTCGCGCCGGCGCGTGAACTGGGTCGGCGGTGTCGAGGTCCGGTCTTGCCGCCCTGCCGCCAGGCCGCCTCACTACTTTGCCTGACCGCCGCCCCGAGCGCCTCGAGGCGCTGCGCCGCGAGCTGGCAGCGCGCGAGCTGGACGCGCTGGTGGTTTGCTCGCTGCCTAACATCCGGTACTTGACTGGGTTCACCGGCACCAGCGCTCTGGTGCTGGTCACGGCCACCGCGGTCGAGTTCCTGTCGGACTTCCGGTACCGGGTGCAGGCCGCGAACGAGGTCGGCGACCTGGCGCGGGTCAACACCGAGAGCGGCGGCCTGTGGCAGCGGCTGATCAAGCTTCTGCCGGAACACCCGGCGGTCAGTTCGCTCGGGTTCGAGGCCCATGTGCTGACGGCCAACGACGCCGCGCGGTTCGCCAGCGAGGCGGCGAAGCCGTGGCGGTTCGTGCCGGTGACCGAGCTGGTCGAAGCGCAGCGGCAGGTCAAGTCGCCGGAAGAAGTAGAGGCGATCCGGCGGGCGGGCGCCGTGGCGGCGGATGCCCTGGCGGCCACGCTCCCGGCAATACGCGCCGGCCAGACGGAGCTGGAGATCGCCGCGCTGCTGGAGAGTGCGTTGCGGCGGTGTGGGAGCGAGTGGTTCCCGTTTCCCACGATCGTCGCCTCGGGGCCCCGGTCCGCGCTGCCCCACGCGCGCACCAGCCGGCGGGTAGTTTCGCCCGGCGATTTGCTGCTGCTCGATTTCGGGGCCATCGTGGACGGGTACTGCTCGGACGTTACCCGGACCTGCGTGGTGGGGGCCGAGCCGAGCCAGCGGCAGCGCGAACTGCACGCGGCGGTCCTGGAGGCCCAGTCGGCCGCGATCGCGGGGATGCGCTCCGGGATGACCGGCCGGCAGGCGGACGCCCTGGCGCGCGACGTGCTCGCGGCCCGGGGGCTGGGCGAGGCGTTCGGGCACTCGCTGGGGCACGGCATCGGGCTCGAGGTGCATGAGGGTCCGCGGCTGGCCTCGACAGTGGAGGAGGTGCTTCCGGCCGGCGTGGTGGTGACGGTCGAGCCGGGAGTCTATCTTGAGGGCTGGGGCGGAGTCCGGATCGAGGACGACGTCGTACTCAATGCCGGTGGCGCGGAGCGGCTGACGGAGATCCCCTCCGAGCTGGTGCGCCTGGGCTAGAGCCAGTCGCGGCATTCAAACGGAACAGATAACGGGACCTATGGCCAAGCCAAAGAAGGCGGGGATGGCATCGAAGTCCGGGACGGACGCACAGAGTGACCTCGACATACTGCGCGAGCTGGTCGCGCTGCTCGAGTCCTCCTCGGCGGCCACAATCAAGCTCCAGCGCGGCGATGCTACGTATGAGGTAAGCCGGGCTGGCACCCCAGCGGCAACCCACAATCCAGTGGTGTTGCCCGCCCCGGTGGCCTCTGCGCCCTCTGTCCCCTCTGTCCCCACTGTCCCCTCTGTCCCCTCTGTCCCCTCTAGTCTAATCGACATCAAATCCCCAATGGTGGGGACCTTCTATAAGTCGCCAGAACCAGGGGCAGAGCCATACGTGAAGGTCGGCACACGCATCAGCGTGGGCCAGACGCTGTGCATCATCGAGGCAATGAAGATCATGAACGAGCTCGAGGCCGAGGTGAGCGGCGTGATCCGCGAGATCCTAGTCGAGGACGCGCAGCCGGTCGAATTCGGACAGGTACTCTTTAGGGTGGACCCCAATGGCTGATCCCACTGGCCAGCCTCCGGCTCCGAAGGCGGCGCCCGCGCCTGGCGCCGCGCCACGACCCGTGCCCGGCGGCCCGCCGCCGCAGGGCGCGCCAGCCCCACAGGCCGGCAAGCCGTCGGTGGCCTGGTTCCAGCAGGCCATCAAGACGATGATCGAGAAGAAGGGTTCCGACCTGCTGCTCAAGGTGGGGCGGGCGCCCACGGTGCGGGTGGCGGGCGAGCTGGAGCAGATGGACATGCCTCCGCTCACGCCTAACGATCTCAAGGCGCTGGCGGAGACCCTGATGCAGCCGCCGCAGCTCAAGGCCTTCATGGAGACCAAGGAAGCCGACTACGCCATCGGGGTGCCGGGGATGGGGCGGTTCCGGGTCAACACCTATTGGCAGCGCGGCACCATTGCCTTCGCGTTCCGCGTCATCCCCTACGAGGTGAAAACCATCCAGGAGCTGAAGCTCCCCAAGATTCTGGAGGAGATCGCGCTTAAGCCCCGCGGCATCGTGCTGGTGACTGGGGTGACCGGGTCCGGGAAGTCGACCACGCTGGCGGCGATGATCAACCACATCAACACCAACCGCCGCGTCAACATCATCACGATCGAGGACCCGATCGAGTTCCTGCACCGGGACATTAACTCGATCGTCAACCAGCGCGAGGTGGGGGCGGACACCCTGAGCTTCCACGCGGCGCTGAAGCACGTACTGCGGCAGAACCCCGACGTGATCCTGATCGGCGAGATCCGCGACCAGGAGACCATGGACATCGCGCTCAGCGCGGCGGACACCGGCCACCTGGTGTTCTCGACGTTGCACACCACCGACGCGACCCAGACCATCAACCGCGTCATCAGCTTCTATCCGCCGCACCAACACGAGGAGGTGCGCCACCTGCTCAGCACTACGTTGCAGGCGGTGGTGTCGCAGCGGCTGCCGCCCAAGAAGGATGGCTCGGGGCGCGTGCCGGCGGTGGAGGTGCTGATCAACACGGCCGCGGTGCGGGACAACATCCGCGACGTGAAGGCGCAGCTCAACATTCCCGACCTGATCAAGGAAGGCTCGATCCAGTACGGCATGCAGTCGTTCGACCAGTCGCTGATGCGGTGGTTCCGCATGGGCGAGATCACGCTCGAGACGGCGCTGCACTACTGCACCAATCCGACCGAGTTCTCGCTCCAGGTGCAGGGCATCGGCGGCACCAGCGACCGCACCTTCGAGGGTTTCGAGGGGCAGGGTGAAACGGCGCCCGGCGCGCCGCCGGGCTCCGGCGGACCGGATCTGGGCATCAGCCGGAACCCGATGGCGCGCTGATGTTCCGGAAAGTCCTGATCGCCAACCGCGGAGAGATCGCGCTCCGCGTCATTCGCGCCTGCCGGGAGCTTGGCATCCAGACCGTCGCCGTGTACTCGGAGGCGGACCGCGACTCGCTGCACGTCAGGTTTGCCGACGACGACGTGTGCGTGGGCCCGGCCCCGGCGCGCGACAGCTACCTCAAGATGCCGCAGATCATCGCCGCCGCCGAGATCACCGGCGCTGACGCGATCCACCCGGGCTACGGGTTCCTGAGCGAGCGGGCCGAGTTCGCCGAGATCGTGAGGGCCTCGAACATAACGTTCATCGGCCCTACGCCGGAGCAGATCCGCGCCATGGGCGACAAGGCCCAGGCGCGCGCCCTGGCCAAGGAGGCCGGGGTGCCTATCGTGCCGGGCACCCCCGGTCCGGTGGCCGACGTGGACGAGGCGCTGGAGTTCGCGCGGCAGGTGGGCTTTCCGGTGATCATCAAGGCCGCGGCCGGCGGCGGCGGCAAGGGCATGAGGGTGGCAACAGGCGAGGAGGAGTTCACCCGCCACTTTCAGCTGGCGCGCAGCGAGGCGCTGGCCGCCTTCGGCAACGACGCGGTATACATCGAGAAATACCTGGAGCGGCCGCGGCACGTCGAAATCCAGGTGCTGGGCGATCAGCACGGGCGGGTGGCTCACTTGTGCGAGCGCGACTGCTCGGTGCAACGCCGCCACCAGAAGCTCATCGAGGAGGCGCCCTCGCCGGCGCTCACGCCCGAGATACGCGAGGCGATGGGCGCGGCGGCGGTAAAGCTGGCCGAACGCATCGGCTACGTGGGCGCCGGCACGATCGAGTTCCTGCTGGACCAGGACGGCTCGTTCTACTTCATGGAGATGAACACCCGCATCCAGGTGGAGCACCCGGTCACCGAGATGTGCACCAGCTTCGACTTGGTGAAGGAGCAGATCCGGGTCGCCGCGGGCGAGAAGCTGTCAGTCCCCGAGAACGGGCTGAAGCTGCGGGGCCACGCCATCGAGTGCCGCATCAACGCCGAGGACCCCTACAAGAACTTCCAGCCCAGTCCGGGTACCATAACGGTGTATCATCCGCCGGGGGGCCCGGGCGTGCGCGTTGACACGCATATCTACGCGGGCTACAAGGTGCCGCCGTACTACGACTCGCTGGTGGCCAAGCTCATCGTGCACGGCAACGACCGTGCCGAGGCGCTGGCGCGCATGCGCCAGGCGCTGGAGAGCTTCATCATCGAGGGCATCACTACCACGGTCCCGTTCCTGGGACGCGTCATCAGCCACGAAGCCTTTGCGCGCGGCGACGTGGACACCAAGTTCCTGGAGCGCGAGAGCCACCTGTTGGAGCCGGTCGGGGCGTGAAGATAGACGTCTTTTTCACCCACCAGGCCGTCGGTCCCGCCGATGTGCAGGGCCGCACCGTCGTGGTCATCGACGTGCTGCGGACCACAACCACCATCGCCGTGGCGCTGCATAACGGCGCGCGCGCGGTGCTGCCGGCCGGTTCCACCGAGGAGGCGCTGCGCATCGCGCAGAACCTCGAACGAGACCAGGTGGTGCTGGCGGGCGAGCGCCGCTCGACCCGCATCCCCGGCTTTGCCCTTGGCAACTCGCCGCACGAGTTCACCGAGGACGCGGTGCGCGGCAAGACCATCGTGCTCGCCACCACCAACGGCACCCCCGCGCTGATCGGCGCCCAGGGCGCGCGCGAGGTTCTCGTCGGCGCCGCGGTGAACTTCGGGGTTCTGGTGGCCCACTGCCGGCGCGTACTCGAGGAACGCGCCGAGCTGATGATCGTGTGCTCCGGACGCGAGAAGCAATTCGCCCTCGAGGACGCATTCGCCGCCGGCCGCCTCACCAAGGTGCTGCTTCCCGAGGGCGGCCTGAGGCGGGTCAAGGTCAACGACGGGGCGCTCGCTTCCCTCGAGCTGGCGCGCCACTATGGCGAGCGCTGGCTGCGCGCCTTCCGCGCCTCGCAGCACGGGCAGGAGCTCACCGCCCTCGGCTTCTCGGCGGACCTCAGGCTGTGCGCCGAGGAGAACACCCACCCGGTGCTCCCCATCTATGCCGACCGACGCATCACCACCGCAGCGCAGCGAGCCGCGCAGGAAGGATGAGCTCCGCGCGACCGGAGCGCTCCTGCTGGGAGTGTTCCTCGCGCTGGCCACGCTGCCCCTCACCGCATCGGTCACCGGCAGCGTGGGCAGGTCCGTGGGCGCGGCGATCAGGGAGGTCTTTGGCGCGGGCAGCGCTGCCGTCCCGCTGATTTCGCTGTTCTGGTCCGTCGCGCTGCTCGGCCATTTCGATCGTAACCTCAGCCGGCGCATAACGGTCCTGCTGGGCGGCCTCGCGATCGCGATCCCGTTCGCCCTTGGCGTGGCCTATCAGTACGGCGAGCCGGCGGTGCGCGAGGCTCTGGCGGCGGGCATTCCCTACGATCCGCCACATTGGGTGGGCCTGGTGGGCGGGTTCCTCGCCTACTACCTGCGCTTCGTCGGACCGGTAGGCGAGGCGCTGCTGGCCTTCGGCGCCTTCTCGGCACTGACCATCGCGACGGTGGGGTGGAATCCGTTGGGAGCGCTCAGAAAGACAGAGGGTACGCAGGGCGCGGAGGGCACAGAGGGCACAGAGGGCGCGGAGAGCGCAGAGGGCACGGGGAGCGCAGAGGCACCGGAGAAAATTGTGCGGGTGGCGCAGGCGCAGTCGGAGCGCCCTGAGGCGGCTAGCGCCGGTGTCTCGGGGCTCAAGTCCCGCCTGGCGCCGAAGCACAAGCCCGCCGCCGCCGCTGTGGTGGTCGAGTCTGCGCCGGTTCCCAGGGCGAGCGCCGATCTCCTGCCGCCGCTCGATCTGCTCGATGAGGCGCAGGAGGAGGCCGGCAGCTTCGAGGCGGAGCTGGACCGGATCCAGCGCCTGCTCATCGACACGCTGCGGCAGTTCAAGGTCGAGGCCAAGCCCGGCGGTAGGACCACGGGCCCGGTGGTGACCCAGTTCGAGGTTATTCCCGAGGCGGGGGTGAAAGTGGGCCGCATCGCCGCTCTGGCCGACGACTTGGCGCTGGCCATCAAGGCGCCCAGTATCCGCATCGTGGCGCCGATTCCGGGACGCGGCGCCGTCGGCGTCGAGGTGCCCAACCCGCAGCGCCGCGCCGTCGGGCTGCGCAAGCTGCTGGAGAGCGCCGAATTCCGCCAGCCGGGCCTCGACCTGCCTATCGCACTGGGCGAGGACCTCGAGGGCCGGCCCATCGTCGCCGACCTGGCGAAGATGCCGCACCTGCTCATCGCCGGCGCCACCGGCTCGGGCAAGTCGGTGTGCATCAACACCATCATCACCTCGCTGGTCTACCACCACACCACCGACCGGCTGCGGATGCTGATGATCGACCCCAAGATGGTCGAGCTCTCGATGTACAAGGAGCTGCCGCACCTGCGCCACATGGTCGTCACCGACAACCGGGACGCCGCCAAGGTGTTCAAGTGGGCGGTGTGGGAAATGCAAGACCGCTACGAGTTGCTGCACGCCAACGCGGCGCGCAACATCGCCGACTTCAACCGCAAGGTGGAGAGCGGCGCCGAGCTGAAGACGCAGAAGGGCGAGCCGTACAGCGCGGGGCGGCTGCCGTACATCGTGGTGTTCGTGGACGAGCTGGCCGACTTGATGATGACCGTGGCCTCCGAGATAGAGACACCGCTCGCCATGCTGGCTCAAAAGGCGCGTGCGATAGGCATCCACGTAGTGCTCGCCACCCAGCGGCCCAGCGTGAACGTGATCACCGGGCTCATAAAGGCGAACTTCCCGAGCCGGATCGCGTTCCGGGTGGCCTCGAAGGTGGACTCGCGGACCATCCTCGACCAGAACGGCGCCGAGGCGTTGTTAGGCTACGGCGACATGCTGTTCCTGCCGCCGGGCAAGAACGATCCGCTGCGGCTCCAGGGCGCGTTCATTTCCACCGAGGAGACCGAGAAGCTGATGCAGTGGTTCGCCGACCAGCGCGCCGCGCGCATCGAGGCCGCCGCGGCGGCACAGCGCGAGCCAAACATCCTCGACCTGGTCCAGCAGCGCCAGGCGGCCGAGGAGGGCGAGCACGAGGACGATGAAGGCGGCTCGCCCGAGGAGCGCGACAAGCTGTTCCGCCAGGCGGCCGAGATCTGCATCCAGGCCCAGGGCGGCTCGACCTCGCTGCTGCAGCGGCGGCTCAAGATCGGCTACGGCCGCGCCGCGCGGCTCATGGACCAGCTCGAGTCGGCTGGGGTCCTGGGCCCGAGCGACGGGCCGCGGGGGCGCGAGGTGCTGATCGGGCTGGCGGACCTAGAGAGGATTGCGCCGGAGTGAAGGCGGTAAGGCGGTAGGAGCGGTGAGATCGGGGGGACTCACTGGCGAAGGCGGCACGGCTCTACCCACCGCCACACCGCCTTAACGCCTTTTTCCGCCCACCGCCGCATCATTTTCGGTACACCAGTCCTGCCCAACCGCCCTAGCTTGGCTCCGTGCTCAAGAGCGACCCTTCCACCTGGACCGACGAGCGCCACCGGCGCGGGGTTGAAGCCGAGTGGCTCGCGGCGGGCGTTCTGGCCGCCGCAGGCTTCGAGATCATCGAGCAGCGCTTCCGCTTCGGCCGCCACGACGTGGACCTGGTAGCCCGGCGCGGCTCGACCGTCGTGTTCGCCGAGGTGAAGTCGCGCCAGGGCCGTCAGTTCGGGGCTGCGGCTGAGGCCGTGACCGCCCGCAAGCAGGCCTTGCTCACACGCACGGCCAGCGTCTGGCTCCAGCGCTACGGCCGGCCGGGAGATGTTGCCCGATTCGACGTGATCACGGTGGAAGGTGAAGCGGTAGATTGGGTCCAGGATGCCTACCGCCCACTCTGGCGCTGAACCATGCTTCGGCTTATATTCGGGTTATAGTGCTCGATGCAGCTTGTCACCTGTAACCTGTTAACTGTCAACCACTTCGGCGCCTACAGCGCCTGACGCCTAGTGGTCTTCCCTGACCCCTGACCCCCGACTCCCGACCCCTGAGGTTTTATCATGGCCCACGATGACGACCGCCGCAAAGCCCTGAATCTCGCAATCGCCCAGATCGAGAAGACCTGCGGCAAGGGTTCCATCATGCGCATGGGCTCGGAGAAGGCCCGCATCCGCGTCGAGGCCATTCCCACCGGCGCTATCAACCTCGATGCGGCCATCGGCGTCGGCGGTATTCCCAAGACGCGCGTGACCGAGATCTTCGGGCCCGAGTCCAGCGGCAAGACCACGCTCGCGCTCCACGTGGTCGCCAATGCGCAGCGCGGCGGCGGCGTGGCGGCCTACATCGACGCCGAGCACGCGCTCGACGTCGAGTACTCCCGCAAGCTCGGCGTGGACGTGGACAATCTGCTCATCAGTCAGCCAGACACCGGCGAGCAGGCGCTCGAGATCTGCGACATCCTAGTGCGCTCGGGCAGCGTCGACGTGGTCGTGGTGGACTCGGTCGCCGCCCTGGTTCCCAAGGCGGAAATCGAGGGCGAGATGGGCGATGCTCACGTCGGCCTCCAGGCGCGCCTCATGAGCCAGGCGCTGCGCAAGCTGGCCGGCGCCATCAACCGCTCGCGCTGCGCGGTCATCTTCATCAACCAGCTGCGCGAGAAGATCGGCGTGATGTTCGGCAACCCTGAGACCACCACCGGCGGCCGCGCGTTGAAGTTCTACGCCTCGGTGCGGCTCGATGTGCGGCGCATCGGTCCGGTGAAGGAGCGCGAGACCGTGATCGGCAGTCGGGTCCGGGTAAAGGTCGTGAAGAACAAGGTCGCTCCGCCGTTCCGCCAGGCCGAGTTCGACATCCTCTATGACGAGGGCATCAGCCACGCGGGCCTGGTGCTAGACCTGGCCGCCGAGGCCAACATCGTGCAGAAGTCTGGCGCCTGGTACAACTACGGCGACCAGCGCATCGGCCAGGGTCGCGAGAACGCCAAGCTGTTCCTCAAGGACAACCCGGCCGTGCTGGCGGAGGTGGAGCAGAAGGTGAAGGAGCTGCTGGGCGTGAAGTCCGGAGCCATCGGGGCCGAAGAGGAAGTCGCCGCGGAGGAGTAGCGTGAAGGTCACCGCGCTCGCCCCGGAGCCCTCGGGCAGCGGCGTCCGCATCCGGCTGGACGGCGAGCCGTTCGTCACCGTGAGCGCCGATGACATCGTGACGCACGGCATCAGGGTTGGCAAGGAGATTGACGCGGCGACTCACGCCGAGCTGTCGCGCCTTGCCGAGGTGTTCGCGGCCAGGAAAGTCGCCATGCGGCTGCTCGGCATCCGGGCCTTCGCCTCGGGCGAGCTGGCGCGCCGGCTGGCGCAGCGCGGACACGCCCAGTGGGCCATCAGCGCCGCCGTGGCGGAGCTGGTCCGGCTGGGCCTCATCGACGACGAGGAGTTCGCGCGCCACTTCGTGCGCACGCGCTCGCGCAACAAACGGCTGGGTCCGGCGCGGCTGCGGGCCGACCTGCGCCGCCGGGGTGTGGCTGATGCAGTCATCGAGCGGGCCCTGGCCGATGCGCTGGAGCTCGACGGCGTGGACTCGCGGCAGCTGTTGCGCGAGGCCGCCTTCCGCAAGGCGGCTTCGCTGCGCGGTCTCGACCCGGAGCGGGCCCACCGCAGGCTGCGGGCCTATTTGCAGCGCCGCGGCTTCTCGGGTTCCGATGTCACCGCCGTGGTAAAGGAGGCTCTGGCCGGGTAGATTGCTCCGGCTATGCAGTCTTCGAAGATCCGACGCGATTTCATCGACTTCTTCGCGGCGCGGGGCCATCGCGAGGTGCCCTCGAGCCCGCTCGTTCCGGCCGACGATCCCACACTGCTGTTCACCAACGCTGGGATGGTGCAGTTCAAGCGCGCCTTCCTAGGCCTAGAGCACCGCGACTACCGCCGCGCGGTCACGGCGCAGAAGTGCGTGCGAGCTGGGGGCAAGCACAACGACCTCGAGCAGGTCGGCCACACCGACCGCCACCTGACGTTCTTCGAGATGCTGGGGAACTTCTCCTTCGGTGACTACTTCAAGCGCGAGGCGATCGCCTTCGCGTGGGAGTTCGTCACCGATCCGAAGTACCTCGGCCTGGACCCGTCGCGCCTGGCGATCAGCGTGCATCACAAGGACGAGGAGTCGCGCGCGCTGTGGCGCCAGATCGCCGGGCTTCCCGACTCGCGGATCCATGGCCTAGGCGACAAGGACAATTTCTGGCAGATGGCCGATACGGGGCCGTGTGGGCCGTGTTCGGAGATATATGTGAACACGGAGGGGACGGAGGGGACAGAGGGGACAGAGGAGTTCGTTAAGGCGGCCGATGCGGGGCGGTTCGTCGAGATCTGGAACCTCGTGTTCATGCAGTTCGACCGTCAGGCGGACGGGACGCTGGCGCCGCTGCCGGCGCCGTCGGTGGACACCGGCGCGGGGCTGGAGCGGATCGCCGCGGTGCTGCAGGGCGAGCGCTCGGTGTTCCACACCGATCTGTTCCTGCCCATCATCCGGCGGGCCGAAGCGGTGGTCGGCACCAGCTACGATCGCGGCCAGTCGGGTGCGCCGTTCCGCGTGCTGGCCGACCACGCGCGCGCGGTGGCCTTCCTTTTGGCGGACGGCGTCTCGCCGTCCAACGAGGGCAGGGGCTACGTGCTGCGGCGCATCCTGCGGCGCGCGGTGCGCCACGCGTACCTGCTGGGCCGGCGCGAGCCGACGCTGGCGCCGCTGGTGGACGAGGTCGTGAACCTGATGGGCGGCCACTACCCCGAACTCGTCAGGCAGCGCCGCCAGCTCATGGACTGGACCCGCGCTGAAGAAGAGCGATTCTTCGACACCATCGAGGGCGGCCTCCAGCGTATGGCTTCTCTGACCGCGGTAAGCGCCGAGGAAGCCTTCAAGCTGTACGACACGTACGGTTTCCCCATTGACCTCACGCAGATCGTGGCGGCCGAACGGGGGATCCCGGTGGACGTGGCGGGTTTCGAGCGGCTACTGGAGCAGCAGCGGAAGCGGTCGCGGGAGGCGGTAAGGCGGCATGGCGGTAAGGCCGTGGGCGGGCCCACATCGGGGCAGCTTACCGGCTTGCAGGATTCCGGTCGTACCGCCTGGATCAGGCTCAAGCGCGCTCGCCAGCGCTGGATCGGCTACGAGGCCACGCGCGCTGAGACCGAGATCCTCGAGTTCCACCAAGCCGGTGATCGCGTGGGTCTGGTGTTGCGCGAGAACCCGTTCTACGCCGAGAGCGGGGGTCAGGTGAGCGACACCGGCCGCGTGGTCGGCCAAGGGTGGACCCTCCCGGTCGAGGAAGTGCGCAAGATCGAGGGGAAGACGGCGGTGTTCGGGCCGTTCGAGGGTGGCTTCGAGCCGACGCCCGTGGAGGCCGTGGTGGACGAGCCGCGGCGCCGCGACACCGAGCGCAACCACACGGCGACCCATCTGGTGCACGCTGCGCTGCGCAAGGTATTGGGTGCTCACGTGCGTCAGGCGGGCTCGGTGGTGGCGCCGGAGCGCCTGCGTTTCGACTTCACCCATCATTCGCCGTTAGGCGCCGAGCTGCTGCGCGCCGTCGAGGCCGAGGTGAACGCCCATGTGTGGGAGAACCTCGACGTTGACGAGCGCGAGATGAAATACGACGCTGCCCTCAAGCTCGGCGCGATGGCGCTGTTCGGCGAGAAGTACGGCGAGCGGGTGCGGGTCGTCACGGTTCCCGATGTCTCCATCGAGCTGTGCGGCGGCACCCACGTGCGCACCACCGGCCAGATCGGCCTCGTCAAGCTGGTTGCCGAGGGCGGCGTCGGCGCGGGAGTCAGGCGCCTCGAGGCTCTCACCGGTCCCGGCGCCTTCTCGTGGTTTGCCGAGCAGCAGCGGCTGCTGCGCGAGGCCTCCGAGCGGCTCGGCTCGGCGCCCGAGCACTTGGCGCGGAAGCTCGAGTCGCTAGTGGAGGAGCGGCGGCGCCTGGAGAAGCGCGTCGAGGAGCTGGTGAGGCAAGGGGCGGGGAGCAGGGAGCGGGGAGCTGTGACCGAGCACAACGGCGCCGTCATCTCGGTTGCCTCTACCAGCAGCGCGGACCGTGGTGAGATCGGAGCCATGGTAGACGCGTTTCGGGCTGGGACCAGGAGCGGCGTAGCGGTCATCTTCGCTACCGGCGAGCGGCCGGGGATCCACGTGGGCGTTACCGACGATCTGGTGGCGCGCGGCGTGAACGCGCCAGAGGTTCTGAATCGGATCGCCGCCATAACGGGCGGCAGAGGTGGCGGGCGGCCGCACTTCGCGTCGGGGAGCGCGGGCAACGCCGAGCTGCTGGGCGAAGCGGAGCGGCAGGCGGCGCGGATCGTGAGCGAGCTGCTGGCCTCGCGCCCGTGAGCGGAAGCCGCGGTGAGGAAGTGCGCGTCTGGCTGGAGCGACGCGCTCCGGAATCGATCGGCCCGCTGGCGCAGCGGCTGGAGCGCGCGGTGCGCGTGCACGCGGCAGCGGCGGAGTCGGCGCCGGATCTGCCGCACGCGCTGGCCGCGATCGCCGTGGCGCTGTTAGGCGAAATGCGGCGCGGCGACCCGCGATCCACGGAGCTTGGTCTGGACCTGCTCGCGGCCGACGCGCTCGTGACATACGCTTTCGAGGCGGCGGCGGATCGAGCGGTTCCGGTGGTCCCGCTGGCTGAGCGCATTGTCTCCGAGGTGTCCCGATGAGCAGCGTGTTGGAGCGGCTGTGTTCCCGGACGGGGCTGTGCGTACTGGTGGACCCGGATCGCACCGAGCCAGATGCCTCCTGCGAACTGGCCGCCAGCGCCGAGAGTGCCGGGGCAGCGGCGCTGCTGATCGGCACCTCCTTCGACGGTTCGGCGCGCACCGGCGCTGTTGCGGCGGCGATGAAGCGTGCCTGCCGGCTTCCGGTGCTGTTGTTTCCGGGTTCTGCCGGGCAGCTGGTGCCAGACGTTGACGCGGTGCTGCTGCTGTCGCTGGTGTCGGGCCGCAACCCGCAGTACCTGATCGAGGAGCACGTGCGCTCGGTGCCCTTCTTCCAGAAGCACCCGGTGCAGACCATCTCCACCGCGTACATCCTCGTTGACGGCGGGCGCGTGACAGCGGTCGAGGCGATCAGCCAGACCCGCCCGCTCCCGGCCGACAAGCCGGAGATCGCCGTCGCTCATGCCCAGGCGGCTCGGATGATTGGTATGGCGGCCGTCTATCTCGATTCCGGCAGCGGGGCCGAGCGGCCGGTGGCGCCGGAGTTGATTGGCGCCGTGCGCCGAGCGGTGCGGCTGCCGCTGTTCGTGGGCGGCGGGATGCGCACGGCGCAGCAGGTGGCGGCGGCGCGGGCGGCGGGGGCTGACTTCGTGGTCGTGGGCAACGCCATCGAGGCGGCTGGTCCCGGAGCTATCGGCGAGCTGGTGGCCGCGGCCGCCACGCCGGTTCCGGCGCGGTGATAGATCTCCACACCCATCTCATTCCCGGGGTGGACGACGGGTCGGAGACCGCGGCCCGCAGCGTGGAGGTGCTGGAAAGGTTCGCAGCTCAGGGTGTGACGGCGGTATGCTGCACTCCGCACCTCAAGGCCTCCGAGGCCGCAGCGGCGCCCGGCGCCGAGCTCGAGGCGCTGCTGGCCGGCCTGCGCGCCGCGGCGCCGGCCTCGGTGGCGCTGTCGCGCGGCTACGAGATCATGCTGGACGTGCCCGCGCCGGAGCTGGCCGGCCGCGGTCTCACGCTGGCCGGCACTCGTTATGTGCTGGTCGAGTTCGGCCGCCTGGTGCCGGCCGACGCCAGCGTCGAGGCGCTGCGCCGCCTGACGGATCAGGGGCTGGTGCCTGTTCTGGCCCATCCCGAGCGTTACCACGCCTGTTCGGTGGAGCAGGCGCGCCGCTGGCGCCAGGCCGGCGCGGTGCTGCAGCTGGACGCAACCACGTTGCTGGCGAGCACGCGCCGCGCCGAACGGGCGCGGGCGCTGCTGGAGGCCGGGCTGGGCGACCTCATCGCCAGCGATAACCACGGCGATGGGCGGTCGCTGGCAGTGGCCGTCGAGTGGCTCGACGCGCACGGCGGCGAGCGCCAGGCGCGGGCACTGGCG
>DATMBH010000134.1:0-13627 GCA_035559335.1 Gemmatimonadales bacterium
CGGCGCCATCGCTCGGACTGCACGGCACCGCACCGCAATCGGATCCGCAGCGCGGGCCCGGGCTGTTAGGTGCCTGCCCCGACTGCGGCTCGCAGCTGGAGTTCGCCGAGGGGTGCGTGAAGTGCCATGTGTGCGGGTTCAGCGAGTGCGGGTGAGCTCGACTCACAAAGATGCAGGGAAAGGGCCGCGAACTGCCGCGGCCCTTTTTCTTCCACCTTGCACAGCCGCTGCCGTGAACGCAGCTTAGCGCCCTGTTCGGTACATCCGCAGTGGATGCAGAACACCTACGCTCGGAGGTGTGAGGTGGAACCCGTTCCCATCATGTCGCTGTGGCTGCCGATTCTCGTGTCTGCGGTGCTGGTTTTCGTCGCCAGCTCGATCTTCCACATGGTGCTGCCCTGGCATAAGAACGACTTCAAGCCCTTGCCTGACGAGGACAAGGTGATGGCGGCGCTTCGGCCCTTCAACATTCCGCCGGGCGAATACTCGATGCCGCGGCCCGCCGACATGGCTGCCATGAAGTCGCCCGAGTTCCAGGAGAAGTTGAAGAACGGGCCGGTGGCGATGCTGACGGTCTTGCCCAACCGTGGGTTCAACATGGGCCCCGCGCTGGCCAAGTGGTTCATCTACTGCGTGGTGGTGGCGATCTTCGCGGCCTACGTGGCCGGCCGCGCCGTCGGCGCCGGCGCCGAGTACCTGCCGGTGTTCAGGTTTGCCGGCGTGACCGCGTTCGTGGGCTACAACCTGGCCATGTGGCAGGCGACGATCTGGGCCGGACGGTCGGCGAGCACGATGCTGAAGCACACCGTCGATGGGCTGGTATATGGACTGCTGACCGGTGGGGCGTTCGGGTGGTTGTGGCCTGATTAAGACAGGGAGCAGGGGACAGGGAGTAGCGGTCTCACGCCGCCATTCCCGAATCCACCAGCTCCATCAGCGCCGAGGCCGGCATCGGGGCGCCCACCAGGAAGCCCTGGAGGTAGCCGCAGCCCTCGGCGCTCAGGATGGCGCGCTGGGTCTCGGTCTCGACCCCCTCGGCCACCACGTCCAGCTCCAAGCTGCGCGCCAGCGCGATGATCCCGGCGATCAGGGTGCGCGCGTTCTCGTCCTGGCCGAGGTCACGGACGAAGGCGCGGTCCACCTTGATCGCGTCGATGGGGAAGGTGCGCAGGTAGCTGAGCGACGAGTAGCCGGTCCCGAAGTCGTCGATCGCCACGTGCACTCCCAGCCGCCTCAGGCCGCGCAGCGTGGCAAGGGTGCCCTCGGCGTGCTGCATCGCGGCGCTCTCGGTCACCTCGATCTCGAGCGCCGACGCAGGCAGTCCCGTGTCGCCCAGTACGGTCTCGATGCGGTTGACCAGCGTCTGGTCTTGCACCGGGTAAGCCGACAGGTTCACCGCCACCCGCGGCCCGCCGCCCAGCCGCTCGCGCCACAGCCGCGCGTCGGTGCACGCGCTCCGCAACACCCATTGGTCCACGGCGTCCGACAGCCCTATCGCATCGATCACCGGCAGGAACTCGGTGGGCATCATCAGCCCGCGCTCAGGGTGCCGCCAGCGCAACAGCGCCTCGAACCGGACGATTCGGCCCGTGCGCATCTCGACGATTGGCTGGTAGTACAGCATCAGCTCGTCGCCGCCGATGGCCCGCCTCAGCCCGCGCTCGAGCAGCGCCCGCTCGCGCGCGCGCTCGTCCATGACCGGCTCGTAGAACACAGTGCTATTGCGGCCAGATTCCTTGGCGCGGTACAGCGCCGCCCCGGCCGCCCGCAATAGCGCTGCTGCATCAGTGCCGTGCTGCGGGTAACATGCGATGCCAATACTGGGTGTCAGCTGGATCTCGCGGCCGTGGATCACGAACGGCTGGCGGATCCGCTGGGCCAAGCGCTCGGCGACCGCTACCAGTTCCGCATCGCGCGAGTAGCCGCCCAGCAGGACGCCGAACGAGTCGGCGCCAAGGTGCGCCACCAGGTCCGCCTCGCGCAGCAGCACCCGCATTCGATCGCCGATGCCACGCAGAATCACGTCACCCATGGCGGGGCTCCAGGCTTCGCTCACGGTGCGGAACTGGTCCACGTTGATGTGGGCGACCGCCAGCCGCTCGCCGGTGCGCCGGGCGCGCGCGATTGCGTGCGAGAAGAAGTCCACGAGCATGCGGCGATTGGGCAGCCCCGTGGAGGCGTCGTGATACGACAGCCGTTCGACCTCCTCGGCGGCCACCACCGCTCGGGCACGCTCCTGTTCCAGCAGACCGACCACCATGCCGAAGCCGATGATGGCTTGGAACACCAGGTCCACGAAGCTGAGGTACGCCAGATACGCCAGCTCCGGGCCGCCGGCCAGCGACGCGAGCGATCCGACGAAGTACTGGAACTGGTCGAGCGCGTAGCCTCCAAAACCAAACGCGACGATCCGGCCACCCGCCCCGCGCGGCCACACCTGCGAGCGCGCCACCCACCCGGCGGCGATCGCGAACGCGGCGGCAGC
This sequence comes from Gemmatimonadales bacterium, assembly GCA_035559335.1. Classification (GTDB taxonomy): domain Bacteria; phylum Gemmatimonadota; class Gemmatimonadetes; order Gemmatimonadales; family JACORV01; genus DASXPG01. Next base: position 2,486 of record DATMBH010000134.1, read on the forward strand.
TACACTGCCTCGCACGCCGGCGCGCAGGAACTGGCGCAACTCCGAGGCCGCGGGTAGTGAGGCGTGCACCAAGGCCGTGGTCACTCCCAGCATGGCAAAGGCTGCCAGCACCGCGCCAACCCGGTTGGTCGGGACCCGGTCGCCACGCCGCAGCTCGGCCGCGCCGACCAGCAGCAGACCGAGCTGGAGTTGCCCGGACGCCTGCGATACCGTGGCCACCAGCAGCCGCAGTCCGGTCTGGTCGGGAGCGTGCAGCGACAGCCACAGCCCCGCCGAGGCGCCGATTAGGTGCAGGCCCAGAGCCGCCCAGCTCTCGGTCCAGTATCGCAGGTAGGTGTGGCGGTAAAGGTGGTTGAACCACGCCAGCAGTCCGGCCAGTACCGCCGCCATCCCTGCCTGGCTGAGGTAGATGGCGTGGAGCAGCGTGAGGTCAGGCACGGGCGCCGGCCACGCGGCGTACCGCCGCATCCAGTTCCTGGAGGTCGAGCGGCATTGGCAGCACCTCCACGCCGCTCTTCTCTAGCGCTTCCAGTTGCTCCGGCGGCCCGGCTGGGGGCGCCAACACCACCAGCCGCGCGACCACGTCGGGGCGCTGGCCCGTGAGCCGGTCCAGCGGTGTCGGGCTGCCGGAATGTTCAACGTCCGAGTCAGCCACGATCACCTCGTAAGGATGCGACGCGGACTCGTGGGCCAGCAGCCGAAACGCTTCGTCGAGGTCGCGGGTTTCGTCCAGTTCCCACTCGCGCTGTGTGAAGTAGCGGCGCAATGCGGCCCGCACCACGGGGTCAGCGTTCACCACCAGCGCCCGGGGGCCGGAAGCGGCCCTGGGCTGCTCGACCGGCTCGGCGCGCTCGACAGCGTCGAACGCGCACGGCAGGTCGACCAGGAAGCGCGCACCGGTGCCCGAGCCGCTCGCTCCGTTCTCCACGCGGATCGTGCCGCCGTGTTGCTGAACGATGCCTAACGCGGCCGACAGCCCCAGCCCCGGTCCGTCGCCGCCACTGCGCGTGGTGAAGAACGGCTCGAATATGCGTGGCATTACCTCGGGGGCTATGCCTGGACCGCTGTCCTCGACCACCAGGATGGCGCCCGTGGCCGTCGACTCGGCGCCTAGGCGTACCCTGCCTCCCGGTCCGGCGGCCTGGGCCGCATTCAGCACCAGGTTGGTGATGACCTGCTCGATACCCACACGGTCCACCATCAGCCGGTGCAGGCTCCGGGGCACGGTGTTGACGATGGTCACGCCCCGCCGCCTAAGCGCGTCGGAGATGCCGGCCAGCGCGTGGGAAACCAGGTCGTGGAGCGAGGCTGGCTCGCGCGCCGCATAACGATTGCGCACGAAGGCCAGCAGGTCACGAACGATGCGCCGAGCTCGCAGTGCGTGGTCGCGCGCCTCCTCCAGGTCCTTGCGGCGCGGGTCGTTCGGACGCTCGTCCAGGATCCGTTCGATGCGCAGCAGGATGCCGGCTATGGGGTCGCTAAGCTCGTGCGCCACCCCGGAGACCAGCTGGCCCACCGCCGCGTGCTTCTCGCTCTCGCGCAGCCGCGCCTCGCGCGCTGCGAACTCCTCCAGGGCGGCTGCCTCGCGGTTCATGGTCTCGGCCAGCGCGCGGAACTCCTGCGGGAGCGGGGCGGCGGGGGTGCGGGCTCTGAAGTCGCCGGACGAAATCTTGCGGGCGTGGGCGGCCAGCGCCTCCAGCGGCTGCGAGATCGAGCGGCCGATGGCGCGGAACAGCACCAGCCCGACCAGCACGAAACCGCCGATGACTATCACCTGCTGCCAGCGCTGGCGCCGTAGTTCGTTCTCGAGGCGGCGCGAGACCTCGGCCACCTTGCCGGCCGTGCGGGCACTGAGCTGCTGGAGGTCTGACAGCACTCCGCGCACCAGCGGCGCCGCGCGCTCGGCCTCGCGGCGCGCGTCCGCCACGCGCCCGATGTCGGCCAGCCGGTGCGCGCGAGCGTAGTGGTTCTCGACCACCGCGAGGCTCTGGTCGATCCGCGCGATCAGCGCGGTCTCGTCGGGGCTCTGGCCGAGGCCACGGTTCATGCGCTCGGCGGTACGGTGGGCGGAGCGGGACAGCCGCTCGAAGGCGATGCGATCGCGCCGGTCGCGCGTGTCCACGTAGGCGTGGCCAGCTTCCATCTCCTGGGCGACCGTGCCGGCGAATTCGGAGGCCAGAGCCGCGCCGGCCCTGACCGCACCAAGGGTCTGTCTCATCGCCCCGGAAACGCGCGAGCTGGTGAGCCAGCCCACGGCGCCCGAGAGGATGAGAAGAGACCCCACGGTTGCGCTCGCGATGGCGAGACGCCCGCGGATGCTGTCAGCCACTAACCCTCGCATCTCTCCTTACCCGAGCTGAGGCGGAAAGAGGAGCTCCGCACCAGTTGATTGTGCGCTGTGCGGGCCGGGAGCGCCAGGTCCCGACCCCGGCACTAGTGGCGGCCGCGGGCTGCGCGAGCCTATGTTGATCGGAGTATGCTGCGACTGAATCGACTTGCGCCGTTTGTGGGTGCCCTGGTTGCGGGGCTAGCGGCTGGATGCGGGCAGGATTCCGGCCCCGTGGTGGTCGGCGCAGTGGGCCCCTGGCACCTCACTTTCCTCCAGAAAGCGCGTATGGCCATCGAACTGGCGGTGGAAGAGGTCAACGCTGCGGGGGGAATTCGTGGCAGGCAGCTGGTCGTGACGTTCGCCAACGACAGTGGCGACGCCGAGCGGGCTGCTGGCATTGCGGGTCAATTCGTGGCTGATCGGCGCATCGTGGCTTCGCTGGGCCCGATCAACTCGGGCGCGCTGCTGGCCGCCTCGCGCGTGTACGACGGCAGGTTGCCCACCGTCTCGCCCATCTCAGTTTCCCCGGATCTGAGCGGCATCTCGGAGTGGGTCTTCAGGCTGATGACCAATGACTCGGTGTTCGCCATCGCGGTCGGTGAGAGGGCGACACGGTTGGGCCGTCGCGCCGCGATTGTCTTCGACAACAACAGTTTCGGCCGCGGGGGCGCGGAGGCGTTCCGGCGCCATTACCGCGGCGCGATCGTGAGCTACGACCCGGTCGAGTCCGGCTCGCCCGATATGGAGCCGTTCGTTTCCTTCTACAAGCAGCGGCGGGTGGACCTGGTGTACGTCGCCGGCGTGGCTACTACCGGCGTCTCGTTCCTGCGGGAGCGGCAGCGCCAGCGCTTCGCCGGAGCCGTGCTGGGAAGCGACACCTGGGCCTCGGTGATCCCGGACTCGGCCTTTGGCGAGGGCGCGTACATCGCGGCGCGGTTCAGCATCCGCGATCCACGTTCCGAGGTGCAGCGGTTCGCCGCCGCGTTCCGGGATCGGTTCGGGGTCGAGGCCGATGGGATCGCGGCGTTTGCCTACGATGCCGCGCATCTGTTGGCGCGAGCTATGATCAGCCGCGGACCCCGCCGCAGGGCCATCCGAGACTTCCTGGCGTCGCTCGACAGCACCAACACGTGGCCGGGCGTAACCGGGCCGATTGGATTCACCCGGGAAGGCGACCCGACCAACCGCAGCTTTGCGCTGATGCAGGTACGGGGCGGCTCACTGGTGCTGCTCGAGGGCGGGGGAGGACAGTCCATACGATGATCGCAGACCTCGTGATACTGGGGATCATGGCGCTGGCCGCCGTGCGGGGATACCGGCGCGGCGTGGCCCTGACCGTGCTCGGTATCGCGGGTGTCGGAGGCGGTTACCTGGGCGCGCTGCTCCTCGCGCGTCCGTTAGGCGGCGCCCTGGCAGGGAGCGCCGGGCTGCCCCTTGTCGTCGCGTTGCCGCTGGCCGGCATGCTCATCCTGGGCAGTGCGGGTCTCATCACCAGGGTCCTGGGCGGTCGCCTCGAGACCGCGCGCCGGCAGGACCGCGAGCGCGGCGTGCCGGCGAGGTGGGCCGACGGTGCCGGGGGCGCAGCGCTCGCAGCCGGCGCGACCGGTGCGATCGCCGTGGTGGTGGTCTCGCTGGTCGCGGGCGCGCTCGCTCTGGCCGGCGGCGCGCCGTCTCCCCTGGCCGGCAGCTTTGCCGCCAGACTGGGCGCTCCGCTTACCCGCTCGCTGGTGTATCTCGGCGCGCGCGGCGCGATACGTGACCCGCTCGGCTCAGCCGTGCTCGCCGCGATCGCCGCCGACCCGCGGCGCGGCGTGCAGGCGCTCGAAACCGTGACGCGCGACCAGCGCATCCAAGCGCTGTGGAGCGACCCTGCGCTGCGCCAGGCCCTGGCCCGCCAGGACCGGGTCGCAATTGCGGATCACCCGATGGTGCGAGCTCTAGCCTCTGACAGCGCCTTCCGCAGCGCCGCCGAGCGGATCGGGCTGGCGCGCTCCGGCGGCGGCGCCGCGGGGCTGAGCGAGGCGTTGGCTACGCGTGTGGGCCCGCTAGTGCGCTCGGTCGAATCGTTGCGCAGCGACCCTGAACTGCGCCAGATGCTGGAAGACCCGGAGTTGCGCGCGCGGCTGGATGCCGGTGACGTGGGCGGCATTCTGACCGATCAGCGCTTCAACGGCGTTACCCGGCGCCTGTTCGGCGGCGCGGGCAGATCGCAGTGATGCGACTGGTGGCGGCCACGGCGCTCCTTGGCGAACGGCACGGAGTGCGATTCCGGCATCACTGACCGCGTTTCACTCTGGCGTCCCGGTTGCGGGCTCGGTAGTTTCCAGCCCTTGCGTGACCGCCTTGCCGGCCCCGAGGACGCTTCCGGCGGCCAGGCCATGACGTGAGCAGACACGAGGTAGAACGGGAAGTCATGTTGCGCACAGTAGCTCTGGTTGTGGCCGGGCTGGCAGTGTCCGCGGGCGCTCTCGGCGCCCAGGCCACGCCGGATGCGCCGATGGTCGAGGGCGCGGTCGAGCAGCGGCCGATCCCAGTGCCGGGTTCCTGCCAGGCGCCCGTCTATCCGGCCACCTTGCGGGCGGCGCGCATGGAGGGCCGCGTGATCCTCCAGTTCGTGGTGGACACGCTCGGCAGGATCGAGGCCAACTCGGTGCGAGCGCTGAGTTCCAGCCACACCTATTTTGAGGAAGCCGCACGGCGCGCGCTGCTCACCTGTCGCTATCAGCCGGCGCTGTTCAACGGGCGCCCGGTTCGAGTTCTGGTACAGCTTCCCTTCAACTTCCAGCTCGCCCGACGCTAGCAGCTACCTACAACGTCAACTCGATCCGGGCGCGGCTGGAACGGCTGCGCTCGTGGCTCGAGCGTGCCCGCCCGGACATCGTGTGCCTGCAGGAGCTTAAGGTTAGCGACGCGGACTTCCCCCGCGAGGACCTGGAGGCGCTGGGCTACCACGTCGCCGTGCACGGCCAGAAGGGTTGGAACGGCGTCGCGGTGCTGTCGCGCGCGCCCATCGAGGATGTGGTCGCCGGCATGTCGGACGGCGAGGAAGATCCGGAGGCGCGGTTCATCGAGCTGCGCACTTCGGGAATCCGGGTGGTGTCGCTCTACGTACCCAACGGCCAGGCGGTCGGCACCGAGAAGTGGGCCTGGAAGCTGCGCTGGATGGCGCGACTCGAGCGGTGGCTGAACCGGAAGGCGAGGCCTGACGAGCCGCTGCTGCTGGGCGGCGATTTCAACGTGGCGCCGGATGACCGTGACGTGGCCCGTCCCGAGCAGTGGCGCGACACAGTGCTGACACACGAGGAGGTCAGGGAGGCATTCCGCAGGCTGATCGCGTGGGGGCTGGTGGATACGATACGCCTGCACCACCATGACGCGGGTCCGTTCTCGTGGTGGGACTATCGCATGCTGGGGTTCGCGAAGAACAACGGGCTGCGGATCGACCACCTGCTGGCCACGGCGCCGCTGGCCGCCACCTGCCGTGCCGCGGGCGTGGCGCGCGATGAACGGAAGGGCAAGCTGCCCTCGGACCACGCACCGGTAACCGCGGAGTTCGATTGGCCCGGCTCCTAGTCCTGTTCGTCACCGCGTTCGTGGACACCGTAGGTGCGGCGCTGGTGGTGCCGATCCTGCCCTACTATGCCACCAGGTACGGAGCCACGGCCTCCATGGTGGGGATGCTGGTGGCGGCGTTCTCGGTGGCGCAGTTGGTTTCGGCGCCCGGGTGGGGGCGGATGTCGGATCGTTGGGGCAGGAGGCCGGCGATCCTGGCCGGACTGGTGATCGCCGCGGCGGCCTACGTGGTATTCGCCTTTGCTCGGTCGGTGCCGCTGCTGCTGGTCTCGCGGCTGGTTCAGGGCCTGGGCGGCGGCACCATCGGCGTGGTACAGGCCTACGTGGCGGACGCGAGCCCGCCGGACAAGCGCACCAGGGCCCTGGGATGGCTCACCGCGGTCACCAGTCTGGGCTGGCTCTCAGGATCTGCGTTAGGCTCGCTCCTGATTTCCCTGGGCGGCGAGCGGGCTCCCGGCTTGTTTACCGCCGCGCTGTCGCTCGCGGTGGCCGCGTTCAGTTGGCGGTTCCTTGCCGAATCGCGCCTGATGCGGCAGTCTGGCGCCGCGAGGGCCGTGCCGGAGCGGCCGCGCACCGGCGCCGAGGCGATACGGCACGTGCTGTCGCGATGGCGCGAGCCGGCGCCGCGTCTCATCTGGACCTACTCGATAGGCATAGGGGCTTTCTATGGCACCGCAGCGGTAATGCCGCTGCTGGTCCAGGAGCGCCTCGGTATCGACGAGCATAGCATCGGCTACGTGGTGATGTATTTCGCGGGCATGGGCGTGGTGGTGCGTGCCGGCGTCCTCGGCAAGATGGTGGACTGGCTGGGCGAAATCCGGCTGGCGCGCCTTGGCACTGTGCTGCTGGGCACCGGGCTCATCGTGGCTGCTGTGGGACGGGGCTACCCGGTGCTGTTCACTTCGTTTACTCTCATGCCGCTCGGCACCGCGTTCTTGTTTCCCAGCGTGACGGGATTGCTGTCCAAGGTGGTGGCAGGGCACGAGCGCGGGCTGTTCCTGGGCGTGCAGCAGACCTTCGGCGGAGTGGCCCGTGTGGTGTTCCCGATAGGCGCCGGTGCGATGATGGACGTGCTGGGGAAGGGAACGCCATTTGCGGTGGCTGGGGTGATAGTGTTGCTGATGGTGCCGTTGCTGGAGGTGAGGGGTGATGAGTGAAGGGCGATGGGTGCGGGGAGATAGGAGCTAGGATGCGCATGCGACAGTTCTTCGTGATGGTTGCCCTGGTGGGGCTTTGCGCTCCGGTACAGGCGCAGCAGGCGGCGCCCGCTGCCAATCCCGCCGACGTGCAGTCGGTGGACGCCATTCTGCGCGCGCTGTACGACGTGATCTCGGGCGACTCGGGCGTGAGCCGGGACTGGAACCGCTTCCGCTCGCTGTTCGCTCCCGGGGCGCAGCTGATTCCGGTCGGCCAGCGTCAGGCCGGGCCGGTCTCGGCGCAGGTGCTGACGCCCGAGGACTACATCCGGCGTGCCGGCCCGTTCCTGGAGCGGGGGTTCCACGAGCGAGAGATCGCGCGGCGGCAGGAGAGCTACGGCCGGATCGTACACGCATTCTCGACCTATGAGTCGCGCCGCCGTGCCTCCGACGCTCAGCCCTTCGCTCGCGGCATCAACTCGATCCAGCTGTGGCACGACGGCCAGCGCTGGTGGGTCCAGACGATACTGTGGTGGGGCGAGACGCCGGAGACGCCGATCCCCGAGCACTATTTGAGGAGCGGTGTGCATTAGCGGCCGGGGGTTGGGAGTCGGGGGTCGGCGGTCAGGGGCGCGGCTCGTGGTCCTTGGTCTAACTGGGTTGCCTGGAGCCTTGGCACTGACCTGATGTCCGACTTCCCGGAACCAGAATACCGTCGGCACCTCCATCAGGTCGCCGACCTGATTGCCGACTACCTCGCCGGGGTCGAGCGCTATCCGGTGCTGCCGCGGTTGCGCCCCGGCGAGCTGCGCGCGCGGCTGCCCGAGTCGCCACCCGAGGAACCCGAACCGCTGGAAGCGATCCTCGCGGACTACCGGGAGCTGATCGAGCCTAACGTAACCCACTGGAACCACCCGGGCTTCCTGGCCTACTTCGCGACCTCCGGTTCGGTCCCCGGGATCCTGGGCGAGGCGCTGGCCGCGGGCCTCAATGTGCAGGCGATGCTGTGGCGCACCGGGCCGGCAGCCACCGAGCTGGAACAGCACGTGTGCGACTGGCTCCGGCGGCTGGTCGGGCTGCCCGCGGACTTCAGCGGCCACATCAACGACACCGCTTCCAGCTCCTCGCTGATCGCGCTCGCCTCCGCCCGCCACCGTGCCTGGCCCGACTCGCGCGCGGCGGGCGTGCGGAGCGCCCCGCCCCTCAGGGTGTACGCCAGCGAACACGCCCATTCCTCTATAGACAAGGCCTGCATAACGCTCGGTATGGGTATCGATTCCGTGGTGAAGGTGGCTGCGGACGAGCGGTACGCGATGCGCCCCGACGCGCTCGAGGCCGCCATCGCCGCCGATCGCGCCGCCGGCAGGCTGCCGGTCGCGGTTGTGGCCACAATCGGCACCACGTCTTCCACGGCGATCGACCCAGTTGCCGCGGTGGCCCATGTTGCGCGGGCGGAGGGGCTGTGGCTCCACATCGACGCCGCCTATGCCGGTCCGGCGGCCGCCTGCCCCGAGCTGAGGTCTCACTTCGCCGGCTGGGAACTAGCGGACTCGATTGTCTTGAATCCGCATAAGTGGCTGTTCACTCCGATGGACTGCTCGGTGCTGCTGGTGCGTGACCCCGATGCCGTCCGCGCCGCCTTCAACCTGACGCCGGAGTACCTGCGCACGGCCGAAGCTGGCGCGCTCAATTTGTCCGAGTTCGGCCCGCAGCTGGGCCGCAGGTTCCGGGCGCTCAAGCTGTGGTTCGTGTTGCGCGCCTACGGGGCCGCGGGGCTGCGAGAGCGGCTGCGCGAGCACTGCGCCCTCGCCCGGGAATTCGCCGGTTGGGTGGATGCGGAACCTGGCTTCGAGCGCTGCGCTCCGGTCCCGTTCAGCGTCGTCTGTTTCCGCGCCGTCCCTGCTGGGAGAAGCGGGGAAGAGGCCGACCGGTTCAATGAAAAGCTGCTCGCGGCAGTCAACGATGCGGGGCCGGTGTTCCTATCCCACACGCGGCTTGGCGGCAGAATCGTGCTTCGGGTTGCGATCGGAAACATCCGCACCGGTCGGGACCACGTGCGAGCGGCGTGGGACCTGGTCCGCGCCCGCGCGGTGGAAATGGGGCTATAGCGTTTGGCGCTCCGATCAGGCAGCTTGTTCCCCGCTTGATGCGGTCTCGTTTCGTCAGCTTCGCCGTCGCCGCGGTAGCGGCGCTGGGCTTCAGCGGTGCGTTGGAGGCCCAGGACAACTCGCGCCTGCGAGCCTTGCGAATCACGGGTGAGATCCGCCTCGACGGCGTGCCTGACGAGCCAGAGTGGGCGCGCGCCGATTCCATCACCGAGTTCCGGCAGCGAGAGCCGGTCGAAGGCGCGAGTCCGAGCGAGCGCACAGTGGTGCGGGTGCTGTACGGTCCGCGCGGACTGTACATCGGAGTGTGGGCGTACGACCGGGAACCGGACCGCCTGGTGCGCACGCTGCTCAGGCGGGATGCCGACCCCGAGCCCGACGATTTCGTGGCGATTGTCCTGGACCCGCTGCGCGACCGCCGCACCGCCTGGGTGTTCACGGTCAACCCCAATGGCTATCAGGCAGACGGCCTGGTGCGGTCGCAGGAGGACGTCGACACCGACTGGAACGGCGTGTGGGATGCCCGCTCGCGGATCGGCGCCGAGGGCTGGACCTCAGAGATTCTGATTCCGTGGCAGCTGCTGCGCTATCCGAGTGGTTCCGGCAGCTGGGGTATCAACTTCTACCGCCAGATTCGCCGCCGTAACGAGGAGGTGCTGTGGCAGGCCTGGCGCCGCCAGCAGGGCCTGTTTTTCCTCGACGGCACCGGCTCGCTCGAGGGCCTCGAAGACCTCCCAGAGCGCCGGCTGGCCGAGTTCCGGCCGTACCTGTTGTCGCAGGCCGTCGCCCCCACGCGCGGGTTCGATTCTACAGGAGCGTACGTCGTGACCGATGCGGGAGAGGCATCGGCGCAGGTCGGGGGCGAGATGAAGCTCGCGCTCGCGCCCACAGTGACCATGGACCTCAGCCTCAACACCGACTTTGCCCAGGTGGAGGCCGACCGTCAGGTCGTGAACCTCACCCGCTTCCCGCTGTTCTTCCCCGAGAAGCGGCAGTTCTTCCTGGAGAATGCGCAGATCTTCGAGTTCGGCCAAAGGGAACGCGCCCAGCTGTTCTACAGCCGCCGCATCGGACTGGGGACCGACGGCCAGCCGCTGCCGATCGCTGCGGGTGCGCGAGTCACCGGACGGCTCGGGCGGGAGCGCATCGGCCTGCTCGCCGTGCGCACCGGAGGCGAGGAGGACGCCGTGGATGTGGTGGCTAGGGTCCAGCACGACATCGGCTCGCGCGGCTACGCCGGAGCGATGGCGACGGTCCAGGACGGCCCCGGCGTCGCCACGCGCTCGTCAGGTTGGGGGCTAGACTTCAACCTGCCCACGGTCCGCAACGGACAGAACCTGACGGCGGGCGGCTTCGTGGCCTGGACCAGGTCGGCGCCGGGCGCCCGCCCGGCGGCAGCGTGGCGCCTGGTGCTGGATTACCCTAACAACAATGTGGATCACTTCCTGGGTATCAGCCGCATTGATAGCGGCTTCGATCCTGCGCTAGGCTTCGTTAGGCAGACCGGAGTGTGGCGCGCCCAGGGTGCGCTGCGGTTCTTCCCCCGCCCGGGACGCTGGGGCATCCGCCGCTTCGCGTTTACGCTGCTTGGCCTGGACGTCGCCACGCGCCTGGACGGCGCGATGGACAACGGCAGCTTCAGCGTCCGGCCCCTCGGCATTCAGTTCGACAGCGGGGACCAGCTGGATTTCACCATCAGGCACAACATTGACGTGCCGTCGGACAGCTTCGAGCTGTTCCCCGGGCGTGACGTGGCGCCCGGCCGCTACCGGTGGACCCGCGCCGAGCTGGAGTTCGAGACCTCATCGGCGCGCCCGCTCTCGGCGCAAATCGGCGTGCGGCGCGGCGGCTACTACGGCGGCGCCAGCACCGGCGCCTCCGGCGAAGTCATGTTGCGGCTGGCGCCTCATTTCATAGCCGGAGCGGATGCCGAGTGGACCCGCGTGAGCTTGGCCGGCGGCCGCTTCGACGCGGCGGCGGCGCGGCTGCGTCTGGACTA
>DATMBH010000135.1:0-4324 GCA_035559335.1 Gemmatimonadales bacterium
TGGACGTGGGCGGCGAGTCCACGCGGCCAGGGGCCAGAGCGCCTGACGAGTCGGAGGAGCTGCGGCGCGTGGTCCCCGTCATCGAGCGCCTCGCGGTCGAGGTCGGCCTGCCGATCAGCGTTGACACGCGGCGCGCCTCAGTGGCGAAGGCCGCGGTCGCCGCCGGCGCCGAGGTGATCAACGATGTCTCCGGCCTAACGCACGATCCGCAGATGGTCGAGACCGCGGCCCGGCTGGGCGCCGGCGTGATCATCATGCACATGCGCGGCGAGCCGGACACGATGGATTCGCTGGCCGTCTATGCCGACGTGGCCTCCGACGTGGCCCGGGAGCTGGCGGCGCTGCGGGACCGGGCCGTTGCGGCGGGCATCGCGCGCGAAGCGATAGTGGTGGATCCCGGCTTCGGGTTTGCCAAGACCAGCGAGCAGAACTTCTCCCTGCTGGCGCGGCTCGGTAGCATAGTGGAGCTGGGCCACCCGGTGCTGGTGGGACCCTCGCGCAAGCGGTTCCTGGGCGCCGCCACTGGTCGCGGCGTCAATCAGCGGGACGCAGCCACGGCGGCCGCGTGCGTAGCCGCCAGGCTGTTGGGCGCCCGGCTGTTCCGGGTCCACGACGTTGCCGGAGTGGTCGAGGCCCTCAAGGTCGCTGACGCTATCATGCGAGGTTGAGTGGACCGGTTCCAGTTCCTGATCCCTACCTGGCTGGACGTACTCGAGATCGCCATTGTCGCGTACGTCATCTACCGCGGCCTGCTGTTCCTGGTGGGCACTCGGGCGATCCAGATCCTGCTGGGGCTGGTGCTGCTGGGCGTGGCCTATATCGGCGCGCTGTTGCTCAAGCTCCAGATGATCTCCTATCTGCTCGGGATCATCCTGACCTACGGCGCCTTCGCGCTGCTGATCGTGTTCCAGCCGGAGCTGCGCAGCGGCCTGGCGCGGCTGGGCCAATCGCGGCTGATGCGGTTCTTCTACCGCGGCGAAGCACACCACGCCGCCGCCGAGGTGCGTGAGGCGGTGGACCGGCTGTCGCGCTCGGGGACCGGCGCCATTATCGCGGTGGAGAGCGAGGTCGGACTCGGCGATTACGTGGCCACCGGCACCAGGCTCGAGGCCCGGGTCTCGGCGGACCTGATAACCACGATCTTCACGCCCTACTCGCCTCTCCACGACGGCGCGGTGGTCATCCGCGGCGACACCATCATCGGGGCCGGGGTCATCCTGCCGCTCACCCAGTTCCCCGTGACCGACAAGTCGCTCGGCACGCGCCACAGGGCAGCGTTAGGCCTCACCGAGGAGACCGACGCTCTGGTGGTGGTGGTGAGCGAGGAGACCAGCACCATCTCCGTGGCCCGCAAGGGCCAGCTGGAGCGCGGCGTGAGCCTGGAACGGCTGGAGGAGCTGCTGGCCAGCGGGCCGTTCGCGCGGATCGGCGGGCCGGTGGTGGAGACTTGAGCTTGAGCGTGGTGAGCGAGCGGTCCTGAACCATGCCCCTCACCCATCGCGCCTTTGCCTTTGAAGCCCCCACCCCCCGATATTCCCCCGTCTGGTCTTTCTACTACATCTGTAGTAAGTTGTGTCTCTGACTGAGCCTGAGCGGAGCAACGCGAGCTGATGGCAACCAACGCTTCCACGAGCGAGCGGCCCCCTTATCTGCTGGCCTTGTTGGCCGGTCTGGTCGTTCTGGCGGGATACATCGTCACCCTGGCGCCCACGGTCACGTTCTGGGATGCGGGCGAGTTCATCGCCACGGCCCACATTCTGGGGATCCCGCATCCGCCGGGCACGCCGCTGTTCGTGTTGCTGGGCAACTTCTTCGACCAGCTGAGCCCGCTGCCGACGGCCTACACCACCAACCTGATGAGCGCCACGTTCAGCGCCGGATCGGCCTCGTTCCTGTTCCTGTTCGTGCACCAGGCGCTGGCGCGCGGCGCCGAGGGGCTGGATCCGGTGGCCGCGAAGCTGTTCCGCGTGGGCGGCGCGTTCGCGGCGGCGCTGGTGGCGGCTTTCTCGTTCACGGTGTGGCAGAACTCGAACGAGACCGAGGTCTACCAGATCGCGATGTTCTCGATCGGCGTGATCGCGTGGCTGTGCTGGCTGTGGCGGCGCGACCGGGGCGGGGTGCGCGGCGCGCATCTCCAGCTGCTGATCGTGTACATGCTGGGTGTGTCGTTAGGCAACCACCTGATGGCGCTGCTGTGTGGTCCGGCGGTGATCGGGTTCATGTTCCACGTGCTGCGCACCGAGCCGGCCAGGCTCGAGGCCGAGCGGTCGGTGCAGTGGGCGCAGTGGGCGGTGCTGGCCTCGCTGTGGGTGGCGATGGTGGGCGTCGGCACGGGCAGCAAGGGCATTCTGGTGCTGGGCCTGCTGCTGTTTCTGGCCGCGGCCGGCTGGGCGATCCGCGCCGGCGCGTGGCTGTTCGCGGTCGCTGCGCTGGTCGTGACCGCGGTCGGGGTCTCGACCTACGCCTTCCTGTACGTGCGCGCCGGGCTGGCGCCGTTCATCAACGAGGCTGACCCGTCAACCTTCGAGAACCTGTGGGCGGTGATCCGGCGCGAGCAGTACCCGCCGCGCTCGCCGTTCGACAACCCGATCTATCCGTCGGGCCCCGACAACCCGGGCCGCAGCGGAAAGATCCTGCTGCTCCAGATCGCGAACTACCTGCAGTACTTCGACTGGCAGTGGTCGGCGGCGCTGGAGCGCGCTTCCACGTTCTTCTCCATGGCGCGGGCCCCGTTCACGCTGCTGTTCCTGTTCCTCGGCGTGCTGGGACTGATGGAGCACCGCCGCTGGGACCGCTCCAGCTTCTGGTTCCTGTTTACGCTGTGGCTTACCACCAGCGCCGGGCTGGTGCTGTACCTGAACTTCAAGCCTGGTTTCTCGATAGGCTATGAGTGGTTCCCGGACCGCGAGGCGCACGAGGTGCGCGAGCGCGACTACTTCTACACGGTCTCGTACGTCATGTGGGGCCTGTGGGCAGGGCTCGGCATCGCCGCCGCGTTCCGGGCGCTGCGGGAGCGGCTGAACGACCGGCCGGCATGGGCCGCGGCGCCGCTGCTGCTGGTGGCGCTGCTGCCGTTCACGCTGAACTTCAAGGCCGCCAGCCGCGCGCACGGGCCTTCAGTGGGCCTGCCGCGCGACTTCGCCTACTCGATGCTCCAGAGCGTCGAACCCTACGGCATCCTGTTCACCAACGGCGACAACGACACCTTCCCGCTGTGGTACATCCAGGAGGTCGAGGGCGTTAGGCAGGACGTCATGATCGTCAACCTGTCGCTGGTGAACACGGACTGGTACATCAGACAGCTGCGCGACAACCCACAGCGCGCCTATCGCCCCGACAGCGCCGCGGCCCGCCTGTACGGCGCCACGGCGCCGCTGCCCATCGGCTGCACGCCGCAGCTGCTCGACTCGCTCAACGCCTGGGCCCGGCGTGCGGGACGGCGGCCGATCGACCTGTCGCGCGGCGCGCCGATGTGCCTGCACACTCTGAACGACAACCAGATCGCCGCGATGCAGGCCCAGCTGCTCTCGCGCGACTACACCTTCAGGGCGGGGAACATCACCCAGCGCTATCCGGCCGGCACGCCGTTCTACATCAAGGACGTGATGGTGCTGCGGCTGATCCAGGAGAACCTTGGCAAGCGGCCCATCTACTTCGCGCTCACTGCCGGTACGGGCAACCGCATGGGCTTGGACCGCTACATCACCCAGCAGGCACTGGTGTTCAAGCTGCACTCGGACACCGTCTCAGCGGGTCCGGACCGCGTCATGGGCCTGTTCAACAGCCTGGTGGACGTGGAGCGGACCAGGGTGCTGGCGTGGGAGGTGTACCGCCAGGCCCGTCTGTTCGACGTGGACAGCCTGTGGCTCGATCCCACCGACGACAACATCGCCGGCAACCTGGCGTTCGTGTACATGACGCTGGGCGAGGCGTACCGCCAGATGCGCGACGTGGAGAACATGACGCGCAACTACCAGCGCGCGGCGCATCTCTCGAGGTCGCCGGAGCTCAGGAGCTACCTCCAGCAGCTCCAGGCCGCGGCGGCGTTCCCGTCGCTGTTCGGGCCCGAGACAGCGGCGGGGGACACCCTGCAGCGCAGATAAGCACCGCGCGCCTGGACTCAGGGGCAGCCGGGCACCATCCTCTAATAGCGTTAATCGCGCGCACGAATCCGCAGATCGAGATCGTGCCCAGGCGGCGCACGCCGGTCCTGGCGGTGCGGGTCCATCCGAGCCCCAGCCGCCCACACCTCGAGCGCGAGCGATCCGGCAGCGGCATCTACGTGCATGCGCGCCTGGTCGCCGGCGGGCTCCCGCGCGCGGTC
>DATMBH010000136.1:0-5695 GCA_035559335.1 Gemmatimonadales bacterium
CTCTCGGTAAGCCTGGCCCTGTTCTTCGTGCTGCCGACCGTGAGCTTCGCGGCCTGGAGCTACCTGCGCCTCGAGGACGAGTTCCGCAGCGCCCGGGCGCTGCTGCTGCAGCGGACCCTGCGCGACGCGGCCGCGGCCCTGGCGCGCGACACCTCTGATGCCGCCACCGCGGTGGCCGCCGCGGCGCGCCAGGTGGACGCTCCACTCCTCTACTCGGTCGGAGGCGTGGTGACCGCGGTGTCGGACCCGGTTCTGACCGACCTAGGACTGGTCGAGCACCTAGTGCCGTCCGACGTCCACGTTAGGCTCGCTTACGGCGACGAGCTGGAGGTGGTGGCTGGGGAACCGTCCGAGCGTGCCTTGGTTGGCTACCGCCTGCTGGCGCGCTCGGGAGGGGCCGACCCGGTGGTGCTCGCCGCGCCAGAGCCGCTGGCTGACGCCACCCTGCGGCGCCGCGAGGCGGACCTCGGCATCGCGGTGCTGGTTGCCGTGCTGCTCGGCGTGGTGGCAGCACTGGTGCTGTCCTCCATCGCCTCGCGAGCCCTCGCAAGACCGCTCCACTCGCTGCGACAGTCCGCGCTTGCCGTCGGCGCTGGGACACCTCCGCCCGCGGGCCAGCAGTTCCCCGGCGAGTTGGAACCGATCCACGCCGCGCTGCTCCAAGCGGCTCGCGACGTGGAGAAGGGCCGCCACGCGCAGAGGGTACTGGCATGGGGAGAGATGGCGCGACAGGTAGCGCACGAAATCAAGAACCCGCTGACCCCGATCCGTCTCGGCATCCAGCACCTGCTGCGACTCGATCGGGAGAAACCGGGGGACCTGTCAGCGACGCTGCGGACCACGGGGCCGAGGCTGCTCAACGAGATAGACCGGCTCGACTCGATCGCGCGCGCTTTCAGCCGGTTCGCCGCACCCAGTGCGCCCGAGGTGCCGCTCGAGCCGGTGGATGTGGCATCCGTCGCGCACGACGTGGCCCAGTTGTACGGGGCCGGCGGCGCGGTGCTGGTGAGGGTCGATGCTCCGGAACCGGAGATGCTGCGCGCGCGGGCCCGCCGCGATGAACTGTCCGAGGTGCTGATCAACTTGTGCGACAACGCCTGCAATGCCGGCGCGCGGCGCATAACGGTTACGGCCCGCCGCGACGCCGGTAAGGTGCTGGTCGAAGTCAGCGACGACGGCCGGGGGATCCCGGACGACGTCCTGCCCCGGATCTTCGAGCCCCGCTTCTCAACCACCACCAGTGGCAGCGGACTCGGCCTCGCGATCGCGCGCCGGCTGGTGGAAAGCTGGGGCGGGGCAATCGCCGTCGGCTCGACGGGGCCGCATGGGACGACCGTGAGGGTGACGCTAGAGGGGGAGTGAATAGAAACCAGTGGGACAGTGGGACGGTGGGACAGTGGGACAGAGGCGCCTCTGTCCCTCTGTCCCACTGTCCCACCGTCCCACTGTCCCACTGGTTTCTCGTGATCCCTCTCACGTCCGGTTACCATCTGGCCACTTCCGCCGTCCTAGTGGCGACACCGACAGTGGAGGACTGGACCGCCATGCGTACCATGTCTCTGTACCTGCTTGCCACGCTGGTGATGAGCACGGGCGCGCTCGGGCAGGGTCCGCCGGTGGCTGCCCGCTCAACCGAGCGCGAGCCGGGAGACTCGGCGAGCATCGCCGAGCGGAGGGCACAGCGGGCCAGGAGCGGGGCGGGCTTGCGGCTCGGTTCGTGGCGCGTGTCGGGCCTGGCCGAGCGCAGCGGCGCCAGCTACAGCGTGAGCCCGTCGTTCGATGCCTACTGGCAGCGCGGGCTGGACCGGCACTTGGTAATGGAGACCGGCTTCGGGCTGTGGCGCCGCGAGGAGACGGCCACCTCGACCAGTGGTTCCGAGACCGTCGGCGCCTACATCGTCCCGCTGCTCACGTCGGTAAAACTGTATCCGTTCACCGGCCCCGAGCACTCCACCGAGCCGTTCCTCGCGGTCGGCGCGGGATTCACGCTGGGCGTGGATGATCGTCAGACTGTGAGTGGGGGCCTGCTAGGCGGCTCGGGAGGCGGCGGCACGACCATGATCGCCGGCGTCGGACTGCGAGCGGCGGCGGGCGTGGAGTACCGCTTCAGCCGCGCCTTCGGCCTCCAGGCTGCGGCCAGTTTCCAGTACGTTAGGTTCTTCGAGCAGCTGGCAGGAGAGCGCACGTTCAAGGGGGCGCAGTTGGCCGGGGGCTTCACGTACAGGTTCCAGTACTGACAGGGGACGACAGGAGCAAGGCACCACGGTCAGGTGGTAGTGGTCAGGGGACAGGCCCGCCTGTCCCCTGACTGCTCTTACTGTCCACTAACTGCGGGCTCTAACTTCGGCTCCCGCGGCGCTTTCGCCCCGATGGCCAACCTCGGCTTCACCGTAATCAGGACCACGCCTGACAGGATCACCACTGCTGCGGCCAGCACCCGCAGGCTGATCTCCTCACCCGCAATCGACCAGCCCAACACCACCGCCACAACCGGGTTCACGTACGCGTAGGTAGATGCGAGCGCCAGCGAAGTGTTCTTGAGCAGCCACAGATAGGCCGTGAAGCCGACCACGGCGCCGAACACCACCAGATACAGGAGCGCCGCGACCGACACCGCGGACACTTGTGACACGTCAAGGCGCGCTGGCTCGCCGGTCACCACGCCCGCGGCGTACAGCAGCGCGCTGCCGGCGAGCATGTTCGCCCCGGTGCCCATCAGCGGCGATTGCGGCGCCGGTGCGCCCTTGGAGGCGATCGAACCGATCGCCCACGAAACGGTCGCGATTACCAGGGCGATGGCCCCGACCGGTTCGACCGGTCCGCCGCCGGCCTCCCACGGAGCTACCAGTAGCACCACCCCGGCGAAGCCGACCAGCAACCCGGCCATGACGGAGGAACTGGGCCGGTTGCCGCGAGGCCGGATCCAGTCGAGCACCACCACCCACAGCGGCTCGGCGCCGACCATGAGCGCGGCCAGCGCCGACGGTACCCGCTGCTCGGCCCAGGTGACGCCGCCGTTTCCGCCGAGCAGCAACAGGGCTCCAACCCACGCCGCCGTGCGCCACTGCGCGGCGCTGGGCCAGGCTGCGCCACGCACTCTTGCCCAAACCACCAGAATCGCTCCCGCCAGCAAGAACCGCGTCCCGGCCATGGTAAACGGCGGTATCGTCTCGATGGCGTAGCGGATCGCCAGATAGGTCGAGCCCCAGATGATGTAGACCGCGGCGAAGGCGGTGAGCAGCCGCGAGCGCTCACGCGACATGGGATTGCTCCTCTCGGCGCTCCTCCAGCTGGTCCAGCGGCAGCCGCGCTGTCTCCTTGAGCGTGGTGAGCACAATCGTGGTGCGCGTGGAGCGGATCGTCGGGATCATCCCGAACCGCTCGCGCAGAATCCGAGCCAGGTCTTCGGTGTCGGCGCAGCGCAGTTTCACGAGGTAGCAGTCGTCGCCGGCGACGTGATGCACCTCGAGCACCTCCGGCACGCGGGCCAGCGCCTCGCCGGTGGTAGTCGAGCCACCGGGTTCATCGGCGCGAACCGAAATGAAGCACAGCAGCCCGAGCCCTACTTTGCGCGGGGCGACGCGTGCCTCGTAACCCAGCACCAGACCGCGCGATTCGAGCTTCCGGATCCGCTCGAAGATTGCCGAGGGCGCCATGTCCAGCTGGCGCGCAATCTCAGCGTTGGACGTGCGGGCGTCGCTCTGGAGAATGTCCAGGAGCCGGCGGTCGATGTCGTCAATCATTCGGGGTTCCACCTTTCTTCACGAACGATACCAGCGTGCTACCAACTGGTCAAGATGATTCATCGGCATTCATGTCATATGTACGAATGGTGATCGAAATAAGTTCCAGGGTGGCTGACATACCTTCGGTCTGGAGCCCCCGGTTATTGCAAGAGTGGGGTACATTTCGGTAACTTCTTAAAACTCCGAAGCTTAGGAATCGTGAAACCGATGAGCGGAACCCAGACCTGGTCAGTCGAGAGCATGGATGCGGAGTGGGCGGTTGTGCTCACGCCGGCCGGCGAGCTTCGAGTTCCTCGCAGCAGTCTGCCCTCCGGGTGCCGCGAAGGCGACCTTCTTCTTCTCAGGGCCATGCCGCGAGACCAGAGTGCAACCTGGACCCTGGTCCTAGCGCGGCAGGGCGTGGTGGTGCGCTGAAACCCGGGCCGGTCCCCGCGCGTTCTGGTACCTCAACGCAGTCGGAACCCGTATTCCCGGAGCTTCAGTGAGTCGCATCCTCGCGGCATGCGCCGCACTTGCGATTGCCGCGCCGCTTTGGGCCCAGGCCCCGGCGCACTCCGTCCTTGGTGTCGTGGATCCTGCGGCCAAAGTGGCGCGGGCGGTACGCGTCACGGGTCAAGCGCCGCGCACCGACGGTCGCCTGGACGAGGGGGTATGGCGTCAGGCCGCCTGGTTCTCGGACTTCGTGATGAAGGAGCCGATCGAAGGCGGCGAGCCCACCGAGCGCACCGAAGTCGCCTTCCTTTATGACGACGACAACCTCTACGTGGGCTTGCGCGCCTACTCGAACGATCCCTCCGCGATCCAGAGCAGCGTAACGCGTCGCGACGGTTCGGGGCTCACCCAATCGGAGCACATCTGGATCTCCTTGGACACTTACCTGGACCGGCGCACCGCCTACTCGTTTGGCATCACGGCGTCCGGGACCCGGATGGACTTCTACCATCCGGAGGACCACGAATACCGGATCGACATGTCGTTCGATCCGGTGTGGGAGGGACGGGCACGAGTTGATTCGCTGGGCTGGACTGCCGAGTTCAGGATTCCGTTCAATCAGCTGCGGTTCCGCAGCCAGCCGGTGCAGGTGTGGGGCCTCAACGTGGACCGCTGGATCCCGAGCCGGAACGAGGATGTGTTTTGGGTCCCGGTGCCGCGCAACGTGACGGCGTGGTCCTCGCGGATGGGCACCCTGGTTGGCATCGAGGGCATCCGGCCGGCGCGCCGCGTCGAGCTGCTGCCCTACCTGGCCACCAACGGCACGGTGCTGAGCGATCCGGTGCCGTCCAACCCGTTCAATCCCGACGGCCGGGAGGCTGACGGACGGCTGGGCGCGGACCTCAAGCTCGGCCTTGGCTCGAACCTGACGCTCGAAGCCACCGTCAATCCCGACTTCGGCCAGGTCGAGGCCGACCCCGCGGTGGTGAACCTGTCGGCATTCGAGGTGTTCTTCGAGGAGCGGCGCCCGTTCTTCACCGAGGGCAGCAGGCTGCTCTCCGGCAACGGGCCTAACTATTTCTACTCGCGGCGGCTGGGCGCGCCCCCTCCCGGGCCGGCCGGCGGCGACTACCAGGATCGTCCACCTACATCCACCATACTCGGCGCCGCCAAGCTAACGGGACGGCTACAGAGCGGGCTCTCGATAGGCGCGCTGGCCGCGCTGACGGGCCGTGAGTACGCGCGCACCTACACCGCCAGCAGCGATTCGTTCGGCCGTACCGAGATCGCGCCGCCGACCGCCTACGCCGTGGCGCGAGTCCAGCAGGAGTTCGGCGCCTCTGGTTCGACCTTCGGCGGCGTGCTGACGTTCGTGGAGCGCGACTTGACCCCGGGCAGCGCACTGGAGCAACTGCTGAACCGCCGGGCGGTGAGCGGCGGCATAGACTGGACCGTGCGCTTCGGACGGCGCTATTACGAGTTCTCCGGCGCATTGGGCTTCAGCCACGTGGTCGGCG
>DATMBH010000137.1:0-36933 GCA_035559335.1 Gemmatimonadales bacterium
GACGGTCGGCGCGCAGGGACAACAGTGTGTCGCCGCTCGTGAGGCTGACGACCAGCGCGCCCCATACGCCGGAGTCGGCGGCCGCTTCCAGCAACCCCGCTAGCTCGCGAGCCATGGCGCCGCGCGGGCGGTCCTGGGCGCGCGCGCCGGCGCACCAGGCGGCGAGCAGCGCCATCATGAGGAGGGACCGCCGCGGGAGCCGGCGCATCGGCCATCACGATAGCACCATGCGGTTATGTTTCATACCCCGCTATGGCCGTGATCACCGCGACGAGCCCCAAGCCCACCCGCCCAGTCGGGTTCACCGGAACCGACGCTCTGCTCGCCCTGACGATCCTGTTTTGGGGGACCAACTTCATCGTGGCCAAGGCGGCCCTCGGCGTGATGAGCCCGCTGGCCTTCAACATGGTGCGGTTCACGCTTTCGTCGGCGACAATCGCGGCGATCGCGTGGGCGATGGGCAGCGCGCGCCCCACTGGCCGCCAGATCGTTCAGCTGGCGGCCCTGGGAGTGCTAGCGAATACCATCTATCAGCTGGGCTTCATCGAAGGCCTGGCGCGCACCCGGGCCGGCAACGCCGCGCTGATCATGGCTGGAGTTCCGGTACAGACCGCTATCGTCAGTCACCTGCGCGGCACCGAGCGACTCGGCATCCGCGATGTGCTCGGACTCGCGCTGTCCACCGCGGGCATCGCGGCCATCGTGTTCGGCAGCGGCCGCAGCGTGGGATTCGGAGCCACCGTGACGGGCGACCTGCTGGTGTTCTTCGCCACACTGTGCTGGACCGCGTTCACGGTTCTGAGCAAACCGCTCGCCGACCAGCTGGGACCGGTGACCAGTACCGCCTGGACCATGTGCCTGGGCTCGATTCCTATGCTGCTGATCGCGATCCCGTCGGCGCTGGCGCAGGACTGGTCGCGAGTGGGGCCGGCCGCATGGGTGGGCACCGTCTATTCGGGGGTCTGCTCGCTGTCGCTTGCGTACCTGTTCTGGTATCGCGGCGTGCAGCGGCTGGGCCCGGCGCGCACGTCGTTCTACTCGAACTTCACTCCAGCCGTGGCGATGCTGGCCGCCTGGGCGTTCCTGCACGAGAACCCGAACCTCTGGCAGCTGTCGGGCGCCGCAGGCATCTTCGGCGGCATCTGGCTGACGAAGACATGAAACTGGTCTGCTTCGACATAGACGGCACCCTGCTGTGGACCCACGGCGCCGGACGGCGCGCGATCCGCCGCGCCCTCATCGAGGTGCTCGGCACGCCCGGTCCCATCGACACTTTTCGGTTCGACGGCCGGACCGACGGCGAGATCGTGATCAACCTCGCGGCGGCGGCTGGGTTCGAACCCGACGAGGCGCTGGTCTCGCACGTGCTGCAGCGCTACGTGGAGAACCTTCGCCGCGAGCTGGAACTCCCGGATCACGCCACGCGCGTGTTCCCCGGCGTCAGGCAGCTGCTCGAGGCGCTCGAGGCGCGGGGCGACGTGGTGCTGGGCCTGCTGACCGGTAACGTCATTGACGGAGCGCGCCTCAAGCTCGCCTCCGCGGGCCTCGCGCTGGAGCGGTTCCCGGTCGGGGCCTTCGGAAGCGACAGCCACGTGCGCTCGGAACTGCCCGCAGTGGCGCAGCGGCGGGCGCGCGAACGCGCCGCGACGAACGACGGCTTCGAGCGCGAGCGCCTGGTAATAATCGGTGACACGCCCGCAGACGTACGGTGCGGGGAAGGCGTGGGCGCGCGCGCCATCGGCGTCGCCACCGGAGCCTACGGCGTGGAGGAACTGCTCGCCGCTGGCGCCTATGCCGCCTTCGAGGACCTGAGCGACACGGCGGCCGTGGTTCGGGCGGTGTTCCAGTGATGGCGCGACGGCGCGACGAGGCGAAGTCAGGGCGGAGGAGTGCCGGCGCGGCTGGGGGCGCGCTGTTGTTGGTGCTGTTAGCGTTCCAGTCGTCCCAGCTTCCCGCCCAGTCTCTCTCACTGCACCGCCTGACCGTCTCCACCCCGGCCGCGGTGGACTCCATCCGCCGCCTCGGTATCGACGTCGTCGAGGCTCGGCCCGGCGACGGCGGCGCAGTGGACCTCGTTATGGTGCTCGCGCCGCGCGACGAAGACCTGTTGCTCGCGCGCGGTCACCGTCCGATCCCGGTGCCGCGTCCGCCGCTGGTGGCCGCCATGGAGGACCGCCGCCGACTGCTGGGCGCCGGCGCCTTCACGGTTTTCCGCGACTTCGACGACCCTGCGCGTGGGGTGCGGGCCTGGCTCACGGCCTTCGCCGCGGCGCGCGCCAACGTGGCGGTCGAGTCAATCGGGGCCTCGGTCGAGGGTCGTCCGATTCTGGCGGTGAAGATCGGTCCGGCCGGCGACGGTCCCTCGCGGCCCAACGTGCTGTTCATGGCCACCTACCACGCTCGGGAGTGGGCCGCCACGGAGATGGCGCTGCGGCTGATCGGCTGGCTCGCCGACTCGTTGCCGCTCCAGCCGGGCGGAGCGCAGTTGCTGGGGCAACGGGACGTGTGGGTGATCCCAGTGGTCAACCCGGACGGCTACCAGTACACCTTCACCACCCAGCGGCTGTGGCGCCGCAACCGGCGGCCTAACGGGGACGGCACCTTCGGCGTGGACCTCAACAGGAACCACGCCGCCTGGTTCGCCCTGGACAACCTTGGCTCGAGTGGCAGTACCGCCAGTGAGGTGTACCGCGGCCCGTTCGCGGAGTCGGAACCCGAGGTGGCCGCGGTAGCACGGTTCCACTCGGCGCACCCGCCGGTGGCAAGCATCAGCTATCACAGTTATGCGGGTGCAGTGCTCTATGCGTGGGGACACGCGGGCGGGCTGCTGGCCGGCGATGACCCGGTCCACCGGCGCCTGGCGGGGAGCGACCTGCATCCTGCCGTGCGCGACAGCGTGCCGGGTTCGCGCAACAGCTACTACCACCCGGGCCCAGGCTGGCACCTCTACCCGACCAACGGCGACTACGTGTCATGGGCGCATCGCGCGCACGGCACCGCGGCATTCACGGTGGAGCTGACCAGCGGCTGCTGCATCGCCGGGCAGAGTTACGGATTCGAGTTTCCGGACGACGAAGCGCTGTTGGACCGAGTGTTCCGCGACAACCTGCCGATGGCTCTGGCGCTGATCCGGTCCGCCGACAATCCGGCGCTCGCGCCAGGCTACGATAACCAGCCGCCGCCCCTGAGGATCAGCGCCGAGTTCGAGTCGGTCTGGCCGGAAGCGCGCGTGCTCGCTCCAGCGGACCTCGCAGCTCCCGCCCTGGAGATGGCGTCAGGCTCGGGCCTGGTTAGAGCTGTGCCTATTGTGCGCGACTCCCTCGGCGCCGGCCGGTACTACGTGCGATACCGCTCCGGCACTCGCGCGACCACGGATGCCCTGGCGCTACGGTTCGGCGCGCTGACTGCGGAGGTTCTGTGGCGCGACGGGGCGGAGCAGGGCGGCACGACCGGCCTTTCGGCCGGCTGGAGCGGCGAGTGGGCCCGCACCGGCACCGAGGCGTTCGAGGGCTCATGGTCGTGGACGGCGCAGTCGGGCATGCTCATTTCGCCGGCGCTCGCGGCGGGCGGGAGAAGCGACCTAACGTTGTTCTTCTGGACGAAGTTCAGCGGGAGCCTGTTCGCCCAGGAGCGGCGCGGCCGGGTGGAAGTGTCAGCCGACGGCGGCCCCTGGACGGCGGTGCACGAGCTGGCGGGTGCGGCGACCGAGTGGGTGCCGGTAGCTGTGCCGCTGCGGATCGGCGCGGCTGCAACGCTCAGGGTGCGGTTCGTGGCGGAGAACCTGGGCTGGTGGGTTGACGCCATTGCGCTCGTATCCGGTTCCTCGCAGCTGTTCGCGGGCGGGACCTCCGCCGCCGAATTGGCGTTGGAGATCAACGCCAACCCCGTCCGCGCCGCACCGCTGGTGGTGATGTGGGAGCCGGCGCCCAGCCTGGGCACGGCACGGGTTGAGGTGCACTCGATGTTAGGCACGCGGGTGCGACGCGCCGAGATCCCGGCCGACCCCGGCCGCTGGGACTGGGACCTGTTGACGGACTCCGGCTCGCCAGTGGCCAACGGTGCATACTTCGTGGTGGTGTCCCGTGGCGACGGGCGCAGAATGAGGCGCCGCGTCTTCGTGGCGAGGTGACCGATGGCGGTGATCGGCATCGGAATCGACGTGGTACCGGCTGACCGGGTCAAGGAGATGCTCGATCGGCACGGCTCGCGCATGCTCGAGCGGCTATTCACCCCCAGCGAGCTGCGTTACGCCGAGGACCTCGCGCACAAGACCCTGTTTCTCGCCGGCCGGCTGGCTGCGAAGGAAGCGGCCTACAAGGCGCTGTGCGCCAGGGGCGCCGACCTGGGGATCAGGTGGCAGCACCTCGAGGTAATCCGCCTTCCTGACGGCCGCCCCGAGCTGCATCTCTACGGGCCGGCACTGCGGCGCTTCGAGGCCCTCGGCGCCTCCAGCGCCCTGCTGTCGCTCAGTCACGACGGCGGGATAGCCGCGGCCGTCGTCATCTTGCAAAGCTGAGGTTGCGACTCGGGCATCGGGTCGGGTACAGTACAGTTGTGAATCTTCTTGAGACTGGGAATCAATTGAAACTAGTGCCAGCCGCGGTTCTCGCCGCCTTTAACCTTTCCATGCCCCTCGCGGCCCAACAGCCGGCGCCGGACGTCGTGGAGTCAGCGCGACGCATTGTCGCCACGATTCAGCTCGCCGCCCAGGAGTACCGCCTGGCGTTTGACGGGCCGCGCCTGGTTAACACGGCCGAGTGGGAGGAGGCGCGGCTGTTTATCGCTGAGGCGCGGCGTGCGGCACAGCGGCTCCCGGCCGGCGTCGGGCCGGAGGTGTTGGCCCGCCTGGCCCTGGCGGCTAGCCTGGCGGAGCGGCGGGAGCGCCCCGATACGATTGCGTCGCTCGCCGCGTCCCTGGAGCGGTCCCTCGCCGCCGCGTTAGGCACTTCACTGGACGACCGTGCTGGCCGCCCGCCTTCGCTGCGCGATGGAGCACGGCTGTACGCGGTCAACTGCGCGGGCTGCCACGGCGCGCTCGCGCGTGGGGACGGTCCGGCCGCGGCGGGACTTGATCCCCGGCCGGCGGACCTGGGCGACCCGGCGCTGCTGGCCACCGCGACGCCGCTGGACTTCTATCGCCGCATAACGCACGGCGTGCCCGCCACGGCGATGCCGCGGTTCTCCGAAGCGCTTACCCGCGAGCAGCGCTGGGACGTGGTGGCGTATCTGTTCGCCCTCCAGAACCAGATCGCTCGCCAGGCTGGCAACGGAGAACTGGCGCTGGTGTTTGGAACCGTCAGGGGGCGGCTCGGGGCCGCGCGCGAACTGGCGGAGGCCGGTGACAGGCAGGACGGCGCCGCCGCCGTGCTCGAGGCCTACATGGCGTTCGAGGCGGTGGAGGGAGCGCTGGGAGCGACACACCCCGGCCTGCGCTCACGCGCCGAACGGCTGTTTTTCGAGCTTCGCGACGCCATCGCGGCCGGCCGGCCGGATCCGGAGCGTGGAGCGCGCTACGCCTCGCTCCACGACGCTCTCACCGATGCCGAGCGGGCCCTGGTCGAGCGCCGCTCGCCGGTGGGGCTGTTTGCCGAAAGCCTGCTGCTGATGCTACGCGAGGGGTTCGAGGCCATTCTGGTCATCGGCGCGATCATGGCGGTGCTGCTCAAGGCGGGTGCCAGCCGCCGGCGGCGCCACGTGCGCTGGGGCATCGCGGCCGCAATCGCCGCCAGCCTCGTCACTGCGGCGCTGATCGAGTGGATCTTTAGGATCACGCCGGCGCAGCAGGAGGCGCTCGAGGGCGGAGTAATGCTGTTGGCCGCCGCGGTGTTGTTCTACGTCTCCTACTGGCTGATCTCCAAGGTGGAGATAGCGGCCTGGACTCGGTTCGTGAAGGGCCGGATCCAACGCGCCGTGGCCAGCGGCTCGGGCCTCGCGCTCGCGGGCGTCGCGTTCCTGGCCGTGTACCGCGAGGGCTTCGAAACCGTGCTGTTCTACAAGGCGCTGTTTGTCACTGCCGGCGGCGCGGCGGCGGGTACTGGCGCGATAGGCGGCGGGATGGCCCTCGGCCTCGCGCTGCTGGTGGCGACGTACGTTGGCATCGAGCGGTTCGGACTGCGGATCCCGATGCGGCCCTTCTTCGCAGTCACGGGAGCTACGCTGGCCTACATGGCCTTCGTGTTCGCGGGCAACGGCGTGCGCGAGCTGCAGGAGGGCGGCTTCATCGGCTCCACCCCAATCGCCGGCGCGCCGACCAGCAGTTTCCTCGGCATCTACCCCACGGCGCAGACACTCACCGTGCAGGGCATCATCCTGCTGGCCATCCTCGGTGCGCTGGTTTTCACCTTCGCGATCCAGCCCCGCCGACTGGCCGCGCGGGTCGAGACGCCAGCCGCGGCGCGGCGTGAGGAGACAGTGGAGGAGGAACCGGCGACGGTCTAGATTCCGGGACCGATGCGCCATCTTCTCCCGCCGATTCTGGCGTGCGTCCTCGCAAGAGGTG
Organism: Gemmatimonadales bacterium; assembly: GCA_035559335.1. Taxonomy (GTDB): domain Bacteria; phylum Gemmatimonadota; class Gemmatimonadetes; order Gemmatimonadales; family JACORV01; genus DASXPG01. Next base: position 6,500 of record DATMBH010000137.1, read on the forward strand.
CCTTCGCCCAGCTGCCGCGCACCGCCCCGGAGCGCACCAACTACCACGAAACCACGCGCTATGACGAGGCGCTGCGGCTGCTCCAAGCCGCGGACCGCGCCTCGACCCGGGTGCACCTGACCCAGTTCGGCTACTCGCTGGAAGGCAGGCCGCTGCCACTGGTTGTGGTGGGCGCCGCCGCCGCGACGTCGGAGGCGGTGCGGCGCACCGGCCGGCTGCGGGTGTTCATACAGGCGAACATTCACGCCGGCGAAGTCGAGGGAAAGGAGGCAATGCTGCAGCTGGTGCGCGAGCTGGCGCAGGGTAGGCACGCGCGCTGGCTGGACTCGCTGGTGCTGCTCATCGCGCCGATCTACAACGCCGACGGCAACGAGCGGGTGCTGCTGACCAATCGCCCCCTGCAGGACGGACCGCTGGGAGGCATGGGGCAGCGACCCAATGCCCAGGGTCTGGACCTCAACCGCGACCACACCAAGCTCGAAAGCCCCGAGGCTCGCTCGCTCGTGGCGCTGTTCAACGCGTACGATCCGCATGTGGTGATCGATCTGCACACCACCAACGGCTCCCACCACGGCTACCATCTGACCTACTCGCCGCCGCTGCACCCAGGCACCGACTCCGCTCTAGTGCGGTTCCTGCGCGAGAGCCTGCTGCCGCGCGTCACCGAACGGATCCGCCGGCGCGACGGCTGGGAGTACTTCTACTACGGCAACGTGCCGGGCGGCGCGGGCGTGAGCACGAGCATCGAACGCGGCTGGTACACGTTCGATCACCGCCCACGGTTCAACAACAACTACGTGGGGCTGCGCAACCGCCTAGCCATTCTCAGCGAGGCCTACGCGTACCTCAGCTTCGCCGATCGCATCCGCGCCACGTACCGGTTCGTGCAGGAAGTGCTGGACGCGCTGCGCGCGAGTGCCTCGGAAGTGCGCGCGCTTACCGAGGCCGCCGACCGCGGCAGCGTGGTCGGATCGCGGCTGCCGCTGCGCGCCGAGTATCGGCGCGGCGATACGCTGGACATCCTCATGGGGGCAGTGGACACCGTTCGCAACCCCTATAGTGGGCAGCGTATTCTGCGCCGGCGCGACGAAACCCGGACCGAGCGGATGCCCGACTTCTCCAGCTTCGAGGGCAGAGAGTGGGAAGTGGCGCCCGCGGCCTACTTGATCCCGCCCACGCTCGAGGCAGTGGTGGCGCGGCTGGAGGCACACGGCATCAGCGTGGGCCGCCTCGAGGCGCCGCTGGTAACGACGCTGGAACGGTTCCGGGTGGATTCGACCTGGACTGCGCCGCGCGAGTTCCAGGGCCATCGCGAGCGCACGGTGCGCGGCGAATGGGAGTCGGTGCTGGACACGGTGCCCGCCGGTTTCAGAGTGGTGCGGCTTGACCAGCCACTGGGCCGTCTCGCGTTCTACCTCCTGGAGCCGCGCTCCGACGACGGACTGCTGACCTGGAACTTCCTCGATGAGCAGCTCGCCGGCGCCCGCTACTACCCCATAGTTCGCACCCGCACGCTGCGTTAGGCGCTGCCCGGTGCGCCGTTGCCTCGGTGCCCCGTGAACCGGTCTTCAGTACATTCCTCCGTCCTTCCCGGAGGCTCACGATGGGGAATGCCCACGGCGCAGTTCTACACCGACAGCATCGAGGTGCCGTTCTTCCGCTACTACCTGGAGGGCCTGACCGGAGCTGAGCTCCGCGAGTACGAGGCCGCGGTGTTCGAGACGGGGCGAAACACATGGCGGTTCCTGGACGTATGGCCGCCTCGCGGCACCCGTTTGACCGGCATCTACCTGCGGGGCGCCGGCGCGCTCGCATTCGAGCCGCCTTCTGATCGCGGCCGAGTGTTCGACGAGTACATGAGCGACCCCGCGCGCCCCGTGCCGTACACCAGCGCGATTACTCACTGGTACGACCCGGCCTTCATGGTGGAGGACCAGCGCTTCGCGTCGCGCCGCACCGACGTGTTGGTGTATCAGACCGAGCCGCTGGAGCGCGACCTGACTCTTGCCGGTCCGATCGAGGTGGACTTCGTAGTTTCAACGTCCGGTACCGACGTCGACTTCACCGTTCGTGCCCGGCGCGCCGACTTCGCTGAGGTTCACGATGCAGGATGTCTACCACACGTTCCGCGCCGGGCACCGAATCATGGTGCACGTGCAGAGTACGTGGTTTCCCATGATCGACCCGGACCCCGGACGGTTCATGGATGTGTGGCGCGCCACCGACGCCGACTTCCGCCGCACTACGCAGCGGGTGTTCCGGAGCGCGCAGTACCACTCACGTCTGGTGGTGCCGGTTCTCAACTGATTACCGTGCGAGGTTCCATGGTTCGGTTCGTTCTGTTCATTCTGCTTGCGGCGCTGCCGCTTTCTGCCGCGGCAGCACAGCTGCCCGAGCGCGCGATCCGGCGCGACATCCCGATGACGGCCGCGATCCGTCGCGCCTTCGCCGCCGGAACGCGCGACTCGACGGGCCGCCCCACCGCGCGCTACTGGCAGCTGCGAGTTGACTACACCATAACGGTGCGCCTCGATCCGGCCACCGCCAGGCTGCACGGCCGTGCTGGGATCGAGCTGCACAACACCAGTCCCGATTCGCTCCGGGACATCGTGTTGCGTCTCGACCCGAACATTTTCCTGGGTACCACGCCGCATGCGGCGTTTTCGGTTCCGGCCGAGCTGACCGACGGCATGGTGATCACCCGGATGACCGTCAACGGACGGGCGGTGAACCTCAGTCCTCCGCAGCCCGGCCGCGGCCCGCGCGGTGAGCCTGTGGTGAGCGAGCCTTCGGCGTTCGGAATCAACACGACCAGCGCCCGCGTGCTGCTCACCGAAGCTGTGGCCCCGGGCGCCCGCGCGGTACTGGAGGTCGAGTGGAATCACCGGTTGCCGGGCGGGCCGGGCCAGGGGCACCGCATGACGCAGCGGTGGGGCGACACGCTGTTTCAGCCCACACAGTGGTATCCCAGAGTCGCGGTGTACGACGACCTGCGCGGCTGGGACCGCGAGCTTTACCTGGGTCCCTCGGAGTTCTACAACAACTTCGGCCGGTTTGACGTGAGCATCGACGTGCCGGCGGGCTGGATTGTCACCGGCACCGGCGTGCTGCAGAACCCAGAGCAGGTGTTGACGGCGTCAGCAAGGCGGCAGCTGGCCCGGGTGCTGGAAGCCGACACGATGGTGACGATCGTGGGTCCGGACGAGGTTGGGCCGGGCCGGTCCACCGCTGCGGGCGAGCGGCTGGTGTGGCGGTTCGTGGCCGACAGCGTCACCGACTTCGCCTGGGCGACCGCACGCAGCTTCGTGTGGCGGGCCACGCGCGCCACCATTCCCGGGCGGGGGCCCGTGCCGATCCACATGGTGTACCTGCCGGGTCGGGCCAGGCTGTTCGCGAACGCCGGGCCGATCGCGCGGCACGCGCTGGAGTTTTACTCGCGGTTGTGGTTCCCCTATCCGTTCCCGCAGCTCACGCTTCAGGACGGGCCCAGCGCGGGGATGGAGTATCCGATGGTGATCAACTCCAACCAGGGCGCGGCCGACCACGAGACGGCTCATCAGTGGTGGCCCATGGTGGTGAGCAACAACGAGACGTGGTACGGCTGGATGGATGAGGGTTTCAACCAGTACATGAACATCCTCTCGGCAGCGGACAGTCGCGGCCGCGAGCCGAGCTTCAATGGACTGGGGCAGTCGTACGGCCGCATTTCCGGCGCCGAGGCCGAGCCGCCGATGATGTGGAACGCCAACTATCACGGCCCGGAGTTCTACGGCTTCACCACCTACAGCAAGACGCCGATGATGCTCTCGATGTTGGGCGGGATCGTGGGCGACACGGCGGTGCAACGCGCGCACCGTGAGTGGGCGGAGGCCTGGATGTTCCGCCATCCATCGCCGTGGGACTGGATGTTCTTCATGAACCGTGCGTTAGGCCGAGATTTGGGCTGGTTCTGGTACTACTGGCTGTTCACGACCGAGAGCGTGGACGGTTCGATCAGCGACGCGACGATCCGCGGCGGCCGGGCCACCGTGACGGTGCGGCAGGACGGCCAGATGCCTGCTCCGGTGGTGCTCCAGGTGCGCTTCGCCGCGACCGGCCCGCGGCCGCGGCTGCCGTCCAATGCGGTGCTGACCGACAGCGCCACCGCGGTGCTCACCTGGCCGGTGGATGTGTGGTTCTCGGGCAGCCGCACCTTCACGGCGCAACTGGACTTCGGCGGTCGCGCCATCGAGAGTCTGGCGCTCGATCCGCAGTGCCGGTTTCCGGACCGCGAGGCGGCGGACAACGTGTGGCCAAGGGGGAGTGAGTACGGATGCAGGTGATGGGCGATTGGTGATGGCAATGGCTGAGGGTTGCTGGGCGACGGGTGGTGGCGCGCTATCACGTCGCGCCCGTCGCGCCCTTCAGCCTACGGAACATTACCACTCCCGCCACGATGGCCATCGCGCTTATCGCCTGGGCCAGCGTGAACGGTCCCAGGAACCGGTCGTCCTTGGCGCGCAACAGCTCCACCAGCAGCCGCTCCGTGCCTAACGCCACGAGCGCCACAGCGGCCAGCCGCCCCTGAGGCCCGAACCTCTTTCTCCAGCGCCACAGCAACGCAAACAGCACTAGGGCTGCGGTCACCTCATAGAGCTGGGTGGGGTGCACTGCGACGATGGTGTCTGGCGAGGCCCCTTCGGGTGGGGCGATCCCAAAAGCGCTCTGCAGCGACCGCACGGTGGTGGGCGGCGAGCCCTGGGGGAACTTCATGCCCCACGGAAGCGACGTGGGCAGTCCGTAGTCGTCACCAACCAGGAAGCAGCCGACGCGACCCAGCGCGTAGCCCGCCATCAGGGCCGGAGCGACCTGGTCGGCCATGGCGCGCACTCCTACGCGCCGCCACCACAACAGGCCGAGCACCGCGAGCGACCCGCCGAGCAGGCCGCCGTACCATACCAGCCCGCCGCGCGAGAACAGCGCGTCGGCGCGGCCGGTGAGCACGGCGTAGTACAGCTTCGCGCCCAGCAGTCCTCCGATCACCGCCGCAACCACACAGTCCCAGGCGAGCGCGGGATCCTCGCCGTCGGCTTCCCGCGCCCGGGCGAGCACCCAGCCGGCGGTGAGGAACGCCGCCATCATCATCAACCCGAATCCCGTTATCGCGAACGACCCGAAGTGTATGGCGAACGGATAGACGGTCACTGTCGCTCCAAGCCGGGAAAGGGGGGCCGAGCCTGCGCATCAACCGGGCCTCCGGCCTCGGCGGCCCGAAACAGGCCGGCGCGCGCGATCATGGCGGCATTGTCGGCAGCGATACGGGGGCTTGGCGCATGCAGCGTTGCGCCTTGTTCGGAAAGCGCCGCCGCAAGGTGCTCTCGCAAGGCGCGGTTGCAGGCGACGCCGCCGCCCAGCACCACGCGCCGGTGGCCGGTGGCCTCCACGGCGCGCACCACCTTAGTGGTCACCACGTCTATGACCGCGTCCTGGAACCCGCGCGCTAGGTGCGAGCGCTCGGACCCGAGGTCAGCCGCACCGCGCACCGCGTGCAGCACCGCCGTCTTGAGGCCGCTCATCGAGAAGTCGAACCCCTCGTTAAGCATCGGTCGCGGGAACCGGTAGCGGGACGGGTCGCCGCTGCGGGCTTCGCGTTCGATCGCCGGACCTCCCGGGAAGCCCAGACCCAGTAGCGAGCCTACCTTGTCAAACGCCTCTCCCACCGCGTCATCTCGGGTTTCGCCTAACAGCCGGTACCTGCCCCACTCTGATACGTCGAGCAGTAAGGTGTGGCCGCCGGAGATCACCAGCCCCACGAAGGGCGGCTGCGCCTGCGGATCTTCCAGGGCGGTTCCGAACAGGTGGCCCTCGAGGTGGTTCACGCCGACGAGCGGGCGGCCGGTGGCGAAGGACAGACCCTTCGCATAACTGACACCGACGAGCAGCGCCCCCACCAGCCCAGGACCGGAGGTGACGGCAATCAGGTCCACGTCGCGCGGCGCCAGTCCCGCCTCGGAGAGGGCGCGCGTGGTGACCGGCTCGATGGCCTTGAGGTGCGCCCGCGAGGCGAGCTCGGGCACCACGCCGCTGTAGACGCGGTGCACGTCCTGCGACAGGATCACGCAGGAGACTAACCTGGCATGCCCGTGCGCCTCACCGGTGACCACGGCGGCCGAGGTCTCATCGCAGGACGTCTCGATCCCGAGCACGGTGGTCACTGCCTGCGCACCCGGCCCGAGATGGTTATTTCCCGCGGCGCGATGGTGACCAGCGGACGCGCGGTGTCGAGCGGGATCACCCGTTCGAACGGGGCAGTGACGCCGCGGACCTCGAATGGTTCGGTCGGTATCGAATCCACCGCATAGACCACCGAGCGGGCACCGCTCACTACGACGGTGCGCGGCGTTACAACCGGCTGGCCGACGATCACGAACCCGGATTCGGCTTCGATCGTGCCGCGCAGTGAAACTGGAACGGGGCGCCTGACGAAGCGGTCAATCTCCAGGTCCAGTTCCCGGGGTTCGAAGTCCTGGATGGAGATCCTGGCGTCGTTGGGAATGGTGATGTCGGACGGCGAGAGCCGGACACGATGCAGTGGCGGCACGGCGCTGGGCGGCACTAGCACCCTGGCCTGCATCGGCGCCGCGGCGAGCTTCACCAGCTCACGCGCGGGGCCGGTAACCAGGGCCCGCACCGGCGGCGCCTGCCGGGCCAGCGCGAGCGGCGGCGGCAGCTCCACCACCAGCTCGACCCGCGCCAGGTCGCTGTGGGTCTCCTCTGCGGCGACGACGATCCACAGAATGGCCGCAAGCGTCAGCGCGGCCAGCTTGAGCGGCCAGTTGCGCAGCAGTCTCTCGGCGAGCCGCCTCACTCAGCTCCGTCGCGCAAGCAGGCGCCGGATCAGGTCGCGGTTGGCCGGCGAGTCCCACTCGTGGGCGCCGATCATCTTCTTCACGATGCGCCCCTCGCGATTCAGGATGAACGTCTCGGGCACGCCGGTTGTCTGGTAGATGCGCTCGATCGTGCGGCGGCGGTCGTGCAGGATCTCGAACGTCAGGTTGTAGCTGCGCTGGAAGTTACGCACCACCTCAGGGTCGGCCTCGTCGATGCTGATCGCGGCGACCCGGAAGCCCTGGGCCGAGAACTCGTCATACAGGCGCTGGATGGACGGCATCTCCACCCGGCACGGCTCGCACCAGGTGGCCCAGATGTTGATGAGCACCACCTGACCGCGGTAGCGCTCGAGGCCGACGGTGTCGCCGGTTGCGAGGTTGACAGCGCGAAAGTCCGGCGCCAGAGAACCGACCTCGACCGGGAAGATGTCCGGCGCGAGCTTTACGCCCAGCACCGCGCCGGCCGTGAGCACGGCCACGATCACTCCTACCGCGATCCATTGCTTCTTCATGCCACCACCATTCCCTGGCGCGCCTCCTCAGCCAGCCGGCGCAAAGTACCCACTTCGCGCGCCGCATCCGGTGCGCCGTAAACCGCGTGGCCCGCCACGAACGTATCCGCGCCGGCCGCTGCGAGGCGCCCGATGGTGGTGCGGCCCACGCCACCGTCCACCTCGAGCCAGGCAGTGCTTCCGGCGCGCTCGAGCAGTGCCCGCGCGCGCCGCACCTTGTCGACCGCCGGTTCCCAGAACGCCTGGCCGCCAAAGCCGGGATTCACCGACATGATGAGCAGCAGGTCCAGCTCCGGGACGATCTCCTCGACAGCCGACAGCGCGGTGGCCGGGTTGAGCGCCACACCCGCCTTCATGCCCGCCGAGCGAATCGCGCGTACGTGGCGCTCCAGGTGATGGGTCGCCTCGACGTGGATCGTCACCAAGTTCGCCCCGGCATCCGCGAACGCCTCGATGTAGCGCTCTGGATCCTTGACCATCAGGTGGCAGTCCAGGAACGCGTCGGTGTGCCGGCGCAGCGACTTCACCACCGGCGCGCCGAAAGTCAAGTTAGGCACGAACTGTCCGTCCATCACGTCCACATGGATCATGTCGGCGCCGCCCTCGAGCACGCGCGCCACCTCGTCCGCCAGTCGGGCGAGGTTGGCGCTCAGAATGCTCGGTGCGATCCGTACCGCCATCGGCTCTCCTTACCTCGCCAGGTGCAGAACGACCCGTGAGCCGAGTCGCGCGCTGTCTCCGGCCGGCGGCTCGGTGGAGGCCGCAAGGCCGCGCGCGATACCCTTGGCCGTCACGCTGTCGCCCAGGTCCACGCCAAGTCCCGCCGCGGCCAGCAGCCGCTGCGCGATGTCCGGATCCAGGCCGCTGACGTCCGGAACCGCGACCCGCGGCGGCCCGTCGCTGAGCGTCAGCTGGATCGTGGCGCCGCGTTGTACCGCAACGCCCGGTGGAGGGTCCTGCCAGATGACGAACCCCACCGGCGCGGCCGGGTGCGGCTCGCGCGCGCGCAGCTCGACGGCCATGTCGCCGTCCCGGACCTCGCGCCGCGCCTCGGCTTCGGACAGCCCGACCAGCCGCGGGACAAAACGCTCGCTGGGGAGCAGGGGCGCTGGGAACAGCACCAGCGCCGCCACAAGATACCCAGTGAGGAGGACGAGGGCGACGCCCGCGGCCACGCGCGCCCAGAACCTCCAGCCGGTCCGCTCCGGCGTGTTTCGCTTCAGCTCAGCATCCCCCGGGTCGGGCTCGAGGGAACCGCGATCTCGCGCCGCGGCATACGTCCGGCGAGGAACGCGGCGCGGCCGGCCTCGGTGGCCAGTCGCATCGCGTGCGCCATGGCGACCGGGTCCTTCGCCTCGGCGATCGCGGTGTTCATCAGTATGCCGTCAACGCCCTGTTCCATCGTAAGGCAGGCGTCGGATGCCGTTCCTACGCCGGCGTCCACCACCACCGGGACCCGAAGGCGCGACTTGATCACCCGGACATGGTACGGGTTGAGAAGGCCCAGGCCCGAGCCGATGGGTGAGGCCAGCGGCATCACCGCCACGGCGCCCGCTTCCTCCAGCCGCAGCGCCGTGATCAGATCCTCATTGGTGTAGGCCATGACCTTGAACCCTTCTTGTACCAGCACCCGGGTGGCTTCCAGCAAGCCTGCCGTGTCGGGAAGCAGGGTCTGCTGGTCGCCGATCACCTCGAGCTTGATGAACTCGTTGAAGCCCGCCTCGCGGGCCAGGCGCGCATAACGAATCGCGTCCTCAGCGGTGTAACAGCCTGCGGTGTTCGCAAGCAGGAAGAATTTCGCCGGATCGAGGTGATACAGGATGCCCTCTTCCTTGCGGCGGTCCAGGTCCACGCGCCTGACCGCGACCGTCACGATCTCGGCGCCGGATGCCTCGATGGCGCGCACCATGGTGTCGTTGTCCTTGTACTTCCCGGTACCCACCATGAGCCGCGAGCGGAAGGTGCGCCCGCCGATCTCGAAGGGAGTGTCGGTGAATGCCGGGGCTAGGGTCGTAGTCATCCGCCACCCACGAAGTGTACGAGTTCCACGGTATCGCCCTCGGCGACCGTCGTCGCGGCGAGGGCGTCCCGGCGCACGATGCGCCGGTTGTGCTCGACCACCACCGCGCGCGGATCCAGCCCGAGCGCCGCGAGCACGTCGAGCAGCGAGCCGCGCCTGACGCGGTGCGGTTCGCCGTTGATGATGAGTCCCACCGTGCCGGGCGGGTCGAACTGCGCCAGCAGCTCGCGCGAGGCCGCACCGGGATCTGGCGCATCCCACAGCGCGCGGATGGCCGCGATTGCGACCGCTCCGGCCTCCAGCACCTGCGCGATGCGCCTGCTGGTCAGCCCCCCAATAGCTATCACCGGACGGCCGGTTGCAGCCGCCTGACGGACGACCTCGACACCACGTGGCGGCTCACCGGCATGCGTCGGCGTCTCGAATACGTGGCCCGCGATAAGTGCATCCGCGCCCTCGGCGGCTGCCCGCTGCGCCTCGTCACGGTCGTGCACCGACCGGATCGCCAGCAGGCCGGGCGCCGCTTTCCTGATGTCTTCGACCGACAGTCCGCCGCGGCCCGAGACCACCGCCGCCGCGCCACCGGCGCGGGCCACGTCGGCGCGGTCGTTCACGATCAGCCAGGAGCCGCGCGGGGCGAGCACGCTGGCCAGCTCGCGGGCAAGGCCAAGCAGTGCCGCCCCGCCCAGAGCGCGCGAGCGCAGCTGCACCGCCAGATCGGGACCGATAGCGTCGGCCATCGCCGCGGCGCGGCGCACGATACCGGCGGCCGCGACCACCCGGTCGTCGGTTACTGCGTGGATGCGCGGCAGGCCGCTCACGTTAGCACCTCTCCCTCGCGCACGAGGCGGCCGTTGGCGAAATCCCGCACCCTCATGCGATTCCTCCCGGCGGGCTGAACTTCCGATACGGCTACTGCACCGGCGCCGCAGGCGATCACCATCGTGTCCCCGAGAGCAAGCACGGTCCCCGGCTCGCCCGCGCCCTCCGCCAGGCGCGCGCCGAACAGCTTCAGCGGTCGGCCGCGCAGCTGGCACCAGGCACCGGGCGCCGGATCGAACGCCCTGATCCGGCGCGAAACCTCCAGCGCGGGCCGGGACAGGTCGAGCCGCTCTTCCTCCCGCGCTAGTTTCGGCGCCCAGGTTGCGGCGGACTCGTCCTGGCGCCGCGGCGTGATGCCAGTCCCGTCCAGCAGCGTGAGCGCCTCCACCAGCGCGAGCGCGCCCATCTCCGCCAGGCGGATGCGCAGCTCGCCCGCAGTCTCCTCGGGCGCGATCGGAGTGGATACCTGGTGCAGTATCGGGCCGGTGTCCATGCCGGCGTCCATCTGAATGATGGTGATACCGGTTTCCTCGTGTCCCTCGAGAATCGCCCGTTCGATGGGCGCCGCGCCCCGCAGGGCCGGAAGCAGCGAGGCGTGGACATTGATCGAGCCGAGTCGCGGCACGCCTAGGACTCGCTCCTTAAGGATGTGGCCGTACGCGACCACGCAGGCCACGTCGGGCTTGAGCGCGGCGATCTGGTCTACGAACCCGTTGGCGGCGGGCGAGTCCGGTTGGAATACCGGGAGGTCCTCGGCGAGCGCCGCTTCCTTGACCGGCGAGGGGCGGCTGCTGGAGCGGTGGCGTCCGGTCGGCTTGTCTGGGCGGGTGACAACGCCGACGACGTCGAACCCCTCCCCGACCAGCGCCGTCAGCGACGGTACGGCGAACTCGGGTGTGCCGTAGAACAGGACCCGCATCGTATCACGCTCCGGCCGGGTCCTTCTCGGGGGCCAGCTCTCGCAGGTGCCCGACCTTGCCGCGCCGCTGCTTCTCCCAGTCGCGCAGCAACATGCGGCGCTTGAGCGGTCCGACACGGTCGAGGAACAGGATGCCGTCGAGGTGGTCTATTTCGTGCTGAATGGCGCGCGCCAGCAGTCCAGTTCCCTCGACGCGGCGACGCCGCCCGTACTCGTCCGCCGCTTCCACCACCACGCGCGCTCCGCGCTCGATGTCGGCGTAGATGTCGGGGATCGAGAGGCATCCCTCTTCGCCCTTCACCTTGCCCTCGGTTGCGACGATGACCGGGTTGACCAGCGCGAACGACTCGCCTTCGCCGGTCTCGACCACGGCCACCCGGCGCGCCACTCCGACCTGGTTGGCAGCCAGCCCCACGCCCTTCGCGGCTCGCATCACCTCGTACAGATCGGCGATCAGCTCGCGCACCTCGGCGTCCACCACGGCGATTTCCGAGGCGCGCTCGCGCAGCACCGGCGAGCCTAACAGATGAATGGGACGCAGGCTCACGCCTTAGCCGGTTCCTCTCCGCGGCTCAGTACCGAGGTGACGCGATCGCGCTGGACGATCAGGCGCGACTCGCCCGACTCGATAGTGAGCCGGTCCTCCTTGATGTGGACTACGCGGCCGACGATCCCGCCCGCCGTCAGCACCTCGTCGCCGCGCTTCAGCTGCTTTAGCAGCTCCTCGTGCCGCTTTGCCTGCTGGCGTTGCGGCCGGATCAGCAGGAAATAGAAGATCGCGATGAACGCGGCGATCTGGAGCAGAAACACCAGCATTGCCGCGCCCTGGTTCTGGCCGGGCGCGGGCGTGAGGTACGCAAACAGCGGCAGTCCGTTCACTCAGTCTCCCTGTCCGTGTAGCGGGCGAGCCACTCGCGGCTCCACCCTGCAAAGTTCCCGGCCCGGATCGCCGTGCGCGAGCGCTCGACCAGCCGGATCAGGTAGCGCACGTTGTGCTGCGAGAGGAGGCGGAGTCCCAGCAGCTCCTCCGCGACGAAGAGGTGTCGCAGGTAGCCGCGGCTGAAGGTCCGGCACGCCTCACAGTCGCATTCCGCGTCGAGCGGGGCTTCATCGCCCCTGAACCGCGCGTTGCGGATGTTCACCGGCCCCAGGTCCGTGAACGCCGTGCCGTTGCGTCCCATCCGGGTCGGCGCCACGCAGTCGGCCAGGTCCATCCCCAGACCGATCGCGGCCACCACATCCTCGGGGAACCCGACTCCCATAAGATAACGGGGAAGCTCCCGCGGCAGCACTGAAGCGAGGTCCTCCAGCACCTCTAGCGTCTGCTGCTTCGGCTCGCCCACCGAGAGCCCGCCTACCGCGAGCGCGTGCCAGGGGCCCAGCTCCATGATGCGCTCAAGGGAGTGGCGCCGGAGATCGCGGTAGATGCCGCCCTGGAGTATGGGGACCAGGGTTCGGGGGGCGGGGGTCAGGGAGCTGCCAGTCTCCGGTCCCCAGTCCCTAGCCCCTAGTGCTTCATGTCGCTTTTTCGCTCGTTCCAGCCAGCGGAGTGTCCGCTGCAGCGCGTCCTCCTGCTCGGCCCGCGTGCTCTGTCCCGGCAACACGTGGTCGAACGCCATCGCCACGTCGGGGCCGAGCTTCCACTGGATCTCCACCGCGCGTTCGGGCGAGAGGAACCGGAGCGAGCCGTCAATGTGCGAGCGGAACTCGACCCCCTCCTCGGTGACGCGGCGCAGGCCCTCCAGAGAGAAGACCTGGAATCCTCCCGAGTCGGTGAGAATCGGCCGCTGCCAGCCCATGAACCGGTGTAGCCCGCCCAGCCGCGCGACAATGTCCTCTCCGGGCCTGAGGTGCAGGTGGTAGGTGTTGGCGAGAACCATGGTAGCGCCAACGTCCAGAAGGTCGGACGGCGCGAGCGCGCGCACGGTGCCGTTGGTCCCGACCGGCATGAAGCACGGCGTTTCGACCGTGCCGTGCGGCAGCTCCCAACGGCCGACGCGCGCGTGAGCATCGCTCGCCTCAACCCGGAACTGAAACACCACCCTCCCCCTCCATCTCCTCTTTGACCTCCATTACCCCTTCATATGACCACCATCGCATCCCCATAACTGTAGAACCGGTACCGCATCTCGACCGCCGTGCGATAAGCGCGCAGCACGGCATCCCGCCCCGCGAACGCGCACACCAGCATCAACAGCGTGGAGCGTGGCAGGTGGAAGTTGGTGAGCAGGTGGTCCACGACGCGGAACTCGTGGCCCGGTCGAATGAACAGCGAGGTCCATCCCCGGGCCGCGCGCACGCGGCCGTCGTCGCCCACGCAACTCTCGAGCGTCCTGCAGACGGTCGTGCCGACCGCCCATATCTTGTGCCCGCGCTCCCGCGCGGCGGTAATAGACTCGGCCGTCTGTTCCGGGACCTCGTACCACTCGGCGTCCATGCGGTGCGCGGCGGGATCTTCCACGCTCACCGGCCGGAACGTGCCGGGACCGACATGCAGGGTCACGTGGGCTAACTTGGCGCCGCGCGAGCCCAGTTCGGCCAGCACTTCGGGAGTGAAGTGGAGCCCGGCAGTGGGAGCCGCCACCGAGCCCGGCGCCCGCGCGTACACGGTCTGATAGCGCTCGCGGTCTTCCGGGGTGTCCGGCCGGTTGATGTAGGGAGGAAGCGGAACGTGGCCCCGCCGCGCCAGCACCCCCTCGTCGTCTCCCGGTCCAGCCAGTCTAACCCGCCGCTCCCCGCCGTCCAGATGCTCGAGCACCTCGACCGAGTCGTCGCCACCTAACGCAAGTCGTGCGCCGGGCTTCACCCGCGCCCCCGGCCGCACCATGGCGCGCCAGGTGCCGGCCGGCTCGCGGGTGACCAGCAGCACCTCCGCCGTCCCGCCGCCGGAACGCCGCGCGATCAACCGCGCCGGGATCACCCGCGAGTCGTTCACCACGACCAGGTCGCCGGGTGCGACCAGCGCCGGGAAGTCACGGAACGTGAGGTGGTGAAGCGGATCGCCTGCTCCGGCGCGCCGGTCCAGCACTAGCAGTCGGCTCTCGTCGCGCCGCGCCGCCGGTACCTGAGCGATCAAGTCCGGCGGCAGGGCGTAGTCGAAATCGGCGGTTCGCAACCGAGGGGTCGGGGGGCGGGGATCGGGGCTCAGGGTGCCAGCGGCCTGATCTCCACCCGATTCCCCTGGAAGATCGGAATCAGCAGTCTTCCGCGACGGGTGTCGAAGCCGATGTCGGCCGGAGACGGAAGGCCGCCGACGAGGCGGGTCCATGCCGTGTCGCTGGGGGCCAGGCGGTAGACGCTCGAGTCCGCCCATGCCGAGGCGAGCAAGGTGCCGTCGGCGAGCCGCACCAAGCCGTCGAGCTGGGCCGCGACGCTCGGCAGCCGCGACCAAGCGCGGGCCGCGCCGCGCATCACCTCGCCGTTCCACATCACCACGGTGACCCCGGAGGAGTCCGCAACGATGCCGTTAGGTCCGCTCTCGGTGGCGAGATACCCTTCCGCCCGACCGCGCCGATCGAAGCGGAAGACGTAACCCGGGCCCACGCTGAAGTCGGGGCGCAGGCCCGTGTCGGTGACGTACACGGTGCCGTCAGGTCCGACCGTGACGTCGTTGAGGAACCGCGCCGTGGCTACCCGGCGGGAACCGAGCGGCCTGCCGGAAATGCGGTCGAACAGGCGCAGCTCGTCGATGTCCGCCACAAACAGAGTGTCGCCGCTGATCGCCATGCCCTTGGGCGCATGGAGTGTCACGGCGGTGTCGGCGCCGTCGATCCAGCGCAGCTCGACCACGCGGCCGTCGGTGCCGAGGCGCGAGATGAAGCCGTTGTCGTCTCTCTCGAAGGGTGAGCCATTGATGTTCGACACCAGATAGGCATCTAGGGCGGCGTCATAGAGCACCGACTCTGGCGTACGGAACGAGTCGGCCACTACCAGCGCCGTATCCGGCGTCGTCGCCGGGTTGGCGGCCTGCTCCCGCTGCCTGCACGAGGCCAGCACGGCCGCGAGCGTCACGAGCCCAATCGCAGAAGTGGTGCGCATCTGTCCCCTCATGGTTGTTGTCCCTGCCCCCCGACCTCCGGCCCCCGATCCCCAGCGTCGAATAGCGGCAGGCCCCCTGCCGCCGGAGGTGCGAACCCGAAGTGGCGGTAGGCGTTAGGCGTGGCGGCACGACCGCGCGGCGTGCGCTGCAGGAATCCCTGCTGGATGAGGAACGGCTCGTACACCTCCTCCAGAGTGCCAGCGTCTTCGCCTACGGCCACGGCGATGGTATTCAGTCCCACGGGGCCGCCGTCGAACTTCTCGATGATGGTGGTGATGATGCGCGCGTCCATCTCGTCCAGCCCGTACTCGTCCACGTCCAGGCGCGACAGCGCCGCCTGTGCGGTGGCCCGGTCGATCTTGCCGTTGGCGCGCACCGCGGCATAGTCCCTGACGCGGCGCAGCAGGCGGTTTGCCACGCGCGGCGTGCCGCGGCTGCGGCGCGCGATCTCGCTCGCCCCCTCACTGTCCACCTCGACGCCCAGGATGCCGGCCGAGCGGACCACGATCTTCGCGAGATCGTCGGGGGGATAGAAGTTCAGTCGCTCCACCATTCCGAACCGCGCCCGCATCGGCGGCGTGAGCAGTCCGTAGCGCGTGGTCGCCCCGATCAGGGTGAACGGCTCGAGCGCCATCGGTATCGTTTCGGCGTGTGGCCCGTCGCTGATCCGCACATCGACGCGCCAGTCTTCCATGGCTGGATAGAGAAACTCTTCCAGCGTGGGGCGCATGCGGTGGATCTCGTCAATGAACAGGATGTCGCCGCGGCGCAGATTGGTGAGCATGCCCACCAGGTCGCCGGGCCGCTCCAGGACCGGCCCGCTGGTGGTGCGCAGGTTGACGCCCATCTCCCTGGCGAGCAGGATGGCCAGCGTGGTCTTGCCCAGTCCGGGGGGCCCGAAGAACAGGGCGTGGTCGAGCGGCTCGCCGCGGCCGCGCGCCGCCTCGATGGCGATGTGCAGGTTCTCGCGCACCTTCTCCTGGCCCACGAACTCGTCGAGGCGCGAGGGTCGGAGCCCCGCCTCGGACCCGACATCCTCGCCCAGCGGCTCCGGCGTGGTGATCTCGCTGCGTCGTGTCACGTCACCGTCCGCTGAGGTAGGAGAGCGCCGCCTTGACCAGCTCCGCGGTTTCACGCCGGCCGTCGGCGGCCAGGGAGCGTCGCACCGCCTCGTCGGCCTCCGCGGCGCTGTAGCCGAGTCGGACCAGCGCCTTCACGGCGGCGTCGCTCGCGGTGCTTACCGGGGCCAGCGGCTCCGATACCAGGTCCTGGGTCTTGTCGCCCAGCTCGACCACCAGCTTCTCGGCGGTCTTGCGGCCCACGCCCGGCACCGTGACTAGGGCCGCCACATCGCGCTCGCGGATCGCCCTAACGACCCGTTCTCCCGACAGCGCCGACAGAATTGCGAGCGCCAGCTTCGGCCCGATGCCACTGGCAGTCAGGAGTCGCTGGAACACGCGCCGCTCCTCGGCGGCGAGGAAGCCATAGAGATCGTCGGCGTCCTCGCGGATCACGTGGAAGGTGTGAAGCTCGACCGGGTGCCCGGTGGGCGGGAGCTGCTCGAGGACGCGGGTCGGCACGAAGCATTCGTAGCCCACGCCCGATGGCGTTCGCACCACCACCCGGTCCGCCTCACGGCTCGCCAGCGTCCCCGCCAGCAACGCGATCACCGCCCCACCGCCCTCACTGTCCACCGTCCCACTGTCCCACCGTCCCACTGTCCCACTGTCTTTCTGTCATCCAACCACCGCCCGTCTCAACGCACGCGTCCTCATGCAGTGGGTGAGCGCAATCGCCACGCCATCGGCGGCATCCGCCGGCCTGGGTGCGTGCCGGAGGCGCAGCAGCCGCGCCACCATACTTGCCACCTGTGCCTTGGTCGCCGACCCCGAGCCCGTGACCGTCTTCTTCACCACCGCCGGTGAGTACTCCGCGACGTGGGCGCCCGAGGCGTGCGCGGCGAGCAGCACCACTCCGCGGGCGTGACCCAGGACCAGCGCGCTGCGCGCGTTGCGATGCACGAAGATCGACTCAATCGCAATCACGTCCGGGCGGTGGCGCGCGATGATGTGGGCGAGTTCCTCGTGCAGCGCGCTCAGCCGCTCGGCCAGAGGGGACCCCGAGAGCGGCCGCACCACGCCGCACTCGACGAGGCGCGCGGCGCCCGCCACCGGCCGATCAACGACCCCATAGCCGGTCACGGTGGTGCCCGGGTCCACCCCGAGCACGATCACACTCCGGCCAGTGCCTCCTCGTCAACATCGAAGTTGGAGAACACCTTCGCCACGTCGTCGTGCTCCTCGAGGGCCTCCATGAGCTTCATGAGCCGCGCGGCGTCGGCGCCTTCGACCTTCACCGTGCTGCGCGGCAGCAACGCCAGTTCGGCCGACTCCCATGCGATGTTCCGCGCGCGCAGTCCTTCCTGTACCGCGTGGAAGTCGGAGACCTCTGTGATCACTATGTACTGCTCGCCCTCGCGCTGGAAATCGAGCGCGCCGGCCTCGAGCGCCGCTTCCATCGCGGTGTCCTCGTCATAGCGCGTCGCATCGATTGCGATTTGGCCGCGGCGGTCGAACATCCACGCCACCGAGCCCGCTGTGCCAAGGTTGCCGCCGTTCTTGGAGAAGATGTTGCGTAGCTCTGCCACGGTGCGGTTGGCATTGTCCGTGGTGACCTCCACGAAGATCGCCGCCCCGCCGGGACCGTAGCCCTCGTAGGTCACTTCCTCGTACGAGACGCCCTCGAGTTCGCCCGTACCCTTCTTGATGGCGCGCTCGATGTTCTCGGCAGGCATGTTCGCCGCTTTGGCGGCGTCGATCGCTGTCCGCAACCGCGCGTTGCCCGCCGGGTCGCCTCCACCTGCCTTGGCCGCGACCGTGATTTCCTTGATGAGCTTGGTGAAGGCAGCACCACGCTTGGCGTCGGTGGCGGCCTTCTTACGCTTGATCTGCTTCCACTTGCTGTGGCCCGCCATGATGCCTCCGGTAATACCCACAAATCTAATTCCCGGCTATACTTCGCCGCTATGCGAGTAGCGCTGCTGACGGCTTTGATTTCGACTCTGGCGCTCGCCACGGGCTGCGACGTGGAGGGCGAGCGCACCGAGCCGGCGGCGAGCCCGCCGGGCTTCCCGTTCGTGGCCGAGCTGCAGCGGCCCCTGGCTCGGCTACTGGACTCGAACGTGACCGACGAGGCGGCCCAGTGGAACTTCCGTTCGCTGCATCGGCCGGACTCGATCGCGGCGTTCTATCGCCGGCAGCTGCTCGCGATTGGCTTCCGCATCAGCGGGGATACCAGGGAAGGCGGCGCGGTAAGTCTGTACGCGCGACGGGGGCGCGAGGCGATTTGGGTAAGGGCAGAACCCGATCCGATCGGGTCTCGGTTCGTTCTGGTGGCGGGCATGGCCAAGCGCGTGGGGGCCGATCCGGATTCGACGGCGGCCGACACGACCTTTCACCGCTGACGATTCAGCGGTCCGGGTCCACCATGTCTTCGAACCGCATCCACTCCCGGTAAAAGTACAGGTCTACAAACCCAGTCTGACCGTGGCGATTCTTGGCCACAATCAGCTCGGTGGCCCCCTCGACGCCGCGGTAGCTCTGGTACATCTCCTCACGGAACAGCGCCAGCACCACGTCGGCGTGCCACTTCACCGCGCCCTGCGCACCGAAGTCGTCCAGTTCCGGACGCGGGTCGCGACGCTTGGGGTTGTGTCGCGGCAGTTGCGCGACCACCAGCAGGGCGGTGTCGCCAGACTGGGCCAGGGTCTTGAGGCGCCGCACGGCCTCGGCGGTCTCCGCGGCCACATCGGCCCCGGTGGCGCGCGGAGGCAGCAGCTGCAGGTAGTCGATAATTGTCAGCGGCGCCGGCGCGCGCTGGATGCGCTCAGCAATCTCCTCGAACGAGTTCGCCGCCAGGGGTCTCCACACCAGCGGCCGGTCGCGGAGTCTCACGGCCGCCGCGCCCACCGCGGCGCGGGCCTCGTCGCTCAGCTTGCCGCGGCGCAGATCGTCCAGTCGGACCCGGCCCTCGATCGCGAGCGCGCGCTCCCACATCCGTTCCTCATCCACTTCTCCGGTGAGGATCACGGCGGCTTCCCCGCGCTCGGCGACGCGCAGCGCAGCTGCCAAGGCGAACGCGGACTTGCCGACGCCGACGTCTCCCCCGAGCACTATGAGGTCGCGGCGGCGCAGCCCTCCGCCGAGGATGCGGTCGACGCTGGGGAAGCCGGTGGAAACAGACTCGGGCGAGGAGCTCGTGCCGCTGAGTCGCTCGTCGACCCTTGAGACGACGTCGGCGACCGGATGCGAGCGGCGCGGGATATCCGGCATTGTCAGGCCGCCTTCCGGGCCGCGCGCGCGGCGGCGGACACGGCGTCCGCGACGCGGCGGCCCAACGCCTCTTGGGCCGGGGCGACGAGATGGGTGAGCACGACGGCGGGCGGCACGCCGCGCTGCGGAGCGAGGTCCGCGAGAGCGGCGGCCAGCGAGCGTCGTAGCGGAGCCGGGGTGTTGAGGCTGCGCAGCCTGGCCTGGAGCGCCCGCACCCGTTCGGCGTGGCGTGATGGGACGGTGATCATGGAGGCGCCGAGCGCCGCGCGCACCACGAGCCAGAGCGCGAACACTCCGTCGCGTTCCGGGCCGCGCGCCGACTCGGCGAGCGCGGTGGTGAACGCGGCGTCGGCTGCGTGAAGTGCGCTGTGAGTCATGTTGCGCCCCGGCCTCGCGCCTTGTGGCGGTGCTTTCGGGCGAATGTAGCGGAGCGCTGACCGCCCGGCTAGGTTCGCATTCATGGCCGGACGCCCTCGCAGCATCCTCTGGGTCGACGACGAGATCGAGTCGCTCGAATCGCACCGCCGGTTCCTGGCCGACCACGGCTACGCGGTGGAGGCCGCGGCGCACGGCGACGATGCGCTCGAGCTGTTGCGGCGCCAGCCATACGGTGTGGTGCTGGTGGATGAGCAGATGCCGGGCAGGCGGGGCCTGGAGCTGTTCGGCGACATCCGCGCGATCGATCCCGCCGTGCCGGTGGTCATGGTCACCAAGTCCGAGGACCCCGCGGTGATGCGCGAGGCGATCGGGCTCGCGATTGACGACTATCTGGTGAAACCGTTGCAACCGCGCCAGGTGCTCTCGGT
Organism: Gemmatimonadales bacterium; assembly: GCA_035559335.1. Lineage (GTDB taxonomy): Bacteria > Gemmatimonadota > Gemmatimonadetes > Gemmatimonadales > JACORV01 > DASXPG01. The sequence continues at coordinate 26,818 of DATMBH010000137.1, forward strand.
CGTCACTCGACTGGTCGAGGGCGACCGCATCCGGCAGCAGCACGTGGCACGCGAGTTCGTGACGCGGTTCCGCGAGATCGAGGCCCGCCGCGCCTCGTCGCTCGGCTGGCGGGAGTGGATCGAGCTGGTGCGCGAGCTGATGGCCTGGGAAGTGAGGCTGAGCGAGGCTGCCGAGCCAGGCCTGCTGGACGCGCTGCACGCCATGTTCTCGGGCCTCAGAAAGGACTTCGCCGGTTTCATCGCCCGTGAGTATCCGAGATGGGTGGAGGCAAGCGGGGCTGACCGGCCCGCGCTGTCGCCGGACGTGGTCGAGGAAATGGTGCTGCCGCTGCTGCGCGAGCACGGCAAGGCGCTGTTCATCGTGGTCGACTGCCTGCGTCTGGACCAGTGGGAGGCGCTGGTGCCGTTCGTCACACCGATGCTGGATGTCGAAACCTCCTACTACTACAGCATTTTGCCCACCGCCACGCCGTACAGCCGCAACGCGCTGTTCGCCGGCCTGTGGCCGCGGGAGATAGCCAAGATCCATCCCGACTGGTGGACCGAGCGGGAGGAGGAGGCGCTCAACGCCTACGAGCACGACTTCCTGAGGCGTCAGCTGGAACGCCTCACCGGCCGCCCCGTGCCGACGCGCTACGAGAAGGTATTCGGGGGTTCCGACTCCGAGGACCTGCTGCGGCGGTTGCCAGCTCACCTGGCGCAGGACGGCGTCACGGCATTGGTCTTCAATTTCGTGGACCAGCTCACCCACGGGCGCTCGGAGCACACCATCCTATTCGAGGTGGCGCGCGACGCGGCGGCGCTGCGGGCGCTTACCTGTGCGTGGTTCGAGCGGTCGGCGCTGCGCGCGGCGCTGCTGGAGGCCGAGCGGCGTCGGGTGCCGGTCATCCTCACCACTGACCACGGCTCGATCCACTGCCATACTCCGGCCACCGTGTTCGCGAAGCGCGATGCCACCAGCAACCTGCGGTTCAAGTTCGGCGAGGACCTGCGAGCGGAGGATCCCGAGGCGGCGATCACGGTGAACGACCCGGGGCGCTGGGGCCTGCCGAAGCGTGGCCTGGGGGTCAGGGTGCTGTTCGCGCTCGAGGACCGATTCTTCGTGTATCCCACCAAATTGCGCGAGTACCAGCAGCGCTACCGCGGGGCGTTTCTGCACGGCGGCGTTTCGCCCGAGGAGATGATCCTACCCGTGGCGTTGCTGACTCCGAGGACGGAATAGGGTGCAGCGCTACCGCCGGTTGCTGCTGCGGTTTCTCCGCCCGTACGCTCCGCGCTTCAGCATCAGTCTCGCCGCCACGGTGGCGGGCTCACTGCTGGACGGGCTCACCTTCGCGCTACTGATCCCGTTCTTGCGGGCGATCTTCGACGAGACCGCGCTGCTGCCGCAGCTCGAGGGCGCCAAGCCTAACGGCGCCGAACGAATGCTGGAGTGGCTGTTCGGTCCGCTGCTGGCGGCCGGTGACCGGGACACCGCCTTCCGCAACGTGGTGCTGCTGATCCTGGGCGCAGTCGCGCTCAAGAACGTGCTCACTTACATCGGGCGCCTGGGCGGCGCCGTGGTGCAGGAGCGCGTGGTGCGGGACCTGAGGGTGGCCCTGTACTCGCACCTGCAGGGCATGCGGCTGGACTATTATCAGCGCACCCGCGGCGGCCAGCTGCTCACCCGGATGCTGGCCGACACCGAGCAGGCGCGGCCGCTGGTGGGCGACCAGGCCACGCAGGTGCTGCAGGCCGTTACCTCCGTGCTGGTGTACCTGGCAGTGCTGGTATCCATATCCTGGCGCCTGACGCTGCTGGCGCTGGTGCTGGTGCCGTTTCTGGCGCTGGCGTTGCGGCCGCTTATCGGGAAACTGCGCCGGCGTTCCCGCACCCACCTCGACGCCCGCGGCGAGCTGACGGCCATGATGACCGAGACGCTGCAGGGCGTGCGACTGGTGAAAGCGTACGCGGCCGAGGACTACGAGCGGCGGCGGTTTGTGGACGCCGCCCATGGGGCGGAACGCTTGGTGGTGAAATGGCAGAAGCTGGCGCTGCTGTCGCACCCCCTGAGCGAGTCGTTCGGCGCCCTGACGACCGTGATACTGCTGTGGTTCGGGGCGCAGATGACCGCGGGGCCCGGCGCATCGCTGCGGCCGGAGTCGTTCATCGCGTTCCTGTTCGTTGCACTGCGGCTGCTGACCCCGCTGAAGGTGCTGGTCACCTTCCCCGCGCAGGCCCAGCAGGCGCTTACCGCGATGGAGCGGGTGTTCGAGATCCTGGACCAGCCGCCCCTCGAGCGCCAGGCGTCCGGCACGGTAGAACTCGACCGGTTCAACGAGCGGATCGACTTCGAGGCGGTGGGCTTCAGCTACGACGGAGGTCCGCCGGTGCTGGAGGGCGTCACGTTTACGGCCCGCAGGGGGGAGATCGTGGCCCTGGTGGGGCCGAGCGGCGCTGGCAAGAGCACGCTGGTGGACCTGGTGCCCCGGTTCTACGATCCGACCGCGGGCCGGATCCTGATTGACGGCCGCGACAGCCGCGAGTGCACGCTCGCCTCGCTACGCCGGCTGATGGGCATCGTGAGCCAGGAAACGGTGCTGTTCAACGACACGGTAAGGGCCAACATCGCGTACGGTGCTCTCGATCGCTACTCTGCCGCCGAGATCGAGGCGGCGGCCCGCGCCGCGAACGCCCACGCGTTCATCGAGCGGCTGCCTGACGGTTACGACACCCTACTGGGCGAGCGCGGCACGCGGCTGTCGGGCGGCGAGCGCCAGCGGATCGCCATCGCGCGCGCGCTACTGCGCGACCCGCCGATCCTGATACTCGACGAGGCGACCAGCGCGCTCGACACCGAGTCGGAACGGCTGGTGCAGGAGGCGATTGACCGGCTGCTGGCCGGCCGTACGGTGTTCGTGATAGCGCACCGGCTCTCGACGGTGCAGCACGCGACCCAGATCCTGGTCCTCGAGAGGGGCAGGGTGGTCGAGCGCGGGCGTCACGAAGAGCTGCTCGCGGCTGGCGGCCTGTACCGGCGCCTGTACGAGCTCCAGTTTCGCGAGCCGTGACCATACTGCACCTCAGCGGCGAAGGTCACCAGGCCGGTTCCTCGATCTCGATTGCGCTACTGGCGCGGGTCCAGCGCGAAGCCGGCCAGCGGGCGATCGTCGCCTGCCCCCCTGGCTCTTTCCTCTTCAATCGGGTGCGTGAGTGCGGTGGCGAAGCGGTGCCGCTGGAGTTCGGGACCGGCGCATCCGCCCGGCTCGGTGAGCTGATCGCCTCGGAGTCCGTGACCGTGGTGAACGCGCATTCTTCGAGCGACCGCGCCCTGTGCCGGCGAATGCGGGCGGCCCGTCGCCTCGACCCGGCCTTGGTGTTTACGCGCCGGGCCATGCCGCTCACCACGCTGCCGGGCCTCATCGCGGACCGGCTGTTGGTCGACCAGGTGATCGCGGTCAGCCGAGCGGTGGCGCGTGTGTTGGTGCGGCGCGGCCTGCCGCGCCGCCTGGTGCGGGTTGTGCATAACGCAGCGGACCGGTCGCGACTGGCGCCGCCGGCTCCGGCCGCCGTGGAGGTTGCGCGCCGGCGCTGCGCCCTGCCCGGCGACCGCCCGGTGATCGGCGTGGTGGCGCGCCGCAAGGACCACGCGCTGCTGTTGAGCGCGATCAGGTCGCTGCAGCGGCCGGTTGCAGTGGTCTGCCTCGGCACGGGATCGGCCCCGGCGCTCGAGGCCGCAGCGCGCCAGGCCGCGCCCCACATCGTGCGGCTGCTTCCCTTCGACCCTGAGGTGCGGCCCTACTACGAGCTGTTCGACATCGTGGCCCTGCCCACCCGGAGCGAGGGGATGTCGCTGTCGTTACTCGAAGCGATGACGTTAGGCATGCCGATCGTCACCACCGACGCGGGAGGGAACGGCGAGTGCGTGCGGAACGGAATCGAAGCCCTGCTGGTGCCCAGGGGCGACAGGCGGCTCTTGGCGCGCGCGCTTGGCGCGCTGCTCGACGAGCCCAGCCTCGCCGCACGACTGGGTGAAGCCGCGGCTCGGCGCGCGGCCCGCTTCGGCACCGAGCGCCTGGTTGCGGACACCGCGGCCGCTTACGCCGCCGCGATGCGGCGTCGGGAAGCGGCGTGAGGCGGCGCTCGGACTTCGCGGCCTATGCCGCAATGTGGATCGCCATCGGCGTGGTTCGCGCCCTGCCGCGGCGGCTCGCGCTGGCGTGCGGCGGAGTACTCGGACTGATGGCCCGCGCCGCGGGCCTGCGCCGGCGCGTGACGGCCGAAAACCTGGCGATCGCGTTCCCTGAACTCGATCTGCGGCGGCGGCGCGAACTGGAGCGCAGCGTGTACCGCCACTTCGGCAGGATGACGGTGGACTCGTTGCTGCTTGGTTCCGTCGGGCCGGATGCGGTGGTGCCGTACGTCGACGGCGGTGAAGTGCTGCGGCTGCTGGACGAGGCGCTGGCGCTGGGCCGCGGGGTGCTGGTGCTCACCGGGCACATCGGCAACTGGGAGCTGGCTGGCGCCTACGTGGCCGCGCGAGGCTACCCGGTTTCCGCCGTGGTCAAACCACCTTCGAACCCCTACGTGGCCGCGCACGCCGAGCGGGTGCGCCGCCGGCTGGGCATCGAAACCATCGCGATGCCGGAAGCCCGCACCCGCGTGCCCGAGGCGCTACGGGAAAACCGCGTCGTCGGGCTGGTCGCAGACCAGGGCGCAATCCGCTCCAACGTCTGGTCGCCGTTCTTCTCCCGGCCAACCAGGACGCCGGTGGGACCCGGCCTGTTCGCCGCGCGCACCGGCGCTCCGGTGGTGTTCGGAGCCATGATTGCAGCACCGGGCGGCCGGTATCGGCTCATCGGGGAAGCCGTCACCAGCGGCGTGGACTCGAATGACATCGATGGAGCGATCAAGAGGGCGGCGGACGACTTCCGGGCCCGGCTCGAGCGGCTGGTCAGGAGCTATCCCGACCAGTACCTGTGGTCGCACCGTCTGTGGAAGCACCAGCCGCCGCCGGGCGGGCGGTGATCGCCCAGGTGGGACAGTGGCGGATAAATGAACCGTCAACCGGAGACCAGCGCAGGGGCTGATCCGGACCCACGGCCTTGCCTTCGCCGTCCAGCCTGAACATCCCCTGCGGCGCCAGCGCCACGCAGGCGCCGCACCCCGTGCAGCGGTCCCGGTTCACTTTTACCTGCACCAGGCGTTGCGGGTGAATCCCGCCGGCCGCGCTGCGGACGGCCTCACCGGCCTGATCCAGTGCCTGACGAGTTGCGCGCTCCCCTTCGGCGATGAGTTCCCGGGCTTTGTCGAACGAGAAGATCGGGATGTGCTCGACCCGCGGCTGCACCAGCAGCAACGGTGGCCCGCTCCAGGCGGCAAGGTGCCGCTCCATCGCCTGCTGGAACACGATCTCCGTGGCGCGCAGGAACACTGCTGCGAACCCTTCGTCCTGGGTGTCGGCGCGAAGCACGCTGGTCGCGCCCACGTCCACGGCCACTACGCCGTTCCAACCGCGGGCGGCGGCCAGGCGCGCCGGCAGGTTGTCCACCAACGCTCCATCCACATAGAACCGCCCGTCGATCTCGCGCGGTGGAAAGAAGCCGGGCAGCGCGCACGATGCCATCACCGCGTCCAGCACCCTGACCCTCTCGGTGCCCGGTAGGCCGAAGATGGTATACGTACCACTGTTGATATCCACCGTCGCGATGAGCAGCGGCCGCGGCAGCTCCCCGAACGTGACCTCTCCGACCAGACCGCGCACCAGGTTCTCGAGCGGCTCGAACCGGTACAGCGCCGGCGACTGCATCCGCTTGAACGCCATGTCGCTGTGGGCGATGCGGAAGATGTCGCGCCGCCTGATGCTCACCGCCATCGACTGGATCTCGTCCACGGCGAAGCCTACCGCCCACGAGGCCGCGACCAGCGCCCCCATCGAGACGCCGACCACGTCGGCCGGAATCCAGTTACGCTGCTCGAGCGCGCGCAGCGCACCGACGTGCGCCAGGCCACGCAGCCCGCCGCCCCCCATTACGAGGCCAAAGCGCCAGTCTCTTCCCGGTTGCCGAGGGTCCACGTCGCCGGTTAACGTAGCGGTGCCCAGCACACGCGCGCCACGTCGTGACCGATATCGCCGCCGCTCCGCCCATCAAGGGCCTGGTTCGTGAACTCAGAAACCGCGAGTTCCCGTGGACGGCAGCGACCACCTATCTCAACAACGCTTCGATCGGACCGATCCCCGAGCGCACCCGGCTCGCGCTCGAGAGCTTCAATGCGCGACGCACCGCTCCGCACCTGCTGCCTGAGCCGGAGCTGCGTGCCGGGCTGGTGCAGGCGCGCGAGGCGGCCGCGAGGCTGATCGGCGCCGCTCCCGATGAGATCGCGCTGGCGTTCAACACCTCCACGGGAATCAACATCGCCGCGCGCGGGCTGCCCCTGGAGCGCGGCGACATCGTACTGGTGAGCGACCGCGAGTTCCCGGCCAACGTCTACCCGTGGCTGCGCCTGGCCGACCGGGGTATCGCCACTGAGATCGCACCGGTTACCGCTCAGGGATTCCCGGACGAGGACTACCTGGTAGAGCGGCTCGAGGACCCGCGGGTACGGGTGCTGGCGGTGTCGATGGTGCAGTTTTCCAACGGCTGGCGGGCCGACCTCGATCGTCTCTCAGCCGCGTGCCGCGCCAACGGCGCCTATCTGGTGGTCGACGCGATCCAGGGACTTGGCAACTCGCCCCTCGACGTGCGCGACACGCCGGTTGACGTGCTGGCCACCGGTGCGCAGAAGTGGCTGCTGTCACCGTGGGGCTCGGGCTTCGTGTACGTCAGGCGCGACCTCATCTCGGCGATCGAGCCTGCTACCGTGGGCTGGCTGGCCTTCGAGGGGACCGACGACTACACCAACCTCGTGAAGTACAATCCACGGCTACGACAGGACGCGCGGCGCTTCGAGATCGGAACCATTCCGTTCCAAGACGTGCTCGGCATGCGCAGTTCGCTGGAGCTGCTGCTGGAACTCACGATTGAGGCTATCGGAGTGTATGTGCGCGAGCTGGGCGAGGCCGTGATCCGCTGGGCGCGCGCCGCCGGGGTGCGGATCGTCTCCCCGGTGGATCCCGTGCACCGCTCGGCGATCGTGTGCATCGCCCCGCACGACCCCGTGGCTGCCTTCCGGCAGCTCAAGGCCGCCGGCATCGTATGCAGCCTGAGGGAAGGGGCCATCAGGCTGGCGCCGCACTGCTACAACACGATCGAGGAAATGGAGAAGGTGACTGAGGTCTTGGGGGAAAGTGATGGCAATGGGTGATGGGTTAGGGATGATGGGGCGTACCCTTCCACTCTAACCCATCACCCCTCACGCCTTCTTGATGAGGGCATACTCCTTCTTTCCCTTGCGCAGCACCGCGACGGTCCCATCGATAAGGTCGTTCGCCGCGAGCTGGGTGTCGGACTCCGTTATGCGTCTGTTGTTGAGGTAGCCGCCGCCCGACTCGATCAGCCGCCGCGCCTCGCCCTTCGAGCGGACCAGCCCGCTCTCGGCGAACGCGTCCACCAGCGTCAGGCCGCCGTCGAGGCGGCTGGCGGCCACCTCCCGACTCGGCACGTCGGCGAAAATCTCCAGCAGCTCTGACGCGCGGAGGTCCCCGAACTCGGCCCCGCCGAACAACACCGCGGTCGCCGCCTCGGCACGCGCCAGGGCCGTCTCCCCATGCACCGCGCGCGTCACTTCGCGGGCCAAAGCGCGCTGCGCCTCGCGCTCGGCAGGCCGCTCGCGGAGCGAGGTCTCCAACTCCGCGATCCGCGACTCGTCGAGCAGCGTGAAGCAGCGCAGCCAGCGCACCGCGTCGCGGTCGTCTGTGTTCAACCAGAACTGATAGAAGCGGAACGCAGAGGTCTGCGCCGGATCGAGCCAGACAGTGCCAGCCTCGGTCTTCCCGAACTTCCGTCCCGCCGTCGTCGTGACTAGCGGGTGCACCAGGGCATGCGCCTTCGCGCCGCGCTTCCTGCGAATCAGGTCCACGCCAGCGGTGATATTGCCCCACTGATCACTGCCGCCCATCTGGAGCACGCACCCGTAGGTGTCGAACAGATGGAGGTAATCGTACGCCTGGAGCAGCACGTAGCTGAACTCGGTGTACGACATGCCTTCCTCCGAGTCCAGGCGGCGCTGCACCGATTCCTTCTGGAGCAGCACGTTGACCGTGAAGTGCTTGCCGACATCGCGCAGGAAGTCGATCAGCCGCGACGTGGATAGCCAGTCTGCGTTGTTCACTACACGAGCTGCGGCGGGCCCGTCGAAGTCGAGGAATCGTTCCAGCTGCGCCCTGATGCCAGCCAAATTCCGCGCCAGCTCCTCAGGCGCGAGCAGTTGCCGCTCGACGCTCTTTCCGCTCGGATCTCCGATCATGCCAGTGCCGCCGCCGACCAGGGCGATGGGCCGGTGACCGTGGCGCTGGAGATGCACCAGGGCCATGATCGGCAGCAGTGACCCGACGTGCAGGCTTGGTGCCGTGGGGTCGAAACCCGTGTACACGGTGATGGGGCCGGCGGCGAGCAACGCGTCCACGCCCTCGGTGCATGCGTGGATCATGCCGCGCTGCCGCAGTTCCTGGTACGCGTTCATCGGCAGCAATACTAACACCCCCGGCCGTCCGGTGGTCTACCCGGACCGCCCGGGATAACTTCCACCAATATGTCGGAAACGGCTCCCAGGCAGGGCCTGCTGCGCCGCCTGTTCGCCCCGGACCACGCGCGGCGTACGGTGGCGGCACTGCTGCTGTTCCTCGCGTTCGTGGTCGGACTGGCGTGGGGGTCGTGGACCCGCGTGTGTGCTGGTAACCAGTGTCCCTCGATCGCCGTGCTGGACGACTACCGGCCGCAGCAGACCTCGAAGGTCTATGCCACCGACGGCCGCCTGATCACCGAGCTGGGCTACGAACGCCGCACCGTGATCCGACTCGAGGACATGCCGCTGCACCTGCGTCAGGCCTTCATTGCGATCGAGGACAAGCGCTACTACCAGCACCGCGGCGTGGACTACTCCAGGGTCCTCGGTGCGATTCGGGCCAACCTGATGGCGCTTGGGGTGGAGCAGGGCTTCTCCACGATCACCATGCAGCTGGCGCGCAACGTGTTCCCCGACCGCATCACTCGCGAGCGACGCGGTTGGGCCGGCCTGGTTCGCAAGCTCAAGGAGGTGTGGGTGGCGCGGGAGCTGGAGCGCACCTATTCCAAGGACCGGATCCTCGAGCTGTACCTCAACCAGATCAACCTCGGCGCAGGCGCATACGGCGTGGAAACCGCGAGTCAACGCTACTTCGGCAAGTCGGCGCGCGATCTGAACGTGGCCGAGGCCGCGCTGCTCGCGGCGCTCCCGCAGCGGCCCTCCGCCTACAATCCGCGCCGCTACCCGGACCGCGCGGTGCGGCGCCGCAACATGGTGCTCGACCTGATGCGCGCGCAGGGCTATCTGAGCGCGGCCGAGGCTGAAGAGGCCAAGGCCTACCCGCTCGGCCTCTCGCCGCGCCAAGACTTCGGGGACGTCGCGCCCTACTTTGTCGAATGGATCCGGCAGACGCTCGATGCACGGTTCGGCCGGGACCTCTACGAGCGCGGGCTGCGCATCTATACAACCATAGACATCGACATTCAGCAGGCCGCCGAGCGGGCGCTCGAGGCCCAGCTCCAGTCGATCGAAGCCGGGACGTACGGGCGCTACCCGCACCGCACCTTCGCGCAGTACCTGGCGGAGCGCAACGATCGCTCCAACGGTGAGCCCGGCGCGACTTTCTCCCCGTATCTGCAGGGCGCGATGGTCGTGATGGACGCCGAGACCGGAGAGATCCGGGCCATGATCGGCGGCCGCGATTTCGAGGATTCGAAGTTCAACCGCGCCACCCAGGCGCTGCGCCAGCCGGGCTCGACATTCAAGCTGTTCGTCTACAGCGCCGCGCTGCGCGCCGGCCGCACTCCGTCCGAGGTCTTTGAGGACGCGCCGATCTCGCTGCCCCAGGCGGACGGCACCGTGTGGGAGCCCCAGAATTTCGAGGAGAACGAGTTCCGCGGGGCGATGACGCTGCGCACCGCGTTCGCCAACTCGGTCAACATGGTGGCGATCCGGCTCGGGTTGGAAATCGGC
>DATMBH010000138.1:0-6655 GCA_035559335.1 Gemmatimonadales bacterium
TTAAGGACGTGGACCTGCCGGTGGAGATGAAGCGCGCCATGGCCCGCCAGGCCGAGGCCGAACGGGAGCGCCGGGCCAAGGTGATCAACGCCGAAGGCGAGCTGCAGGCTTCGCGCGCGCTGGCGGAGGCGGCACACGTCATCGGAATGGAGCCGGCCGCGATCCAGCTGCGCTACTTGCAGACCGTGAGCGAGATCGCATCGGAGAAGAACTCGACCACGATCTTTCCGTTGCCGATCGACCTGCTCAAGCCGTTCATTAACCTGGCCGCTTCACACACGGCGCCGGCGGCCGGGCAGCCCGCGCCGCAGCTCGAGACCACCGGACCGCGCCCGGCGCTGGGAAGCGCCAGCCCCGCGCCTGGTACCGCGGCGCTCGCGCCCGGGCGTGAGCCCGCGCCGGACCCGCGCGACTGACGCCGGATGCCTGACGTTCCCGCCCGCACGATCGACCGCGAGGCGCTGGAGCGGATTCTCCAGCGCGCCGCCGAACTGCAGGCGGCCGAAATAGACACCAGCGAGGGCTTGACGGAGCAGGAGCTGCTCAAGCTGGGCGCCGAGGTGGGGATTGACGGGCGGTTCCTGCGTCAGGCCATGTACGAGGAACGCGCCGGCGCGGCAACGTCAGAGCGGGGGGCCCTGGCCAGGTGGTTCGGCCCCGGTCACGTCGTGGCCTCACGCGTGGTGCCGGGCGACAGGTCGCAGGTCGAGCAGGCGATCGAGCAGTGGATGTCCGATTCCGAGGCGCTGGCGGTGAAGCGCCGCATGCCGGACCGCACGCTGTGGGAGCGCCAGCGCGGGTTCCTGGCGGAGATGAAGCGCGGTTTTGGTGTGGGCGGCCGTGAGTACCGGCTGGCCCGGGCCCAGGAGATCTCGGTCGCCGTCACTCAGCTGGAGCCCGGTTACTGCCACGTCGAACTGAGCGCCGACATCACGAATTCGCGCCGGGGCGTGGCCGCGGGCAGCGTGACCATGGCCTCGGCGGGCGCCGTCGGCGCGATGGTGGCGAGCGCGGTCGCGGCGCCGCTGTTCGTACCGGTGGTTATCATTACAATGTGCGGCGCCGGAGCGATAGGCATCTCCCGCGCGCACACCGGCACCGCCGAACGCACCCTGCTGGCCCTGGAGCAGGTGCTGGACCGACTGGAGCGCGGGGAGGCAAAGCCGAAGCACCAGCTCACGCCCCCCTCGCCGCTGTTCGCCCTCGGAAAGCTGGCGGACGAAGTGCGCAAAGCGATCGCCGATGGAATGCAGTCCGGCCGCCGTCCGCGGCACAGGTTGCCTGGGCCCTGAGACCCCGGACCGACTGGCTTGCCTGTCCCCTTGTTCCTTAACCTGTAACCACGAGATCCTGAGCAACTGATGACCGATATCTCAACCGTCGGAGTCCTGGGCTGCGGTCTGATGGGCAGCGGCATCGCTCAGACCGCAGCCCAGGCTGGCTTCACCACCATGGTCCGCGAGGTCAGCGAGGCGCTGATCGAGAAGGGCCGGGCCGCCATAACCGGCCAGCTCAACAAGCTGGTCGAGAAAGGCAAGCTGGATGCCGCGTCCCGGGACGCGATTCTCGGCCGCATGCGGTTCACCACGAAGGTGGCCGACCTCGCCAACTGCGACATCGTGATCGAGGCCGTGACCGAGGACCTGGAACTGAAGAACAGCCTGTGGCGGGAACTCGATGACTTGTGTCCCGCGCACACCATCTTCGCGTCGAATACCAGCTCGCTCACCATCGCCGCGATGGCCGCCGCCACCAAGCGCGCCGACCGGTTCGTCGGCCTGCACTTCTTCAATCCCGTCCCGGTGATGAAGCTGGTGGAAGTGGTGCGCACGGTGCAGACCTCGCAGGACACCTTCGACCGCGCCCTGGCTTTCGGCAGGAAGCTCGGCAAAGAAACCATTGCCGCGAAGGACATTAGCGGCTTCGTGGTGAACCTCCTGCTGGTGCCCTACCTGCTCGACGCGATCCGCCAGCTGGAACGCGGCGTGGCCAGCGTGACCGACATCGACAAGGCCATGCAGCTGGGATGCGGCTACCCGATGGGCCCGTTCACGCTGCTGGACTTCGTGGGTCTCGACACGACCTACAAGATCGCGGAGATCATGTTCACCGAGTACCGCGAGCAGCGTTATGCGCCTCCGCCGCTGCTCAAGCGCATGGTGCTGGCCGGGTATTACGGGAAGAAGTCCGGCCGGGGGTTCTACGATCACTCACAGAACCCGCCCGTGCCGGCAAACTTGGGGATCTGAGTGTTCGGCTACGACATGGCGCGGCTCCACGCCGCGGTCAACGACATCCCCGCCGCGCTGCTGCTGGCCTCGGTGCTGTTCGACTTGTTGGGCGCCATAAACAAGCGCGACGCGCTCAAGGCCGCCGGGTTCTGGTGTCTGGTGGTGGGCGTGCTGGGCGCCGGCGCTGCCGTCGCGACCGGCCTGATCACCGAGGGCCGGATCGACCACACCGACCGCGCCCACGCGGCGATGGAGACTCACGAACTGCTCTCGGTGATCGTCACGGTGCTGTTCGCCCTATTGCTGGGCTGGCGCCTGATCCGCCGCGGGATGTGGGGCGAGAAGGAAACGCCAGTCGCGCTGACCGCCGGTGTCATCGGCGTAGCCCTGCTGGTCATAACGGCGCGGCTCGGCGGTACGCTCGTCTTCGACCACGGCCTGGGCGTCCCCACCTCTACGCTGCGCGGGATCGTGGAGGAAAGAGGCGGCGGCACGTTTGTTCCCGACAGCGCCGCCGCCGCCGACACTTCGAAATCGCACCGTCACGCCGACGGTACCTCGCACGAGCACTAGCAGGTTCCTCCATGCGCACGCCCTCGCGCTGGCCCTCGTGGCCGGCGCTGCGGCGTGCGCCTCGCTGGGCGGCGTGCGCCCGCGGTTCACTCCGCTGCCTGGTTCAGTGCGAGCTGAGTCGCGCTACCCAGCCGATGTGACCATAGGTCGGCTCGATTCGGCGCTGCGGGAGCGCGGCCTAACCGTGGCCGCCATGTCCGCGGTGGAGGGCTACCTCGAGACAACCTGGTTCGACGCCAACACGAGAAGAGTGGGCGAGGGACCATTGGGCCGCTACACCACTGTGGTGCGGATCCGGTTCTGGGCCGATCCCGAGATGGGTCGAACCCGGCTGTTGGCCGAATGCGTCAGACGGATCGCCTACGACCCCAGCCTGCCTGAGCGCGACCTAGAGCGCATGGTCCCCGAGGGACATCCGGGCCGGCTGCTGCTGGATTCACTAGTGGCATTGGTCGCTCCGCCGCCCGACACCACGGCTTTGCGGCGCGGCGCGGGACCTCCTCGCTGAGCCGGCGCCCTAGACGGCCGGCGTGAGCAGTCGGAGCTGCTCCGCAGCGACAGGAGTGAACAGCAGCAGGGCCCGGAATGCATCGCGGTGTGCCGCGGCCGATGGCTCGCGCGATGCATACTGCTCCGCGACGAGATCCCGCCATCGTAGCAGCTCCCGCCTCAGGGCGCGACGCGACTGCACCTCAATGGTGAGATCGGTTAGCCGCAGCACGCGCTCATAGCTGCCGCGCAACCGGGTGCGATCTTCCGGCGACAGCAGTTTGCCCGCCCGGTTCATCTCGTTGGCGATCATCAGGATCTGCTGGTCAAGCGGGAACTGCGCCCATCGCTCCGGCGAGAGCGACCCATGCTGGCCCTGGGTCATAGCGGCTCACCCTTTCCCACCAAGGCGAACGTCACGTCGCGCACCGCCTGCCTCACCGCCGGATCGGCGATCTCCATCGTCGGATTGCCGGCGGCCGGCCTGATGTTGATCAGCGCCGTAAACTCGATGCACGCATCCGGCCCTCGTCCGGGATAGTAGTTGGCACCCCACAGGTCTTCCTGCCTCGAACCCGACTGGAGCAGCAACTCCTCGGCGTCCGCCTGCAACTCGCCTCCCACGGCCACGACCTGACGGCGGATGTCCACGACGAGCTTCACCATGTCCTTGAAGTACAGGGCGGCGAGCCGCGCCAGCTCGGCGCGGTCCAGCGAGGATTCTGCGATTACGATGGCCGGTCCGCTCAGCGCGCCGGCGCCTCCAGGAAGCTCTTCACCCAGGATTCGAACTTCGCAAGATCTATGACCGCGTCCTTGCAGGGACCTGCGGGCAGGCTCATCGTCAGGCCGAGCACCGGGAGCTTGCCGGCGACATCGTGGAGGCCGGTCACCATGTCGCGCTCGCACGCCACCGCGACCACCGCCCGCGGCCGCCGCTCGCGGATCGCGCGCCGGGCCAGCTGGCCGCGCGTGGCCACGAACACCGGCACCTCGTAGCGACCAGCGATCTCGAGCACTCCGTCCAGCGTTACCTTGGACAGGCAGCGCGGGATCAGCACCAGCAACTCTCCCTTTCTCACCTTCCAGCGCCGCCGCTCCGCCAGCGCGTTGTAGATGTCAATCGCCGCGTGCTCGACCCAGTCGCGCTTGCCGAACCGGCGCGCCACGTGGCTGGTTGCGCTCATGAGCTTGAGGAACAGACCCCGCTCACCCAACCACTCGGGCAACACTAGCGCCGGCCCGTAGTAAGAACCCAGCAACAGCGCAAACCAGGTAAAGGACAGCGCAGTGACGGAGGCGAGCATCAGCAGCAGTGCGATCGACAGCGGCTCCCACACCGTGTTGAGCCGCGGCGCCAGCAGGAACCACAGCACGTAGCCCAGGCCGTTCAGCGCCGCCAAAGTCAATGCGGCGTAGCGGAAGAACAGACTCGCGGGCGCCGCGAAGTCGCCACGGTTGGGGAGCGGCTTGCCGTTCCACTCGTCCCACTCGTGTCCGAGGCGGCGATCCACCTCGATGTGGATCAGCTCAGCCTTCTGCGATCGCACGGGCGCTGCCATGAATGGCTGAGAATCACCGCCCGGGACCCCACTGTCAAGCTCGGAGATGCCCCCGTTACCTTGACCGGGTGCAGACACCTCGCGGCTTCCGCGGCGCATTCACCACCGACACAGCGGCCCGAGCCATTTACTCCGAAGGAGCCGGCATCTTCCGCATGATACCGGCGGCCGTGGCGCTGCCGTCAGACCGGGAAGACCTAATCACGCTGGTGCGGTGGGCGGCCTCCACCGGCACACCCCTGGTGCCCCGTGGCGCGGGCAGCGGCATGGGCGGCGGAAACGTGGGCCGAGGCGTGGTTGTGGACCTCACCGTGGCATGCGCTGCGCCCCCGGTTGTGGATCCTCAGCGCCGCCGCGCCCGGGCCGGCGCCGCGGTGACCTGTCGCGCGCTCAACGGAGCGGCGGCCGGATACGGTCTGCGGCTCCCACCGGACCCATCGAGCGCCGGCTTCTGCACCCTGGGCGGCATGGTGGCATGCAACGCTGCCGGGCCGCACTCGCTGCGATACGGCGCGATGCGGCGATGGGTGAGGGCGCTGGAGTTCGTTACGGCGGATGGAGAGACTGGAAAGACAGAGCGGACAGAGCTCGCGGAGGGCACAGAGGGCACGGCGGCCGAGCAACGGTTTCGCGGCCAGGTGGCTCCGCTGATTGAGCAGGCGCGTGCGGAGCTGGAGGCGCGGCGGCCGCGCACTCGCAAGAACAGTTCCGGATACGATCTGCTGCCGCCCGAGGATGGGGCGTGGGTGAAAAACCTCCTGGTCGGCAGCGAGGGAACGCTGGCGATTGTAACCGCGGTGGAGGTGGACCTTGCGCCGCTGCCGCCGGAGCCCACCACGCTGCTGATCACGCTGCGCTCGCTGGATGACCTGGCGCCGATGCTGCGCCGGCTCGAGCCGTTCGAGCCAGAAGCCATCGAGATGCTCGACCGGACCTTCCTCGACTTCGTGCGCGCGGCGGCCCACGCCCGGATTCCGGCCGGCACTGAGGCGGTTCTGATCGTGGAGCTGGCAGCGGATGCCGCGCCGGCGGCGAGCGCCGCCAGCGACCTGGCCTCGTCGGTAACGCAGGCCCACGATGCAAGCTCAGCCGGGAAACTGTGGGAGATCAGACATCTGGCCAGCCCGCTGCTGGCCGCTCTGCCCGACAACATGCGCTCGCTTCAGGTGGTGGAAGACGGCTGCGTTCCTGCCGAAGCGCTCGGCGAGTACGTGGCCGCAGTGCGCCGCATCGCGACTGAATGCGGATTCGAGGTCGTCATTTTCGGCCACGCCGGAGACGCCAACGTGCACGCTAACCTGCTCGCCGACGTCGGGGCGCCCGACTTCGTATCACGGCTCCAGCAGTGCCTCGATGCCGTCACCAAGTTGCAGCTCTCACTGGGCGGCACACCGAGCGGCGAGCACGGGGACGGGAGACTGCGCGCCCCTTATGTGGGCCGGCTGTTCGGCGAGACGTACCTCGAGCTGGCCCGCGCGGTGAAGCGCGCCTTCGACCCGAACGGTATACTCAATCCCGGTGTGAAGCTCCCGCCCGAGAGCACCGCCACTTCGATCGAGCCTGAAATTCTCAAGGTGGGCTCGCGCGCCCCCACCCTTCCAGGCGAGATTACCCGCGCCCTGCGCCGCATCGAGCGTGAGGCCGCTTGGCATCTGCCGCGCCTCCAGCTGCTCGCCGAGCTGGGCGATCACCTGACTCCTGACCCCTGACCCCCGACCCCTGGCCTTTATGCTGATCCTCCGCGAACCCAAGGTCACGCTCATCGCCCGCCCGCAGTTCACCGTGCCCCCGCACCTGCCG
>DATMBH010000139.1:0-5514 GCA_035559335.1 Gemmatimonadales bacterium
GGCATCGGAATGGTCGGGGTCGCCGATGCCGGAACCGCGGGACGGGGAGGCACAGGGGGCGCAGAGGGCGCTGCTGGCCTTGGCGGCGCGGCAAAGGGTGTCGCTGGCGCTGGCGGCCTCACGGGCGCCGCCGCTGGAGGCGGCGCGGCCGGACGTGGAGGCGGCGACACAGAGGGTACAGAGGGCACGAAGGGCGCTGGGGGCGCTGGGGGCGCATGGGGCGCAAAGGGCGCGCTCGGTGCCGCTGGCGCGGGCGGAGTCGGAGGCATGAAAGCCGGCGCAGGTGACGCAGAGGGGGCGGAGGGCACAGAGGGCGCGGCTGCCACCGCGGGGGCCACAACCGGCGCGGGAGGCGGCGGCGGAGGTGGAGGGGGCGCCATGCGCGCCGCGGAAAGCGCGGCGGCTGGCCCCTCGCGCGACGGAGCGGCAGCCGGCTGCCCGCCGTCGGTTCCCACTCCAAACACTGTGCGGCACACCGAGCAGCGCGCGCGCACACCGCCAGCGGGCACCTTCGCCGGGTCAATCCGGAACACCGTCTGGCAGGTTGGACAGGTAGCGTTCATCGCCTCAGCGTGCCTCGCTGCTCGCGGGGTCGTGGCGCCTGTCTACCACGAACACGGAGCCCGGTAGTGTCTTTGCGTAGCTCTTCATCTCGGTCGCCAGCTCGCTCACCTGCGCCGGGTGCAGGAACCGGCGGCGCTCGTTCGTTACGATCCCTATGGACAGCGTCATGAACGGCACCTTGTGAAGCTGGCCGCGCCTGTCCTTGCCGAAAAAGTACCCGGCGCGGCGGTCCGCATCGGAGTACTGCAGCGAAATCAGCGTGTCGAAGGTCGCGATGATCTCCGAGCACGCCGCCTCCGTGGGCTCGAGTGGCAGCACCATGATGAAATCGTCGCCGCCGATGTGCCCCACGAACCCGGCGTGACCGCACAGTCCCTTGACCACATCGTGCAAGATCCGCGACAGAATCAGGATCACACGATCGCCGTCGTTGTAGGAGTAGCGGTCGTTGTACTCCTTGAAGTGATCCAGGTCGGCGTAGCACACCGCGAACAGCTCGCCCGAGTCCATTCGCCGCCTGATTTCCCGCTCGATCTCGCGCGTGCCGGGCAGTCGCGTCGAGGGGTGAACGCTGACGTTGCGTTCGGTGCGCGTGAGCAGCACCTCCAGACGCGAGCGCTGCTCCGTCGGGTCGAACACCGGCGAGAGCACCTCATCGGCGCCGGCCGCGAACGCCTCGTGCACGCGCCGCTCCTCGTGCGCATTCTCCAGGAACGCGATTGGTACGATGGCCGTGTACGGATCGGCCTTCAACGTACGGGTGAGTGCCAGCCCCCGCGTCGAATCCCCGTCTCCGTCCACCAGCACGAGTGCCGGGAGCGTGCGCAGGGTCATCGACTCGATTTGCGCGGCGTCGTCCATGGCCACGGCGGTGAGGCCCTTGCCCGCCAGCCACGCCGCCACCGACGGCGGCATCGGGCGAAGCGCCGGCGTGAAGAAAATGACCGTCGGTCGCGTCGGCACTCTGTCTCTCTCGCAAGCTGCGAGAACACTTCAAGTTAGGACGTTTCGCGGAGGCCGTCAACGAGCGAATTGGGGGATTCCCAGTCTCCAGCGCAGCAGCACGCCATCGGTACCAGCTGCCGAGACCCTCGGCACGGCCCGGCGGGTACTGAGTCTTCGTGTGACCAGAGCGTCAATAGCGCTCACCAGGTGGTTCATTATCACGGCGCCGAGGTAGTTGGTCGAGCTGCGAAACGCCTCGTCGCTCTCGCGAATCGTGGCGCGATAGACGTCCTGCTCGAGTCGCGCGTCGCGCCAGCTCCACTGGAATTCAGGCGGGACCGCGCGCGCCTGGTAGAAGGAAAGGGCCGCCAGGTACGGGGCCGACGCAGGGTCTGGCGCCGAATCGGGATCGGCAAAGAACGTGTGCTGAGCGAGCCGCCAGATGCTGCCGTTAAAGGTCGTGGTGTCGCTCTCGGGCGCGAAGCCGGGGCCGGGGTCGCTGTCGTAGCGGCCGCTTTCCACGTACTGACCCATGTGCTCGTAGTACTCGAACGGCCCGTCGCGGCGCTGGACTCCGAAGCGGCGGCGCGCGACTTCGTAGGCCATCTCGCGGTAGCGCGCGCGGGCCCTGCGCCCCTCGCGATCCAGCGCCACCGCGCGCGCCACGATCCACAGCTCGGCGGCGAGATAGGCCAGGCCGCGGTCGCGCCGGGCAAGCAGCTGCCCCGTACCCGGCACCAGCAGCGAGGCCACCGGCTGCAGCCAGCCGGGCCCGATCGGCTGCGGCGCGAATGAGAGGCCGGGAGCCAGGGAGCGGAGATCAGAAGGGCCTGATTCCTGGACCGGTGCCGGTTCGATGCGCTGCGCCAATGCCTCGCGCGTCGTAGCACAGATGACATAGATCGCACAGAGGGCACGGAGGACACGAAGGGCACGTGGCCCCCTGCTGCCCTCTGTCCCCTCTGTCCCCTCTGAAATCAGAACGCCACCCTCAGCGACAGATGTACCGGCTCCCGCTCGGCCAGCGCATCGCTGGCATAGAACACGCGCGCCAGGTCGAGCACGACGGTGCCAACCCTGATGCCCACGCCGAAGCTAGGGCCGCGCGTCTCGCCTTCGCTGAACGCGTAGCCAGCACGCAGCCGCACGGTCTCGCCCGCGCCCGACTCTAGGCCCACCAGCGTCACCTGCCCGCCCCCGGCGCCTCCGTCCGATCCGAGCGGCCCGCGCACGTCTGCCAGCAGCCTCAAGTCGAGCCGGCCGGTGCGCGGCGAGGCCCGCAGCACTACCACTGCCACGCCCAACTGTAGCCGGGTCGGCAGTGGGTCCGCCTGAGCTTGGTTGTTCACCTGGAGCTTGAACCCGAAGTTGCGCAGGGCCGCGCCGAACACGATGGGGACCGCGGCGGGGATTATTACCTGCACGCCGAGGTCTACGGCGTGGGTCGTGCCGGTCGCGGTTGGCACGGTGCTGCATTCCCCTGAACAGTCCACCCGCAGCTGGGCCAGCTTGTACGAGATGCCACCATGCACCGCGGCCGAGAGCTGCGTTGCATAACTGGCCAGCAACGCCAGGTTGCGGGTCGTGATCTGGCCGATGGGCTGCGGCCCGCCGCCCGGTCCCCCCGGTGTCACGGGGAAGTCGCCGTAGTCCACGATGAACGCCGCCAGACTGAACGTTCCGACGCCGTTGGCGACCACGCTCACCGAGGCGGCGTCAGTAATCCCGAAGAAAGCGGTGTGATGGTGGAAGGCGAACTCCGACCGCGGCAGCGAGGCGAGAGCGGCCGGGTTCCAGAACAGCCCTTCGGCTGTACCCGCGTCCGCCACCGCCGCCTGCCCGAGCGCCACGGCGCGGGCTCCCACCGGCAGCAGCAGGAAGGTGGCCCCCTCGGCGCTCGGAGCCTGCTGCGCCTGGAGCCCGGATCGAGCAATCGCAAGCGCGGCGGCGAGCAGCTGGCTACAGCGGCTTCGCCTCATCAATCAGCATTACCGGGATCCCGTCATCCACGGCGTAACGTAGCCGGCACGCGTGGCACACAAGCTCCTCGAGCGGTTCGGTGCGATACTCCAGCTCACCCTTGCACTTCGGGCACACGAGGATCTCGAGCAGGTCCCTGGGAAGCGTCATTGTTCCTTCTCCGGTGGCAGCGGCAGTCCGAGTCGGGCGAGCGCGGCCGGGTCCTTTCTCCATTTCGGCCACACCTTGACCCACAGGTCGAGCCGGACGCGGCCGCCTAACAGCGCCTCGAGGCGCCGTCTTGCGTCGGTCCCGATCCGTTTGATCATTGCACCGCCCTTGCCGAGCACGATCGGCTTTTGGCTCTCGCGCTCGACCGCGATTGTGGCGCGAATATACACCGGAGACTCTGACTCCCGGAATTCGTCCACGGTCACGGCCGTGCAGTACGGCAGCTCCTGCTCTAGGTGCGCGAATACCGCCTCCCGCACGTACTCCTCGGCGAAGAACCGCAGCGGCTGGGTGCCCACTTCGTCGGCCGGGTAGTGCCACGGTCCCTCGGGCGCCAGGTGTCGGATGGTGCGCAGCAGTTCGGGGATGCCCTCGCCGGTGAGCGCCGAGATGACGTGTTCAAAGGGACGGTGGGACAGTGGGACAGTGGGACGGTGGGACGGTGGGACGGTGTCCGCCTTGGTGTAAACGGTGATGACCGGGGCAGTCACGGAGGTCTTGGGTGGGAGCAACGACTCCAGCGGTGGGGCCGGCGCCTCGGGCAACGGGTGCAGGTAGAGCACGAGGTCGGCGCCGCGCAGTTCCTCCACGGCCGCGTGGACCATGGCCGAATGCAGCGGATACTCGGGCTCGAGCAGGCCCGCGGGGTCCACGAACACGAGCTGCGTGTCGTCCTCGGTGAGAATGCCGCGGACCGGAGCGCGCGTGGTCTGCGGCTTGGGCGAGACTATCGCCAGCGGCTCGCCAACGAGACGATTGAGAAGAGTGCTTTTGCCGGCGTTGGGGGCACCGGCAAGGGCGACGATTGCGCAGCGGCTCATGCACAAATGTACTGGACCCGGCGCTCTGGTCGATTGGCACCACGGATCGAAGCTGACAACGTAGAGCAGCACATCGGTGTCAACGAACCGCACGACGCTGCTGCACCTGTGCGCGGGCAAGCCGGTCGCCTGCCGAGAAGCCGGGCTGTTCGGCCCGGATCCTGGCAATCAGGTCATTCTGCGCGCTCTGGAGTCGATCGAACTCGGGCAACCCTCCGTGAGTGGTCCTGCCGGCGCCGTCAACCCTGCCCGCCCCCAGCTCTCCTGTGGCCCTAGCACGAAAGCCCGCCCCGATTGCTCGGAGCGGGCCTTCAATGGGGAGGCTGGCGGCGGTCTACTCTCCCACAGACGTCCGTCTGCAGTACCATCGACGCTGGTGGGCTTAACTGCCGTGTTCGGGATGGGAACGGGTGTGACCCCACCGCGCTAGTCGCCAGCCGATCTTTAGTGGGACGGTGGGACGGTGGGACAGATTGCTGTCCTCACCATTCCGGTGTCGTCACTGCCCCACGCCTTTCGAGCGTGAGCAACGTGGTGCGAGGCTTCACTCCGAACCTAACAAGTTGGGAGAGATCAAGCCTCACGGGCGATTAGTACGGCTCGGCTTACATCCTTGCGGACCTGTACACCTGCCGCCTATTACCTCGTAGTCTCCGAGGGCCCTTCAGGACGCTTGCGCGTCGGGAGCGTTCATCTTGGGGAGGGCTTCCCACTTAGATGCATTCAGCGGTTATCCCGTCCGGACATCGCTACCCAGCGTTGCCACTGGCGTGACAGCTGGTACACGAGCGGTCCGTCCAACCCGGTCCTCTCGTACTAAGGTCGGGACCCCTCAACGCTCCTGCGCCCACGACGGATACAGACCGAACTGTCTCACGACGTTCTGAACCCAGCTCATGTACCACTTTAACCGGCGAACAGCCGGACCCTTGGGACCTTCTCCAGCCCCAGGATGTGATAAGCCGACATCGAGGTGCCAAACCGCGCCGTCGAT
>DATMBH010000140.1:0-6358 GCA_035559335.1 Gemmatimonadales bacterium
CAATCCCTCGGCCGTGGGACACCGCCGCTGCGCACGAGCGACTCTCTGAAGAGGTCCCCGAGGCGCGAGGCGTAGGCTGGGTCGTTCACGATTTCGACGCGGACCGGCCGTTTCTCGACGGCCCGAATATGCCGCCGGGCGGTGGCGTGAAACGAGGCGAGCAGCTCCGTCTCCGCAGGGCGCAGATCTATGACCACCGTGTCGCGATATGAGAGCTTCAGATCGGACTGGCGGAACCCCAAATTGGAAAGGGCTCGAGCAATTTCGCCCCGTCTGGTCTCGTCTGGGGAGAACACCTCAATGTCCAGGCGCAGCACCCGAGGCACCGCATGAGCAAGAGACCGGAGAGCCTCTAACGCCGCAACCGTGGCTTGCTGACCGGCGGCACCGCCGAACCTCCGAACGCGCAACACCCAATGCCCGGGCAACACGCGCCATCGCGCAGCCTGTACGCCAAGACCGGCGGCGCAGCCGTGCTCGTCACGAACTGTGATGAACCAGGAAGGACCTGAGGCGAATGCGCACAGCCACGCCGAGCGGTGCTGCAGCGGGAGGTGAACGCCACGAGCTGCAAGTTCCTCGACGCAGGCATCGCTCGCCGCCGCTGCGCTCGTGGTGACGGTTACGTCGAGCCTCGCGTCGTTCTCCCCACGTCCCAAAGCCCTTGTCCTCTCTTTCTTGGGTTTTTTAGGAAAGCGTAGCTTCCACAAGCGTAGCTCCACAAAAGAGGGGATCAAGTTCCGCGCCGCCCCACGGCGTCCCTGAGCCAGACAAGAATTCACGTGAGTGTTGCACCCACGCCACACAACATCGGGAGATGCGGGACGGCGCATCCCTTCCGCCACGCGGCCCCAGGCCGGGCGCAGTCCTTGCGCCTTTGCAGCGAGACGTTAACTGGGCTCCTAACGCCACGAACGGGACGAACGTGATCTCCAGGCAAGCGGCTGTCCTTCTGTTGGGCGACTACCGGTATACGCTGACGTTCGTGCGGTCTCTTTCCCGGGCGGGGTACCGCACCATCGTGGCTCACGGCGCCGGGCGAGGTGGGCACGCCCGGCACTCCCGGTTCGCCAGCGGCCGGTGGTGTCACCCGCCGATCAACGGGACGGGTCGCGAGATGGCGGAAGCTCTGGTGAGGTACCTCGAGGCGAATCCGGACGTCCGAGTGGTAATTCCACTCGGTGATGGTGAGACACGAACCCTCGCACTTCACGAACATCTCCTCCCCAAGGGTGTAAGGCCGCTTACGCCGAGTTCGGAGACCACGCGAACGTGCCTGGACAAGCTGGCGATGTGCGACATCGCGTCGCAGCTGGGCATTCCGCAGGCGCCGTATGCCCGAGCGGATACAAGGTCGGATCTGTTTCGGGCGGCCAAGGCCGTTGGCTACCCCTGCATCGTCAAGGCCGCGAACCCGCTGCGCTCCGTGATGAGCGAGAAGGCTGTGATCTGTCATTCGCCCCCTGAGCTGGAGCAGCGGTTTTCCCAATGGCCCTCTCAAACTGAGTCCCTCCTTGTCCAGCGGTTCGTTGCGGGGCCCCGGTACAACATTCAGGTGCTGGCCCAGGACGGTGCCATCGTGGCCAGGCTGATAACGAAGACGATTCGCACGGACCGGCCCAATTACACCGGGTACACGACGGAGTCAGTCACAGTCGCCGCCACGCCGGAGCTCGATGAGTACACCCGCAATCTTATCCACCGAACAAGCTACTCTGGCTACGGCTGTCTCCAGTTCCTCATCAACGAGCTTGACGGTTCTATGTCGTTCCTCGAGTTGAATCCGCGTCTCGGGGCTGCGTTCGCTGTCTCGAGCATCTGCGGCGTGGACTTCCCCCGTCTCGGCGTGGATCTGGCACTGGGGCGCGCGGTCCAGCAGACACCCGACCTCAGGTACCCGCCGGGAAAGCGCATCGTCTGGACCGGCGGCGACCTCGAAGGGATACTCAAGGCCCGAGATGCCGGCCAAATCACTTTCGGCAACGCGTTGAAGTGGCTATGGCACGCCGCAGTCGGATTCACACGGGCCGATATCCACACCACCTGGAGCTGGTCCGACCCCTGGCCTACGGCGAGGCAGTACGCGATGATCCTGGCAGCCGTGGCTCTGCGAGCGGTCCGGGGGAGCCGGTCTTGGGCTGCCCCGCCTGACGCGGCGCGCCCTCCCCTGGCGTCGCCTGCAGACTGAGCAAGCGAACTCACGGCCTCAATGGTTGCGACACCGAGGAACACCGGCGAACCGCCGGCTCCGCAACGCCACCGCATCGTTCGGGAAAGTTTCACGCAGGATGCAGATCGGTGGCGGCAGGAGTACACGCGCCGGGACTTCTCCTCTCGGAAGTATCGGCTCCGGGCGACCGTGGCGCTTGGCATGCTCCAGCGGATCCCCGCCGGCGAGCGGCGGCTGCTGGACATCGGGTGCGGTGCTGGCCTTCAGGCGAACGCGGCGACCCGAGCCGGGTGGCAGGTAGTGGGCGTGGACATTACGCTGGCGATGATCAGGCAAGCCGCCGCGTCGAGCACCGGGGATGTACGCTGGGTCGTGGCGGCGGCGGAGTCCCTCCCCTTCCGCGCGAAGTCGTTCGACGCAGCCATGATGCTGGGATTGATTGGTTACGTTGCTGACCCGCTTGCGACGCTGCGAGCGGCTCGGGTCTGCTTGCGACCGGGTGGCAGCCTCATCGTATCATGGCACTGCCGCGCCGTCCTCCTCGGCATCCTGAGCCGGGCGCTCACGTTCGTTCCCAGACGGTTGTACGCGCTCTTCCGCGCACCGCAGATACACAAATATGTCTCGCAGGATACCGAGACCCCGTTGGGGGTATTCTATGATCGGTTCAACCGTGCGTGGTACGGTGACGAATTCCAGAAGCTACTCGGGTCGGCAGGGCTGCGTCAGCGGGAAGAGCGCGTGGTGGACTTCGGGCGGCTGCGCTTCTTCGGCTTGCCTCTCTGGCCGGAAATCGTTGACGTCGGGATCTCGCGCGCACTCGAGGCATTAGCTCACGTGCGACCGTTCAGTCTCCTCAAGCGATGGGCCTTCATGCATGTGGTGTTGGCTGAGCCGGCGGTTTGACGTCCCGGAACCCCGTTCCCCTTGGTTCACCGGACCACGTCCCGCAAGAAACCGCTAATCATGTCCCGAACTTGCTGCGTGGCCGTCCAGTGAATGAAATGGCCCTTCCGATACACAGTCTCCAATCGGACATGGGACATCACGTCCGGCGAGAGGTCCGCAGCCAGGCGCTCGAAATGAGCCCGGGTGATTCGATCATCCGTGTTCATCACCCACAGCACCGGTAACGAGCGATCTGCGAAGAGCGGGGTGGCATCCGCCGCTTCGTACTCCTCCCAGATGTCTCGATAGGACTGTGCGCCATGGACGGCGTCGTTCAGCACGGCTATCCCCTCGTCAGTGACGAGCGCGGGACAATCCTGGCAGTCGGTCGTCTTGGCCCAACCGCGATACTTCGGCGTACTCTCAAGCAGGATCACGCCGGCGCAGCGCTCCGGGTGCCGCGCCGCGTACAGCCCTGCCACCGTTCCACCCATGCTGTGACCCAACAGTGTCCAGCGGGCAATCCCCAGCTGCGCGCGGACGACTTCCACCGCTTCGACGAATGTTTCGAACGTTGGCGCCGCTTCTGGGACCTCGGCGGCGGTTTCCCCGTGTCCGGGCAGATCGAGGACAATCAGATGGTATTGCTCACTCAGATCGGCCAGCAGCGGCAGGAAGGTCCAGCCGCTGCGCCGGAATCCGTGGATCATCAGCACGGGAACGTGTGCCGGATTGCCGAAGCGACGCACCCAGACGCGAAACCTCCCCGTCGGAACCCATTCACCGCGCCAAGCCGGCACCGGCTGAGCTGTGGTGACGGTCGTCGGATTCAGCCCAGTCCGTCCCGTTCTTCCTGACCAACGGAGCCACAACAGGGTCCCGACGACCAGGAGTAGGACAGCCACCCCAAGGGACGACTCCAGCCGCACCGTGTTCTCCTCCGGCTCAGCGCTGCGCCCTACCCATGGCCCGGCCCCGGCCTCGCCTATGTAACGTCCTGGTCTCCCGCGGTGGCATACCAGTTTCGGCGACCGCCCAGAAACCGGCTCCTTTCCGAATCGCCCGAATCCAAGACGTGAAACATCCACGGCGCGCTTCGCTCCCGCAGAACAAACCCGGACACGGTGAGAGCCAGGCGATGCCCGGGAAACTCCGTGCAACTGAAGTCCACCGCATCACATCCCATCGCCCTGGCCCGCAGCGCCGCCAGCGCCAGCGCCACCCGGAGCAGCCGTAACGACCTCTCCACGAACAGGTCAACGATCGCGCATCGTGCATCTCGCGCCTCGAGCACAAGAAGACCCACGATTCGCTCATCACGCCTGACGACAAACGGTACCTGGGTCCGGCGGGGAGACTCCAGGTACCGCCACGTGAGGTAGCGTCGGTCTCGTACGCAGGCTACCGGATACGACCATCGCAGCCGCTCGATCCAGTCATCCCACTCCTGCCCGAACTCCGCCACACTGCTGATGGTATACTTCGTAATCGCCCGCGACAGCGCGAGTCGGGACAATAGGCCCACAGTCGCACTCGCCTTCTCCGCCAGCGCCCTGGCGAGACCCGCGGCTCCCGTTCTCCCCCCCGTGGCCCCATCCGGCCGGCGCGCGCTGGAAGGCCCGAGCAACAGCGTGAACCGCCGAAATTCGGAAACGACGCGCGCCCCCGCCGCGAGGAGGGCTCGTAGATTGATCGGCACGGGGGCGCCGTACGCGACCTGGACGCCGTTGCGTCCCATTTCCTCCCGAGTGACGAGGTGTAGCCGCGTAGCGAGGCCCCGCCCGCGCGCCGCCGGTACGACGTATGAATCACCTCCGAGGGCCCCGAGTTCTGTCTTCCCCCCGACGTAAACGAATCGCGGAAAAAGCGACGTCATACCCACCACATCACCGCTCGACTCGTCCACCGCCAGCCACGTCAGCGCCCGGCCGTGCGGGTTCCGGAGGTAGAGCCACTCATACCGATCGGCGGCGCCCGCACCGTGCATTTCGCCAAGGAGCCGGAGGATCACCTCCCGGTCGCCGGGCTCGGCCATGCGAATACGCACGGAACCGCTCACGCGATCAGAGGTCAATTGACGTCCTGATCGCCGTAGGTGAAGTACCAATTCCGCCGGCCCTCGAGGAGGGTATCGGGAACCGTACCACCCGCATGCAGGACCTGGAATTTCCACGGCGCCCGCGCATCGCGCCGAAAGAAGCCCACCCCCCCCAGCTCCCTTCGATGCCCCGGGAACTCGGTGCACCAGAAATCCACCGTATGGCATTCATGCTCCGCAGCTTTCAGCACAGCCAACGCCAGGGCAGCACGAATCGTCTGAGGAGACCTGCCGACAAACAGATCAACTATTCTGCAGCGGCCTTCGCTCTGCTCCAGCGCAACGAGGCCCACGAGCCGACCATCATGGCGGACGGCATAGGGTTCTTGCGCCCGACCGGGAGACTGCAAGTAGCGCCAAGTCAGGTAACGCCGGTCCCGCACACACGTGACGGGGAACTCGCGCCGGGTCGCCTCGGACCACTCATCCCACTCCGATCCGAACGCTGTCAGACTGCTCAAGGAGTACCCGCCAAGATCCGGCACACCGATAGCGCGGGAGAGTCGCCCGACACCTGCCGCCACCGCCGATGCAAACAGCCTGAAGGCGCCTGGTTGGACCCGTCCGTCAACGAGCGCGCGCGATGACCACCCGGCGGGGACCCTCAGTACGGTCGCGAACCGCCGAAACTCCGTGACAACCCGAGCGCCCGCAGCAACCAGGGCCTTGAGATTGATCGGAAGCGGAGGGCCGAACATCACCCTTACGCCATGACGAGCCATGCCGTCTCGTGTGGCCACGTGCAACCGAGTCGCGATTCGCTGGCCCCTGACTGCGGGAAGCACGTAACAGTCGCCGCCGAGCGCTCCGACTTGCGTGATCCCGCCGACCGAAATCAGCCGCGGGAAAACCGACGTAACGCCAACCACATCCCGCGAAGACTCCTGCACCGCTACCCAGGTCAAGGCCTTGCCATGAGGGTTGCGCACGTACAGCCACTCATACCGGTCGGATGCACCGACCCCGTGGAGCTCGGCAAGCAACCGGACCACCGCGTCGGTGTCCCCCGGCTCAGCCATCCGGATGTGCACCGGCGGTCTCACGCGGCGCGCTGCCCGATCCCGTCTCCTTTGGCCCGGCTCATGAGCGACGCGATGAGTTCATCGTGGGAAAGTTCGGCATGCTTCCGCATCTCCTCGAACCATCGCATCGAAGCCATGGACTTGGCATCGAGCTCGTTCAGCGCAGAAAGGCGATCCCGC
>DATMBH010000141.1:0-3207 GCA_035559335.1 Gemmatimonadales bacterium
TTGGAGCCGCATCCTCAGTAAAGAATATGAACGCACCACCGAATCGAGTGAAAGTGATATTTATCTCGCTTCTATTCGACTGATGTTGCGAAGATTGTCGCTTTCGCCAAAGTGAATAATTTCATTTATACAGCCTCTATAACATTGTCAGACTTGCTCCTTGAGGCGGCCGAAGAAGATTTGCGAATCTTCGTTCGCATTCTCGAGAAAGCATCAATTGAGTGGGCAGAGCCTGAACAAAACGATAATCAGCAGAATCGCCCGGCGGTTCCATTTCACATTATCTTTCATTGCGAACCTGAGAACGAAGGTATCACCCGCAATCGCCTGGAGCATGTAGGTGTGAAGGTATCCACTTCACTGCTTTCTAGGTAGCACTTCTCTACTGCGCGTTCCACGGCCAGCGCCTCCACCGTGAGCTCCAGCTCCACCTCCAGCGGCACTCGGACCAGCACGTCGAGCAGCGGAGTCTCTAGTTATGGCACCCAGCGCACCAGCGGCGCGGCTGGGGCGCTCACCAAGCCACACGCGATGGTCGCGAACAACGCCGGCAGCTACCGCTCCGACGCCAACGGCACCCTGCTGAGTGGCGGCGGCGGCTCTACACCTAGGACACCGAGCACCGCCCGGTCAGCATCCAGCACGTCAGCGGGACGGAGACCGATGCCTCTGACGCCGACGGCGCGCGCGTGGCGCGCACGGTCACTGGCGTGCCGACGGTGGATCTGGCCGGGGTGGGGGAGGAGGTGGTCGGCGGGGCGGTCACGGTGTAGTATCCCGTCAACGGCACGGTGGTGGCCATGCGCCAGGGCAGCGTCGTGACCCCGCTGCATGGCGACCACCCGTCGCTGCGCTCAGGGCAGGCCTGGGCTCGATCAGCGTGGCGACCGGCACAGGCGGGACCCTGCTCAGCCAGCAGGCCTTCGACCCCTGGGGCAGTGTGCGCAGTGGAGGGATCAGTCAGACTGCGCGCAATGACACCGGCCAATACCTGGACACCACCGGGCTGCTGGAGGAGCATGCGCGCTCCGACGACCCGGTGCTGGGGCGGTTCATCAGCGCGGATTCGCGCCCAGGCGTGTTGGCGCCACCCACCCCACGGACGTTGATTGGCCGCGCTCAAATGTCCCCAGAGGTCCGCCCTCGTTCCGCCTCCCCGCGTCCACGCCCATCAGACCGCACGGGCGGCCGCTGAGCGCCGGCCTCCAGGAAAACCCTGTTTCCGCAGCGCCAGCACCGCAGCACGGTGTACATGGCCAGCGGCGGATCGCGCCGAACACCGGCGAGGGCGCGCCGTGCGCCAGCGAGCAACGCTGAACCGCAGTGGATCGCGCTGAGTGGCAGCGCACCACGTCGCGTCACGCCGATCCCGACCCAGCGCGCCCCGGCAGTCTCCTGTCGGTCCTCATCAGCGTTGGCTGCCCCTCCCTCCACGCTCGCACCCGACCACCGCAGTGCGGACGGGCGGAGCGGCGCTGTGTCGCACGCGAACGGGTTTAGCGAACGGTTTCGTTGGAAGCAGGAAAGACGTAGCCTTCAACGCGAATAAACCGATACCCCTTCGCGAGCGCGGCTTGCTCACCCTCAGCGGTGGCCGTGGTGTAATTGTCCTGGCGCTCCCCGCTCCAGTAGAGTTTCAGGGGCACTGTCATGTCAGATGAGCCGCTGTTCTGCGTGATCAGCGGCAGGTACAGCAACCATTGTCCACGCACCTCATAAACCTCGTTCAGCACCAGCGGCTGCGCGCCCGCCAGTTGGAGTGAGATGGTCAATCGGTAGAGTCCTGGCAGAGCCGCGGAGGGTAGGCTGACGGCTACGGTGGTTGTTGCGCTGCCAGGCACACTGAACGGCTGCGTCACATCCGTGTGGACGCCGCCCACTCCGTCAAGCGTGACAGTGAGTTCGCCATTCACCGGGCTGGCCAGAAGGTTGGCAACGGTAACCGGCATGGTCGCGGTTGCCCCCACTCGCCCCAATGGAACCGCCGCGTCGACGGTCACCGGCCAGACGGCCGTGAACACCGGGCTGTTCGAGGATGTGGTGACTGCCTGCCCGGTCAGCGGCTCGACAAACGCCATCGTCGCCGCAGGCAGGCGCAGCTCGGTCCCCGGCACGGCGTTGACCTGGAAGGTGACGGTCGCCGAGACAAGGTCGCTGGCGGCGACGGTGCGCCGCCACCTGATCTGGCCGCCACTCACGGTGCCATCGCTCGCCACCACGCTGAAGCCTTCCGGCAGCGACTGGGTGATGTCGGCTGTGATCGTCGCGGTGAAGGGATTCGCAATCCAGAGCTGGGCCTGGTAGGTCTGCGTGGCCGGATCGCTCAACACATAGGAGCTGATCGGGTTCTCAATCGTCGTCTGGGCCGTGGCGGACGTTGTACCAGCGCTCGTGGCCGCGCTCATCTGCACCGGCTGAGGGTCGCGCCAGGTGGTGCCCTTGCTCGCGATGAAGAAGAGACTATCGCCGTTGTCGCTTGAGGCCAGCACGTCGAACTGCACGGTGCTGTCCTTGTCGGGCGATCCGTCGCGCTCCTCCTCACGGTAGGAGATCCGCACCGTGGCGCTGTCGTGCGGGCCGATGCGCACCACTTGGGTCTTGACCAGTGGCAGATAGGCGTATGGGAGCAGGCCGAGGAACATGCGGTTGTTGTAGCCGTAGCTGGCGAACACCTCGAACGTGGCGGCGATATCGCTGTCGTTGAAGATCTCGACGTCGGAATATGAGTTGTGCTCGAACCAGATCGGCCCGGCGCTGCTGCCCTGCGTGTAGTTGCGGATGGCACCGATGTGCCCGCGCACAAGCGTCGCCGGGCGGTTCTGCCGGATCTGCCCGTAGCCGGTCGTCGTGTTGCTGTAGATGCGGGCGGCCGTCTCCGGCGCGCCCTTGACCACGCTGAAGGCCTGGATCGCGCCGCGTTGAGCGTCGTTCAGCTTGCGTGTGTTGATGGAGGTGTCAAAGCTGGTGATCAGCCCATCGACAACGAGTTTACCGGGGCCATCAAAGGCCACACTTGCGGTCGAGCTGGCCGTGAAGCGCAGGATGGCCCCCAGGACGCCATCGTTGCCGATGGTCTCGTGCGCTCCGCGTAGACTGTCGAGCAGGAGGGCATGGCGACGATAGGCCGATCCCTCCACAATCGTCGCGAGGGTCCGTCGCGAGAGGTCGTAGGCGAAGGCGTTCTGCGCGGCGTCGTCCATCGGCGGG
>DATMBH010000142.1:0-3366 GCA_035559335.1 Gemmatimonadales bacterium
GAAAGGCGATCCCGCTCGCAGGCCTGCAGCGCCGCCTGGGTCACCCCGTGCCGGGCAATGGTGGCCGCAAGCGCACTCCCGTCGCCGAAAGCCTTGCGGATGCCCGAGCCCACGGAAAAGTGCAAGGTACATCCGGCGTCACCAATCAAGTACGTGCGGTGACCGAACAAGGGGCCCAGTGGGACGCGGCGAAACCGCTTCCAGCCCGGCCAGTACGAATTGGGTAAGGATGACGCCAGCGCATGACCCCCGAGCGCTTCCTCGAAGAGACGCTGAAGGAACTCCACCGTGGCCTGTTCGCTCATATCGCCCAAACCGAGATTCCTCCATGTGAGATCTTCGCACTCGACGATGAACGTGGTCATTCCCCGCCGGTCGGGGTACACGTGAGCCCAGATCCACCCGGCCACCGTTTCTTGGAATATGAACTGGAATGCGTCGAAGCTCTTGTAGGTGCCCAGCCAGGAGTAGCGGTTCGTGCTCAGATCCGTCTCCAGCCCGTGGCGCTCTCGAACTAACGGAGAGCGGAACCGGCTGTTCACGCCATCCGCTGCAACAATCAAGTCGTACGGATCAAGCAGATCCGAGTCCGGCTGGATATCCACACCGAATTGGAGGTCCACACCAAAACGCCGCACATCCTCGGTCAGCAGGTTCACCAGCCGCTGTCGGGCAATGCTGTAGTAGCCCTGGACCTGCGCCGTGCTGGTCCGTTCACGATGGTGGATATCCAATCTATCCCAATAGGTCCCTTCTTCCCGCACGGCGGCCGCAAGTTCCGGAACGTCCACAGCCACTTCTTGTAGAGCCCTCGCCGCCAGGACGACCCCCCAGCCGGAGGGCGTTTGATCGCTCCTCCGTTCGAACACGGTCACCCGGCAATGAGGCACTTTCCTTCCGACGCACGCGGCGAAGAACAGCCCTGCGGGGCCTGCGCCGACAACCGCGATCCGCACGGGTGCCATGTCCTATCTCCACTGCCGCCCCACTAGTGCTCCAGCCACTCCGACTGGGAGGCCGGTGTGGCTACCGGCGGTAGGGCGCTCTGTGTTGAATGGGGAAGAAAGCTCGGCCACTGCCGCAGCCACGCACAAACCGGACGCGCACTGCAACTAGGCCGTGCGGATCTGTATCTCTTTACGCGGCAAACAGTAGCAACGCCGCCTCAGCGTGCACCGCGTGGCGCACTGTAGCGGTCATACCACATCAATCGCCTAGCACAGCTCCCGCGCGATCAGCTGGCGATCTACCTTGCCGCTGCCGGTCAAAGGCAGACGCTTCCAAGCCACGATGCGACGCGGAACCATGTAGCGCGGGAGCCTGTGGGCCAATCCGGCTGCAACGTCCCCCGCCGCGATTCCCTGGGGGGATTCATAGACGAGCACGATCTCGCTCGCCCCACGATCGTACAGCGCGCAGGCGTTCGCGACGCCGTCCAGGCTCACAGCCGCGACCTCGATCTCCTCCAGCTCGATCCGGTGCCCTAAGTGCTTGATCTGTGTATCACGCCGACCCACGAACACGAGTTGCCCCTCGTCGTTCACGTACCCGAGGTCCCCGGTGCGATACAACAGGTCAGCATAGTGCCCACCGGCCGGATTCTGCACAAACCGCGCACTTGTCGCCTCAGCGTCGCTCCAGTAGCCCAGCGCGAGCGCGCTGCCACGCACACACAATTCGCCGATCTTCCCTCGCTCCACCGGCTCTCCGCGCTCGTCGAGCGCTACCACGTCCATGTTGCACCGCGGCCGGCCGATCGGCACGGGCTCGTCCGGAGAGAGCCTGCGATCAACCACGTAGTACGTGCAGTCCACGGTGATCTCTGTAGGCCCGTAGAGGTTTACGTATTTGCAGACCGGGTGGTGATCCTGCCAGTACAGGAGGTGCTTCGTCGGCATGACCTCTCCCGCGAACGCGACGACCTTCAGGTCGGGGAGCGTCTGCCCTTCGAGCGCTCTGCAGCGCGCCACGGCGATGAGCGCCGAGGGTACAAAGAACACGAAGCTGACACGCCGCGCGCGAAGGTCACGCACCAGGGCACCGGGGAACCCGATCGTACTGGCGGGAATGACATACAGCTCCGCTCCGCAGGCCCAGCTCAGAAATACATCCAGCGTCGAATTGTCAAAGTGGAGCGGCGCCTGGTTTCCGAGCACGTCGGCGGGGGTTAAGGCAAAGAGGTCTGCCGCCCACCGGATGTAGTCAATCACGCCACGGTGCGCGATGGTCACGCCCTTGGGGACGCCGGTCGAACCGGAGGTGTGCATGACATACACGGGATCACAGTCAAGCACCCGTTCGGTCGCGGCCGCAGCCGCCACCAACGCATGTTGGAAAGACGGAAGCCCGTGGTTCCAGAGCGAATCAAGAAGGACCGTCCGTGTCGGCGCGAGATCCGGAGGTAACAGCCGCGCGTGCTCACTGCAGGTCAGGACACGCGCGTCAGGAAATCGGGACAGAACAAGTTGCTGACGCGCCGCTGGGGCCGCGACATCGAGTGGAACGTAGTAGTTGCCGGACATCAGCGTTCCCGCAATGGCCACCACGCCCTCGACCCCGCGCGGGAAGAACAGGAGGACCGGTTTGCCCCGGATGCCCTGTTGCGCCAAGGCCCCGGCGACCGCTCCCGCCCGTTGAATCACCTCGCGATAACTCCACCTCACGCGCCCATCGCTCACGCACGGCCGCTCGGAGACCAGCTGTCCGCTGCGCAACAGAAACTCGACGGCAGAGCCAACCGGCGCCCGGGTAACGTGTGGCTCCCACACGCGGACTCCGGTATCCTGCTGCCCTGCCGCGCCCTTCGTGCTATCAGATACCGCCACCATGTGCCGCGCTTGCGATGGCTCCTGAGGGAACCTCCGCAAGTTCACAGAAGTGCAGCGGGCCAAGGTGCATGATCATTCCCCCCCACGAGAGCCCAACCCCGAAGCCACCAAGGCACACGCGATAACGATTGGCCACGAGCTGCGCGGCGAGATTTTGGCAGGTGACAATCGGGATCGTGGCCGAGCTCGAATTCCCGTAGAGCCCCACCACGTTGTCGAATAGCCTGTCCGGTCCCACGCCAAGCCGCTGCCCCAGCTTGCGAAGCAAGAAGCGATTCGGCTGGTGGAACAGGAAGTAGTCAACGTCCGCGGCGCTCACGCCGGCAAAAGCGAGCAGTCCCTCCAGCATCCTTGGCACGTCCGTCTGAGTGAACAGGAAAATGCCCTGCCCATTCATGTGGAAGTGCTCCAGGCTCCGGCGGTTTCCGTCCCCGACCTCGTGAACCTGCCGGGTACCGGGGCTTGATGGCATGCGGAACGCTCCAGCTGGAATGGACAGCCAATTGCAACGGCTGCCGTCCGTTCGGAGATCCACGAA
>DATMBH010000143.1:0-8802 GCA_035559335.1 Gemmatimonadales bacterium
TCCACACTGAAGCCCACAGGCGACAGAAAGAGTAACGGGGCTGATATCGATACCTCGGGCCGCCCGCGGGAGCGCTGCGTGTACAGGGGCACTCTCGCTCGTAGTTCACTCACGCGCACCCGCAAACGGGTGCCAGCACGACGGTGGCAGTCGTCGGTGGCTTGGCGCTTGCCAGCTGCCAACGTGTCGGCGATCCAGCGATTCTGTGGTAGGCTCAAGTCTACACATAGACTGCTGAAGTCATCGACGATCACGGCCGACACGCCGGAGTCATACCGGGCGAGGATTGCGTTGTAGACTGCCGGCGGGCTTGCACTATCCACCGGCGGCTGAGCCTCGACAGGTGCCAGCGTACGACCGCTGCAGGCAGCAGCGACCAGAGTTAGGGCTAGACTGTACGAACGTTTCACGAGCCCTACTTAAGGTGTCTCGTAGGTGAGCTTGGGATCATGAATCGGCGTCTAGTCGGGGCCTGCATGAGGAGTTGCGCTCACTTGCCATTGAACTCCGTTGAGTGCTAGCAGAGCAACTGTCGGTGGTCCGGGCGACATAACGACATACGGTTCAGTTGCGGGCGAGTCGGACCCGCCTGCGGCCCGGTTGGCTGAGCCGCCCCTATGCTAGCCCTAATACTGCCTGGCGAGTCCGGCAACTGCAACCGTTGAGATTTCGGACGCGCCCGCCAGCGCCAAGCGCAAGTTAGGCGGTGCATCGCGCCTCTTACGCTACCTCACTGAGGACCACATGCCCTCCTGAACCACTGCCACTGCGGCTCGCGTGACTCGAACTCTGTCATGGCCAGCAGCCACTCCGTAGTATCCGGGCGAACGTCTGCACCGATGAGCACCACAAACACCATGAGGCTGTCGCCTGGGCTCACCTCGCTGTTAATCGCCTGCACCATGTTGTCCTGCACAGGCAACCAGTAGTGTGAGTCCCGCTCGCGGAACCGGAGCTCCCAATTGTAGAGGCGCCGTAGTGACTGCTGGTTCATGCTTCCGTACATCTCGAGCATTCGCGCGTGGAGCGCCGTAAGCGGCCGTCGCTCTCCAGTGAACGTGACTTGAGCGCGAGTGGGGTACTGAGTAAAGGATATGAGGCCGCCAAGGGTGTCGGCCATGTGCCGCGCGGAGTCCAATACCTGAGCCAGCGTCCCGGGACTGTAACGGCAAAACTGAGTCTGCGCCACCATCGGCGCAGGCCACCAAAGCACGAGACTAAGAGCTGTCACCAGAACGAAGAGCAGCGGTAAGGGCCGCGAGCGTCGCATGTAGTGTCCGTCTGTGTGGCGTAACTAGCAGCTGACTACCTGTGTGTCCCGCACAGCGCTCGTCGTAACGCCGTAACGCCGACCTATCGAGCTGGCTCGCGAGAGGTCGCGCAAATCGTTGCGGGAGAATAGGGTGGGTTAGGCGGCCAGTCAACCGGCTGAGCCGGTAAGCGTCCCATTGCAGAATTATCGAGCGGCGATAGGCAGGTGGGTACCGCGAACCCGCGCGAGTGCTACACCGGTACCGAAGCTGCGACTGGCCCGGCCCCCCGGCCCCCGGCCCCGGCTACTGCTCGACTAGCCAGTCCATGGCCTGCTCGGCCGTCTCGAAGGTGGGCAGCCGCCGCCCGGTGAACTGCGTAATGGCCACGTACACGACACGCTGCAGGCCCGATAGCCCCACCACAGCGCCGGCCTTCACAAAAGGCTTGTTATGATTGGCCAGGCTCTTCAGCGCATCCACGATCTCCTTGTTGAATCGCGAGCCGGTCACGTCGGTCAGGGCGAGCAGCGACCCCTTTGGCTGTACCGCTACAATGGCCCGCGAAGCTTCCACCGCCGGCAGCACGTCGAACGGATTCGTTATGTGGGAGAAATCGTGCAGCAGAATGCGCTTCCCCTTGTGCTCGATCCACCGGATCCGGTCAGAACTGGGCGTGCTCACCGGGTCGCGTCCACCACGCGCGCGCCGGGCGGCACGCGGAATTCGAATGAACCAGCCGGCAGCCTGGGATTGACCCGCAACCGCTGCAACGTCACGCGTCGCACCGCCCCGGAAGCCTCGGTGATCTCGACCTGCCGTGGCAGCGCATCGCCCCGGTCAATCCACAGCAGCACCCGCCGATACGGGGCGTTCCGATCCCGCGGCACCAGGGCCAGCACGTCGGCCGGCCTGCCACCCACCGCCTCGGTGCGCTCATGGCTCACCTCGAACCGCTCCCGCGGCCGGTCCAGGAAATCGGCCACGACATCCGGGGTGCCCCCACGAGAGCGGTTCAGCGCCGATCGGATCACCTGGCCCGGCGTGCTGGAAGGCAGGTACACCCACAGGAACTGGCCATCGCTCACGATCATGTCACCCGCCGGATCGCGCCACCTCATCGCGAACCGGTCAGGCCGCTCCTGAAGGAACTCGCCGCGCGAAGTCTCGTTGGTGCCAATCATCGGGTCGCGAACGGTCTGGACGAAGTCGGCCCGGAGAGTCCGGACCGCCTGGAAGGCTGCCACAGCGCGGTCAAGGATATCAGTCTGGGCGCTGAGGCGGCAAGCCGGTGCGGCGGTAAGGAAAGTCACGGCAAGGGCCAAGCGCGCGGCCCACTGCGTTCCCCTTGCCACCCTCCCGCCTTCCCGCACTACCGTTTGCTTCATACCCCAACCGGCTCCGCCACCCGCCGCCCGCACACCTCTGCAATCGTCCGGCACTGCCGCATTAGGTCGGCGAACTGCTCGGGAGTCAGCGACTGCGCCCCGTCCGAGAGCGCCCGATCGGGGTGGGGATGGACCTCGAGCAACAAGCCATCGGCCCCCGCTGCCACCGCTGCCCGGGCCATCGGCGCCACCAGCTCGCGATGGCCGGTGCCATGGCTGGGGTCGGCCACGATGGGCAGGTGCGAGAGCCGCTTGATGAGCGGGATGGCCGTCAGGTCGAACACGTTGCGCGTCTGCGGATCAAACCCGCGGATGCCGCGCTCGCACAGGATGACGTCGTGATTCCCCTCGGCGAGCAGGTACTCCGCCGAGAGCAGCAGCTCGACGATCGTGGCCGCGATGCCCCGCTTGAGTAGCACCGGCTTTCGCGCCCGGCCTGCCCGCTTGAGCAGCGAATAGTTCTGCATGTTGCGCGCGCCGATCTGGATGATGTCGGCGTACTCGGCGACCAGGTCCACCCCCTCGGGATCTAGCGCCTCAGTGACGATCAGCAGCCCGGTCTCCGCGCGCGCCCGGGCCAGCAGCTCCAGCCCCCTGCGGCCCAGCCCCTGGAACGCGTACGGCGAGGTGCGCGGCTTGTAGGCGCCGCCCCGCAGCATCACCGCGCCAGCATCGCGCACCGCGCGCGCGACCTCAAGGATCTGCTCCTCGCTCTCCACCGAGCACGGACCCGCCATCACCACCAGCTCCTCGCCACCGATGGTGAGCCCGTTCGCCAGCCGGACCACCGTGCTCTCGGGCCGCCACTCGCGGGAGACCTGCTTGTAGGGCTGGGTGACATGGATGACTTCCAGCACGCCCTCGAGCGCGAGGAACCGGGTCCCGTCCACCTTGCCGTCGTTGCCCACCACCCCGACAGCAGTACGGGTCGCACCCGGCAGCGGCCGGGCCTGGTAGCCCATTTCCTCGATGAGTTCGACTACGCGCCGGATCTGTTCGTCCGTTGCAGAGTGATGCATGACCACGAGCATGGATGAAGAAACGCGGGTTGAGGCCGAGGACGCAAGAGCGGGCACACCGTCCCACTGTCCCACCGTCCCACTGTCCCACTGTCTTATCGTCCCACTGTCCGTCAGACCGTAAACGTGCTCCCATCACGTGCAACCACGACCTGCCCGGTGTACTGCTCGCGCGCCTGGGCGACGATGTCCACCTCTTCCACCGGCGGGTAGAGATGCGTCAGAACCAGCCGCTTCGCCTCGGCCCGCGCGGCCATGGCGCCGGCCTGGCGCGGGGTGAGGTGCATGTCAATGGCGCGGCTGTCGGGCAGCGAGCACTCAGCCAGCAACAGGTCGCAGCCCCTGGCCCAGTCGGCCAGCTCGTCGCTCGGCCCGGTGTCGCCGGTGTACACCAGCCGCGAACCAGCCAGCGCCAGCGACAGGGCCAGGCTCTCCTCGGTGTGGGGCGTGCGGTGCGCCGTGAGGACCAGGTCGTCCGCCAGGCGCACGCTGTCGGCCGGGCCGATCTCCCGCACCTCGAGAGGAAACCCCGGCTCCACGACCCACTGGCCCAGCCCCGAGGCCAGGGCGCGCAGCATCCCGAGCGTGCCGGCCGGGCCGTAAACCACGAGCGGCTCCTCACGGTGCTGCTCCTGGCCCCACTTCATGGCATAGAGCAGGGCGGGGAACTCGCCCACATGATCGTTATGGAAGTGGGTCAGCGCCACGTGCGTCAGGCGGTTCCACGGCAGACCCAGCTGAGCCAGGCGATGAATGGTGCCCGCCCCGCAGTCCATGAGCAGGCGCACCGGCCCGTGCGCGAACCAGTGGGCCGGACTGGAGCGGCGCGGATGCGGGACTACAGTGCCGGTGCCGACTGTGATCAGAAGAGCCATTGGACTACTCACCTCTCGCCCAGGTACACCATCCTCTTCGCCTCACTGACTCCCGGCGCCAGCAGGCGATAGACGTACACGCCGGGCCTGACGGCTTCGCCGCGCTCGTCCCGCCCGTCCCACTGGAACCGCGAATCGCAGGTGCCAGCCGCGTCGCCGGGCGGGCGGCCGTAGCGCCCCGCGGCCAGCTGCCCCGGCAGCCCGGCCCCCGGGTTGGGCGCCAGCCGCCGCACCAGCCTCCCGCGCAGGTCGTAAATCTCCAGCCTAACGGTGCCTGCTGCGGCCACGTCGAACCAGATGCAAGTAGTGCTGTGCCCGGTGGCGGGGTTGGGGAACGGATTGGGGAAGTTCTGGTACAGCACTGTCGCGGTGGGGACCGACTCGTCGAGCACCACGAAGGTGCCGCGGCTGGTGACCACCTCGCTGTCGCCGGCAACCCGCGCCAGCACCTGCCAGCGATAGGTCAAGTTGCGCTCCAGCGGCTGGGAAGGCTGGAACGTGGTATCGGAAAGTCCGCTCGCCGCGGCCACCGCCTGGGCCGGAGTGCGCGAGGCCGGATAGATCGCCACGTCGAATCGGAACGGCCCCGGCGGGCTGGCGATGGGCGGCGAGCGCCACACGAACACCGGCATCGAGTCGCGGATCGAGTGGCCTTGGGGCGAAGCGAGCGTGAGAAGCTCGACCCACGCCGGCGCCACCAAGGGGCCGCGAACCGCGGTGGATTCCACCGCGCCGGTGGCGCTGGCGGCCACCACGCGCCAGAACAGCCGCGTGCCGCTGTGTGGCGCGAACGGGAGCGTTAGGCTAGTGCCTGCGACCGTGGTGTCGAGCAGCACGGCCGCGAGCAGCGAGTCGCTGCTCACCCGCACCCGGTACAGAGTGGGCGAGCCGTCCGGCGGAATCGAACCCGGGTCCCAGCTCAGCACCGGCGACAGGGTCTGGAGCAGTCCCGTGCCAGGGCCGAGCGCCCGTAGGCCGTCGGGGAAACTGTACGCCGCCAGACCGTCGGGCAGCCCGTAGCCGCGGTTGTTGTCGGGAGCGAAGCGGTGGCTCGCTGCGTCGATGAGCGTGTTGCGCAGCTCCACCGGGGGCCGCCCGGTGCGGGTTTGCTGGATCAGGGCGGCGAGGCCTGCCACCAGGGGCGCGGCGAACGAGGTTCCCGATCCCATGCCCAGCAGCGAGTCGCCCACGGCTACCACCACCAGCCGGCCCGGGGCTACGAGATCCGGCTTGATGCGCCCGTCGGCCGTGGGGCCGCGGGACGAGAAACCGGCCACGTTGCCGAGCGAATCGAGCGCGCCAATGGCCAGCACGCTGTCGGCGTCGGCCGGTGTGGACAGGGTCCGCGCCGAGGGGCCGCCGTTCCCGGCGCTCACCACCACCAGTACGCCGCGAGCGGCGGCGCTGTCGGCGGCCACCGTGGTCACCGCGATGTCGCCGTTCAGCTGGCCCTGCGTGTAACCTGACCCGCCGTCGAAGGTGAGGTAGCCGAGGCTGGAGCTGATGATGTGAGCGCCGCGCGCGATGGCCCACTCCACCGCGGCCACCCAGTTGTCTTCCTCGACCCGGGTCTCGGTGACGGTGAACTCGGTCTTGGCGAGCAGGTACACGGCCTCGGGCGCCACGCCCACGAGCCGCCCCGGCGCGTTGGCCGCTAGCAGCGACCACACCGCGGTGCCGTGGGACATCTCACCCTGCGCCTCGCCAGGCTGGTCGCGCACGATGGAGTCGTTGTAGACGAAGTCGTACTGCGCCAGGACGCTCGCGCCCGCCATGAAGGTGTGGGACGTGTTGAACCCAGCATCCAGCAGCGCGATGCGCACTCCCGCACCGCGCAGGCCGCGCTGGTGGAGCTCCGGAATGCGGAGCATCCGGAATGCCCAGGCGCCGGGGCCGTAGAGAGAGTCGGGACCGGCAGGGGCGGCAGCGCGGTATTGCGGTAAGGCGGTAACAGAGTCGAGGCTCTCGTCATAGCGCCCTAACGCCCTAGCGCCATGCGGCCGGACAAACACCGCTACGGGCTGCACTCGCGCCACGTCCGGCCGCCGTGCCAGCGAAGCGAGCGCTTCGACTCTTAGCTCCGCGGACACGCCGCGCACGAAGCGCGAGATGCGGCGC
Source organism: Gemmatimonadales bacterium (assembly GCA_035559335.1). Lineage (GTDB taxonomy): Bacteria > Gemmatimonadota > Gemmatimonadetes > Gemmatimonadales > JACORV01 > DASXPG01. The sequence goes on from DATMBH010000143.1 coordinate 6,651, forward strand.
AGGCGGCCGCCGGCGGTGGAGATGTCGCGGGCAAGGGCATCGAGGTCGGCGCCGGGCCGCGCGATGATCCAAGCGCGCACCGTGCTATCGGCGCGCGCCCGCGCGAAGACCGGAGACAGGTTGCGGGGAACCTGGGCCGCCGCGGCGGCCGCCACGGCAGCCGTCAGGGCGGCCACCAGCGCCGTGCGGCGCGCCAGGTGCACTATGCGGCCTGGGTCGCCTCGCCCAGCCGGACCGACACGACGCTCGAGACGCCGGGCTCCTGCATCGTCACGCCATACACCGCGTCCGCGGCCTGCATGGTGCGCGGGTTGTGGGTGATGACGATGAACTGGGTCCGGTCCTTGAACTGATCCAGCAGCCGGGTGAACCGGCCGATGTTGGCGTCGTCGAGCGGCGCGTCCACCTCGTCCAGCAGGCAGAACGGGCTGGGCTTGGACAGGTAGATGCCGAACAGCAGCGACAGCGCGGTAAGCGAGCGCTCGCCCGCCGACAGCAGGTGAATGCGCTCGGTCTTCTTGCCGCGCGGCTTGGCGGTGATCTCGATCTCGCTTTCCAGCGGATCGTCCGGGCTCACCAGGAACACGTCGGCCGATCCGCCGCCGAACAGGGTCTCGAACACGCGCTGAAAGTTCTCGCGCGCGCCCTGGAAGGTGGTCATGAACCGCTCGCGCGCCACCGTGTCCAGCTCCCGCACCGTCTGCTGCAGCGTGTTGCGGGCCTGCACGATGTCGTCGCGCTGGGTCACCAGATGGGTGAGCCGCCTCTGCTCCTCTTCGTGCTCCTCGACCGCCAGCGGGTTGATCGGGCCCATGGCCTCGATCTGCGCCTTCAGTTCGTCGGCCTCGGCGCGCAACTGCTCCGGCGTGCCGTCCAGCGGCTGAGCGTCGGCGAGAATGGCGTCGAGCTCCTTGCCCCACTCGGCCGACAGCCGCTCGCCCAGCACCCGGCGCGAGGCGGCCAGCTCGGCGGCCTCGAGGTCAATTCGGTAGCTCTCCTCGGTGCGCTGCTGCAGCACCTGGCGCGCGTGCTCGAGCGCGGCCTCGGTCTCCTCCAGCGTGCGCTCGGCCGTGCCCACACCATCGGTGGCCGTCACGGCAGCGCGCTGCAACTCGTTGAGCGCGGTCTGCCGCTCAACCAGCTCCTCGCGCCACTGAGCGCGCTGCACCTCCAGGGCGGCTACCTCGGAATCGAGCCGCGCCACCTCCTCGGTGAGCGACTGGATGCGCCCGCGATACTCGGCCAGGGCAAGGGTGGCTCGTTCCTCGCGCTCGCGCACCGCCTGCCAGCGCGCCGAGACCTGGGCATCCTCGACCTGCCAGTGCACCCGCCGCTCGCGCGCGGCGTCCTGCTCCATCTCCAGTTCCGCCAGGCGGGCGCGTCCCTCGTCGAGCCTGCCCTCGAGTCGCACCCGCTCCAGCTCGGCCTGCGACAGCGCAGTGTTCACCTCGACCAGCCGCGCCTCGACGGCGCCCAGCCGCTCGCCCAGCCGGGTCACGGCCGCGGAAGCCAGAGCAAGATCGCGGTCCAGGTTGGCCACGGTGCGGCGCGCATCATCGGCCTCGGCCGCCGCCTGGCGCTCCAGCGCGCGGGTGGTCTCGACCGCCTCCTCGGCGAGCGCTGCCTCACGCTCGGCGCGCGAGAGGGAAGCGGCTGCCGCCTCGATGGCGCGCGCCTGTTCGGCCAGGTCGCCCTCGAGCCGCGCGGCGTCGTCGGCCAGCGCTTCCAGCTCCGCGCGGCGCCGCAGCGGGCCGCCGGAAGCAAGCGGACCAGGCAGGAACACGGCGCCGTTGGCGCGGACGATCGCATCGCCGGTGGGCGCGAACGGGCGCGCGCCCGAAATCAGACGCTGCACCCACGCCGCCGCCTCGCCTTCGGCGTTGACGCGCGCGGCCAGCTCGCCGGGATCGCCCCCGCCTATCGGTCCCGGCTGGAGCGGCAGCAGCAGCAGCGGACCCGGCGCCGCCACGCGGTGCCAGGCGTGAATCGCGTCGCATACCTCGAGGTCGCGCACCACCACGGCGTGCAGCCACTCGCCCAGCACGTGCTCGACGGCGCCGGCATCTTCGCGGCGCGCGCGCACGAAGTCCGACAGCGGACCCAGCACCGCGCCTGGCCCGAACCGCTCGCGTGACTGCAGCAGCGCCGCGGC
>DATMBH010000144.1:0-9311 GCA_035559335.1 Gemmatimonadales bacterium
GCGATGGCCTCGACGGATGTGCGGATGTCAGGTGGGTTGGTCACCTCCAGGCCCTCCGGCACCGGGTGCCCGCTCATGGGACAGGGCTCGTAGTCATCCTCGTGCCGCGCGTGGTGCCGACTCTCGTAGGACGGATGATCCGCGATCACGGGCGGGTCCCCGTCGAGGTCGGCGGGCACGAGGCCGACCTCGTAGAGGCACTCAGGGCAGGAGACGCGAGTCATGCGTGGACTATCGAGCATCGATGACATCGAGGGGGAGTGGGCTCCCACACCGCACACAGCGATCCGAGTGGCCAGTGGTGTCTCCCCACTCGTCGCCGACGTACACCTTGGCGCCGCAGAGGGCGTCCTGCTCGGTGGCGCAATCGACGCATACCAGCGCGAGGTGATGCTCGTCGATGCTGAGGTCGTAGCCAGCCAGTTCCGCTCGGGTCCTCATGGTATCCTCCTTACCGGTCGAGGAAGCTCGCCACTCGCGCATCGCGCTCGGCAAGGATTTCCTCTTTGCGCGCCAGTAGCTCGCGCGCCTGTGCGGCCAATATCCGGAGACCGCCTGGCGTCAGCCAGACGTAGCCAGTCAGGTTGCGGCTCAGGTGCGTGGTGCGCACGGACCCATTGGGTCGTCGGTCCCTGGTGATCTGACCGGCGACGAATGTGCGGCTGCCTGAGGGCTCCTGCAGGGTCAGCGTCAGCCCCGCATCGAGCGCCTCGTGGATGATGTCGAGGTGGGAGCGTGCCATGGTTTGGGTGTCCTCTCTGTGTCTCGCCGGGCGGGATTGCCCGTGCGCATGGGTTTAATATAGGGACCATGGCCCTAGGCGCAACCCGAAGGGAGCCCGAAACAAAGAACTGTTACAAACCGTTGCCCTGACGCCACAGGGGCCTAGGGGCGCCAACGCACCGCATCCCCGCGGCACTCGATATACCGCCAGCAATTCTTGAGTAGATTGGCGCCACCCTCCCGACAATATGCCGCAACCACGGCATCCGCTTCCATTTGGGCCGCCTTGAGCTTCAGCTCCTCGCGGGCCGCTTCCATGTTGGGCGTTGATCCCGCCTGACGGGCGCAGGAAATCCCGCTGACCTCCCCCACGACGGCGAACGAGCGGCCGGCGAGCTGCTCGGCGGTCAGAATCGGCGTCTCGGCTGCCCGGCGGCGGACCTCGGGACTGAAGTTCATCGCCTGAGCACAGGCCACAAGGACCGCTGCCAACGCCAACGCTACTGAACGGGCGACCATCGGTATCCCCTCCCTACTTGATCAGGGTCAGGTGGCCCCGGCTGCGTGCCCAGGCTCGGCCGGGGGTCGGTGATCGCCTGGGCCGATCTGCTTTCGCACCAACGACGCCTCTATTCGGCGCACAGCCGCCTCCAAAGCGCGGACCCGCTCCTCCATAGCTCCCGTGGCGAGATCGCCACGCTGAGGGCGAGCGGGGGCCTTCCCTGGCGATTCTGGCAGCGCGTCGAGGAAGTGTTCCGGGCACAGACCGAGCACAGTCAGCAAAATGCACATTCGCAGGCCATCAGGCGAGGTTCCGGTACGGGCCATCTTCCCCTTGTACCATCGGTGGACGGTCGAGGCATCCACCTTCATGATCCTTGCGACTTCGCTAGGCCCTAGGCCAGCCGCCCTTATGGCATCACGAAGTTTCACGTGGAACAACTCCGCCCCTGGCAAGAACTTATAGCCTTTGTCTCTCTTAGTCGTAGCCAGCCCCTTGACAGGATGGCGAGTTTGCCATAGTTTGGCCTTGCGACTTCGCCACTTTGCGACAGTAACACGGACTAACGGCAAGTAGGGCAAACTAGATGAATACCTCCAGTCGGTCAACCACAGCTCCCGATCTAGCTGAACCGCTCATGACGGCGAAGGAAGCCGCCGAATACCTCCGAGTCCACCTTCAGACGGTCTATCAGTGGCATCTCGAGGGGAAGATTCCTGCTGAGCGGGCTGGTCGGTCCCTGCGATTTCGCAAGTCCGAGCTCGATGCCTGGCTCAAGTCTCCGCGGGTCGTCGGATGACCAGGGACATCCAGATTCCGCCCATGCCGGTGCCTGTGTTCCACGGTGACCTACCGGCCTTCGTGAAAGAGACCATCCGCCGCAGAACCATTCGAGCGATACAGCGGGGCGAGCTCGCACCGAAGCCGGAAGTCTGTCAGGACTGCGGGGCAAGTCGCAGGCTATCAGTCCATCATGACAATTACCGGGACCCACTGGCGATCCGCTATCTGTGTGATTGGTGCCATCACTGCGCCGATTCTGCCACTCGAAATGAGAGAGAACTGCGCACATCAGTTTCCATCGCGTTGTCGGTCGCCGAAAAAGCTTCATTTCTCGGTTTCCTGAAAACGTTGGGCTGTTCTGGTCGCTCAATCCTAGTCGCGTTCGTGAACAGCGATGAAGTCCGTGCAGCCGTTCGGCGCTACTGGTTGAGTCAGATCACCGATCCTGACACCGCTGATACGGCTGCCTAGGGTCATGCTCACGCACGCACGGTTTACCGCACCCACCTCGCCGATCCAGTACCCGCACCGTGAGCGGGTGACGGTCACCCAGGCGCTGGCCCGGCGGCTCGGCTGCACGGAGGCAAGCGCGCACAAGCGGCTCTACGCGCATCCGCGGCTCGCTGACCTCACCGCCCACGCGATCCATGCGTACGCCGAGGCCCAGGACTGGCGCGGCCTCGCCGCCTTCTGCGCGCCCGTGGACGCGGCCCTGGAACTCGCGGCACGGGCGCCCACGCTGGGGCCGAGTCTCGTGGTGGACAGCCAGCGGGTGGACCTGGCCGAGGATGAGCGGGAGTCCGCGCATCTCTCGGCACCGACCCGGGAGACGGCGCAGGCGTGGGTGCGGTCCATCGATGCCGAGCGCGGGGCACTGCTCACGCTGCGGCAGGCGCTGGTCGAGCATTGGGGCCTCGCCTGAGCCGCCCGCATGGCCACCTGGTATTGCTCCGGCTGTCGCCGCGCCTATGGCTCGCACGCCGCCTACGAGGCGCATCAGTGCCCGGGCCGGATCTGGGATGCCATCGTGGTGCTGCTGACGCTGGCGATGGTGTGGGTCGTCATCGCGTGGGCGGCGATGCTGCTGAGCGGGATCCTCGCATGACGCCGGCGCGCTCGCGGCGCATCGCCTACTGGCAGGCGGAGCACGCGCGCAGCCGGAGCGAGGCCGAGGTCCGCTACCAGGCATGGGCCTGCGTGATGTGGTGGCGTGGCACGGGAGCGAAGTCTCCTAGGGGGATCGCAGGATTCTGACACACGGAGGACGGATCAAGATGCCCCGACTGGAAAAGCTCCAGACCAACATCCCGCGCACAGGGACGCTCACGGCGGTCTACTACGCGAAGTCCAAGAACCCCGAGTATGGCGATCAGATCAAAGTGTCGGGCCGCTGGGAGCGGGAAGGTGATGGGTTCTTCTGGCTCCCGCTTCCCGTCATCGATGCCTTCACCGACGCGGGCCTGGTGCAGTATGGGGGCGTCAAAGACGGGGAACCCACCTGGAAGGTCCTGCACCCCACTCAGCGGATCGCCATCACCCGACGCGAAGGGGAGCGGAACCGCAAGCTGACGGAGGTCATCGCAATCGACCTCCAAGGGAACGCCGTGACGCTCCCACCGCAGCCGCGCACCGTCCTGCCCACTGCCGAGCCGGTGGCGGTGCCCGCTGCTGCGCCAGCCATCGGTCAGCCGCCGGCGGTGCCCGTGGCTCCGGCGGCTCCGGCGGTTGGCGTTGAGCCCGCTAGTGCCCCGCCGGCAGTCGATCCCCGTGCGCAGATCCGGGAGCGATGGGCCGAACTCGATGAGCGTTACGGAGCCGCGATTGCCATCGCCGCCTATCGGCTCCACGAGGCTCTGGGGCCTGACGTGGACCCCGCCGTGATTCAGGCGGGTGCCGCGACGGTGCTGATCGAGACGCAGAAGCTCGCGCTTCAAGCGCCGCCCGGTCTTGCGCGCGCGCTGCGGGAGCGGGCGAACGGCCACCTGGCTCCGGCCGCGAGCCCGATGGACGACGACGAGTCGTTTGATGCGGCCGATGACGATCTCCCGTTCTGATGGCGTGCCCCGATCCGGGGCGGGCGTGGGCGTCGGTGAGGGTATGTCTCCGAAAGGAGCAGGCTTCTTCCAGTGGCCCTCGAGTGCACCCGGCACCCCGCCCTACTCGCCCCTGAGCCACGAGGGTGACCATGAACGAGGCTGAGCGAATCGCCACCGAAGCCTGCGGCTGCCGCTACGACCGAGGTACTGGCACCGTCACCCACTACTGCGCCGTCCATCACCCGACGGACACTGAGCGCGAGCATGGGAACGAGCCCGAACAGAAGCAGCAGCGGATCGTGCGGCTCCGTGCGGGTCCCGTGGGTTGGGAGCGGTGGGACACATTCGCGCAGGAGTGGCAGGCGCTCCCGTGCACGTTGTCCGGTGCGTCCGTGCGGCAGCTGCGGGCGCACTACGAGGGCTATCGCATCCAGTGGGTGCCGGGGCCCGGCCGCGCGTGATCTCGCTCTGTGCGTGGTGTCAGCGCGAGGGGCGCGAGACGGTCATCGCCGATGACGGCGAGCGCCATGACGATCCCGAGACCGGCGGCGTGCTCATCAGCCACGGGATCTGTGCGGCCTGTCAGCGGCAGCATTTCCCCACGGCCACCAGGACCGACGTGGGCCTGAGAACAGAGACACCAAGAGAGACCCATTCGCGGTGATCGCTCAACTCGATTTCGACCTCCCTGCGCGGCGTGTGCCGACCTCACAGGCGGCGGCCGAGGCGGCGACGGCATTCGCGGCGCAGCAGCGGGAGCGGGTCTACGCATTCCTCGCCTCCCGCGGCGCGTGGGGTGCCACACAGCGCGAGGCGTCCGAATCGCTGGGCATCGGCCGGCCGAGCATCTGCGCGCGGTTCTGGGAATTGGCGGGCGGGCGGCGAGTGGGCGGGGTGCCGCAGTACACCGTGCGGATCCACCGCACGGAGCGGCGGCGGGAGCGATGTGCTGTGTATGCGGTGCTGCCCTGATGCCGTTCGTGAAACTCGACGCGGGGCTCCTGCACTCCACGATCTGGCTCGACCGCGATGCCCGCGATCTGTTCGTCACGGCCCTGCTGCTCGCTGTGCCCCACGAACTCACCGCACCGACCCCGCAGCTCGAGGTGGACAGTCTGCAGGGCACGGGCTGGACCGTTCCGCCGGGCTGGTACGGTTTCGTGGCCGGCGCTGGGTCGGGGATCGTGCATATGGCCGGTCTGGATCAGCCGGCAGGGATCGCGGCGCTCAAGCGGCTCGGGGCACCCGATCCTCAAAGCCGGACGCCGACGCACGAGGGCCGCCGCATGGTCCGGATCGACGGCGGCTACCTGATCCTTAACTACATGAAATACCGCGACTTCGACTACACGGCTGCGGAGCGGATGCGGAGATTCCGCGAGCGCAAGAAGGCCGAACACATCGAAGAGGACGAGGCGACCGTTACGGCGAACGCAACGGCACCGTTACGTAACGCACCGCAACCGTTACGCATAGCAGATAGCAGAGAGCAGATAGCAGAAAGCAGAGAAAAGACAACTACTACCCCCCCTATATCCCCCCCGTCAACGGCGCTGACGCGCCGGGACACCCAGGAACTGCCAGCGGTCTCCGATCTGGCACACCGCAGCCAGCGGGCCAAAGCCATCCAGCAGGAACTCGAGGCCGGAGCCCGGCTCGTGTTCGCGTACTTCTGTGCCGCCATGGGGCGGAACGGTGCCTATCTCCTGGACGAGAAGCGGCTGAAGCGTCTGGTGGCCCGGCTCCGGGAGAACGGTGGCGACGTGAGCGAACTGTTCTACGCGGTGGACGGTGCGAAGCAGGACGACTGGATCATGGGGCGGGATGAGCGGGCGCGCAAAGGGGGCTGGCGCAACATCGAGACGATCTTCCGTGATCGGGGCCAGGTGGAGCGCTTCGTGGACACCATCACCGATCGGGCTGCCATTCACCCGACCCTCCAGCAGATGCTGGAGCAGCAGCAGGGGAACGCATGACGGACACGGCCTACGATCCCGCGCAGGACCCGCACCTCGAACGGGCGCGGAAATGGTGCCCGTCCTGCGAGACGGAGTACATGGGCTGGGTCTGGCGGCTCCTGCCGGTGATCGGATTCCGCCAGCTCCGGGACGCGGCCGGGCGTGTGATCGCGCTCTGTGATCCCTGCATCGAGCGGCAGGAGGCGCGGGAGCGGGCGGCGAGCGCGCCCCGCCCGCGGGCACCGTCGGTCACCCCGCTCGCCGAGCTCACCCCGCCGCGAGAAGCCGGAGGCTGGTATGACGACCCCTTCTGAGCCGGTTCCCGTGCCCGTGGCGCTGTGTCGGGAAGCCGAGCAGCCGGATCGTCCCTGTCGGTTTGCAGATCGGTGTCACGAGTCGCGCCAGCAGGTGCAGCACCGCTACGGCCTGCGCGGCGAGCGGTGTTGGGCGTTCGCGCAGTTCCTGGCGCGGCAACAGTCGGCCGAGGAGTCGGCCGCATGAGGTGGCTGCATCTCGTGATTGACGTGATGGGCGCGCTCTGGCTGCTCGGGCTCGTCATCGGCGTGCTCATGTCGGTGGCCGTGACGCTGCTCCGGCGACGGCGGCAGGCGGCGGTTGGCCGTCGCGCTGTGCTGCTGGGCTGGCGTGTGCTGGTGCCGCCACGCGAGGTGCCGGTGCCGCCCTGGCTACTGAGCGAGCCGGAGTTCGAGTTGTGGCGCGAGGCGCGGGAAGCGCAGCCGACCGACGATTGACGGGGCCCACGGGGTGCCGCCCCTGCAAGAGCACCCGAACCACCGAGGGGAGAGGATCATGGCAAAGCGTCAGGAGGAGGGGGCCATCGTTGTCCGGCGACCAAACATCGAGAGACTGACCGCACATATCGTCGGTCTCACGCAGTACGTCCAGCATCGCTTCAGCGAGAAGCAACGCCAGATGATGCTCCACAAACACGTCGATCCGACCCAGCGCGCGAAGAAAACCAGAGACCCGAAGGACGTGGATGCTCTCTATCGCGCTGCGATGTACATGACGGCGGACGGAAGGAATGGTATTCCGGCGGCGGCATTCCGGAACGCGATGATCGACGCCTGCCGGCTCGCCGGGCTCAAGATGACGGAGGCGCGGATGACCGTCTTTGTCGAGCATGATGGCATCGACGTGAATGACGGGACGCCGTTGGTCTACATCAACGGAACGCCGGAACCGCTGATCCTGCCGACGCGCAACCAGACTGGTGTGGCCGACATTCGCGTGCGGCCCTGCTGGCGAACGTGGTCCGCCGAACTGCGGATCGCCTATGATGCGGATCAAATCAACGCAGAGAGCGTGGCGAATCTGCTGTTGCGGGCTGGCCTACAGGTCGGGGTCGGCGAAGGTCGGCCATTCTCGAAAAAGTCGGCTGGGATGGGATGGGGTACGTTCACGCTGGAGGAGCAAGCATGATTGTCTACGAGTTCGCCCCCGGCTCACGGCTCCAGGGGGATGCGCAACGAGTGGGCCACGCCCTCGCGCGGCTCGCGAACAGGGACGCGGCGGCGGTGGTGGAGGCGGCCAGATCACGCCGCAGCGTTCTCCATGGCTACTTCGAGTGGGATGACCGCGCGGCTGCGCACGAATATCGGCTGGAACAAGCGCGGCTTCTGGTGCGCAGTGTCATCATCGTGGAGCGGCGTCCGGATGCCGAGATGCCGATGCGTGTGGCGCGGGCGTTCGAGTGGGTGCGACGACCGGACGACCACGACGGCGGCGCTGGCCCGCGGGTGTTCGTCACGCAGGCGCGCGTGCAGCGCGACCCCGCGCTCTATGCCCAGGTCTTGGCGGAATTGCGCCGGGATTTGGAGGCGTACCGTCGTCGGCTGTCGGAGTTCGAGGGAGCGAAATCCCTGCTCGCGGCGATTGATGCCGTGTTGCAGGTGGCCGCATAACGCATGCTGCTCCCCATTCGGGGCAGGGCGCGGCGCGGCAGGCACGGCGAGGCCCGGCACGGCGCGGCGAGGCTGGGCATGGCGCGGCGAGGCGAGGCATGGCAGGCATGGCGGGGCAAGGCGAGGCGGGGCAAGGCGAGGCGCGGCACGGCACGGCGAGGCGTGGCACGGCACGGTGCGGTGCGGTCGATGAGGGAGGCAAGCGATGGCTGACGAACCGACGACCGGCTGGCAATGCCCCGGCTGCGGCGCGTGCTACAGTCCGTGGACGCACATGTGTTTGCGGTGCTACGGCGGTCCACGGATATACGTGACCATCGGGGGTTCGCTTGCCCAAGAGTCGAACGCGGAAGCGGAACCTTCAGGCCAGGAACGGAGCGAGCCATGAGCTTTCAGAGCTGGTGCAAAGAGTTCTACCCAGTGCCCGCAGAACGCGTGAGCAAGCGGCAAGCACTCGCGCACTCGATCCGAAAATGGACCGGACTGTTGCGCTCCAATCTCCGGAAGCATGGGATTGGGCCGACTGGCTGGTGGTCGGCCTTTGACACGATTGGGGCGGATGACGGGGAGTTACTGGTGAACTCCGACAGTTGTGCGCTGTGCATCCACCACCACTTGAATAATAATCCTCCGTGCCGACGCTGCCCGTTGGCTCTCGTGCGCGATGGCGTACCGTGCGATACAAGACGGGATGACGAGGATGACCCACCTTACAGCAGGTTCCTCGATACCGGCGACGCGCGGCCCATGCTACGGTGGCTGCGGGCTGCCGCGCGGGCCGAATCCAAGACTCGGAGGCGCGCGAAATGACCTTCCAGCACATCAGTCTCGACGCCGGAGAAACGCAGGTGAATCTCCAAGGCGACACCGTATCCTGGGAACCGTCAAGCCGTTCACGGGAGTGGATCATCCACAGTCTGCTTGAGCGGCGGTCCCAACTGGTGGACCGGCTGAAACTACTCGATACTGCGCTCGACCGAGTACTTGCGCAGATGCCGCAGCCCGCCCGCTGGTGTCCGCGCTGTGCGACAGGGAAGGTCTCAACGGACCCTTACGAGCCGTGTCCGTACTGCGGAGACAAGACCGTTGAACGGCCAGACGCATTTCCTGAGAGAGCGTGAGGCGCAACCATGAGCCCCTACTTTCCCGAGCCGCGACCGCAGCCGCCAGAGCACGTGCCCTACTGGTGCCCACGGTGCCAGGCATGGTATCGGGTTCGGCGCGGCATGGAGGGCGTGAGCTGCGCGGTCGCGCATTCACCGGGCGGCTGCTGCCACTACAACGAGGAGCGCGTGGAGATTCACGTGGCCCTGTCGGACAGTGAGTGGGTACAGCTTGTTGGCTTCGCCAAGGAGGTGCTTGATAGCGCGCGAAACGGGGGCTG
>DATMBH010000145.1:0-7731 GCA_035559335.1 Gemmatimonadales bacterium
CTCGGCTCTTCATCGCTCTCTTCGGGATGCTACTCGGGGCGGATCTGGTGAGCAAGAGCGCCCGAGTGGGTGAGGTGCTGAGCCGCCTCGCCAGGCCGCTACTCCAGCCGCGCGCGGGCTTGCTGCTCCCCGTGGTAGCGCTCCTCGCCGGGGCAACCGGTGTCGGACTCACTTGGCTCAGCTCGGGAGCCGTTACGGGGCCGCGCGGGCTCCTCGGCTGGAGCAGTGTAGCGTTGATTGGAACGGGGACCGCGGCGCTCGCTTGGCTCTGCCGCTTGAAAGCGGAAACGCGCCAGCGCCATGCCCAGATGCTGCTCATCCGAGCCGTCCAGCTCGCGTTTATCCTCCTGACGGTGCGGCAGGCACTGCTCGGGGTAGCCAAGGAAGCGGAGGCCGAGGCCGGCTGGTGGCCTCTGCTCCTGGTCGGTCTCGGGCTACTGTGGGATGGCTTTGGAGGGCTGGCGCAAGTAACACGCCAGCGCGCCACGGTGCTGACGGGCAGCGCGTTGGTCTCCCTCCTCCTCGCCGCCACTGCCCTCCAGCTCGCAGGGCGTCCCGCGGCGACGGAGCCGGTACTGCAGCTTTATCCCCTTTCCGCTTTTTACGGAATGATACTCGTCGGGCTACCCGAGCTGCTCTTGGAGGCCGGGCCGGCGAAGTACTTGGCGCGCGACCGCCTGGAGGCACTGGGGTTCATCGCTCTGGGAGCAGTCGTGGCCTACGGTCCGAGCCTCGTCTGGCCTGACGTCCGTGTTGGCCTGGGGCCGGCAGTGGCACTAACGCTAGCAGTGCTGATCGCCCGCAAGGTCATCCCCGCTAAACCCACCTATGGCCTACGGGCCTGGCTCAGTGTGCTGCTGGTCTACGGAGTACTGTCGGCATGGGTATACCCGCTGGCGTTCAACACCTTCTTCACACCGTTCGCGCCAGTCATCTGGGAGACTGTGACACAGAGTGTTGAGACGATGTGGGGGATCGCCTGGCCTCACTGGTCCGAACAAGGACAACAGCTGGTAGACCTGGCAGCGCGTATCGGCCCTACCGGCCAGCTATGGCTGCTTATCGGAGGCACTGCAGGTGGACTACTGTTAGGCATGAAAAGTCGGGCCGCCGTCCTCGCAGCGGTGGGATTTCTCTACCTCTGGGTGAGGCTGCTAGCGAGCAATCTTCTGTCCTAAGAGAAGACACGCCTGATGCGAAAGCCAGAGGACCGGTCACACCATTTCACCAGTAGAGCACTCTGAGCCTCACCGTTGGAAGGGATCAGAGATGACGCCTTGCCGCACGGCAATAGCCGGCCGCCGAGCGCGCCGCTCCACGCATGTACCTGCCTCAGGAGGAGCACACGGCAGCTGCCCTGGTGGCCCTGACAGGCACAGCCGCTGTGGCGCCGCGCAGATGACGCTGCCCACTTGAGCACCAGGGAAATATATCCCTCCCCAGCCAGGGCAATACCCTATTTGGGATATTGCCCTATTCATTAAACCCGCTTAACCTTGAGTGTGATTCGGGCCGTGAACTGGTCGCGTAGCGGCCGTAAACCGTCGCCCCGAGTGCAAGGCCGCGTAGCCCTCCTCCGCTGGGAACGCCACTCGGCCGCACCGACCAGCTGCTGGCCCAAGTGGCAAGCGCATGCCACTAGCTCGTTCAGGGCTTCCATATATGTATCTTCGGAGGTTGTTAAGGAGGAAACAGCCATGATCCGGTGGAGACACGCCTGGCTGGTCATGCTGGTAGTAGCCTTGTTCACCAATGTGGGGTTTCTTGGTGGAGGACCGTCCCTCGTGGCGGCACAGCAGGGCTTTCCGAACAGCCTATGCGTTGCTCCTAGCGGCACCGGCAACTGCTTCGCATCTATTCAGGCCGCGGTAGACGCCGCAGAGCCAGGGGCGGTGATTTATGTAGCAGCTGGCACGTACCACGAAGCGGTCACGATAGCCAAGTCGCTCACCCTGCAGGGGGCTGGCGCGGACACGACCACGCTCGACGCGGCGGGCGCGGATAACGCCGTCCACATCACCGCCGATGACGTCCGCCTGCAAGGCTTCACGGTTACCGGCGCTCGGCTCGATGGCATCCTCATCAACGCTAACCGCGCCCAGATCGTGGACAACACGGTCATGGGCAACGCCACGCTGATCATCCCGCCGTCGCCCGGGTCACCCCCGGGTGCGCCCGCGACTACATTCAGCAACATCACACTCCAGAATGCCTCGGATGCCGTCATCGCCAACAACACGATCGGCGGTAGCCGCGGGCGCGGGCTACGCGTGGCGGGGAGCGAGATCTTGCGCTTCCCCGAGCACGGCATCGAGGTCACGGTCGTCGGACGCAGCGACCGGAACATCATCGTGAACAACCATGTTCACGACAACACTGGCGGCTGCGGTATTGTGCTCTCCACCGACGCGAGCGACAACGTTGTCCTGGGGAACACGATCACCAATAACGTTGCCGGCGTGATCGTCTCCGCACTCCCTCCGTTCGGGCTGCCCGGCACGCCGGTTGCTGACCACCTGCCGCACTCGGACCGGAACCTGATCAGCAACAACCTCGTTCAGAACAACCGCCTTGGCGGAATCGGCATCGTGCCGATCAGCGGGACCACGGAGGGGAACGTGGTTGCGGGCAACACAGTGACCGATAACGGCCCCTGCGACGAGTGTGAAGGGGCATCGGTGGGGATCTTCGTCGTGGCCGGACGCACGCCCGCCTCGCAGGCAGCGGGCAACCTCGTGGGCCCTGGCAACATAGTGGACGGCCAGCAGTGGGGGATCTTCGTCGGTGGCACCGCGGCCAACACCCAGGTATTCGACAACCGGGTGACGGTCCCGCCAGGCGGCATCGCCGAGAAGCTCTAGGACGTGGCCGGGGGCGCCGCCGGCGGCGCCCCCTCTTCATCTATGGAGTAACCACTACCGTCCCGACCATCCATGGGTGGTAGAGACAGATGTAAGTGTAGGTGCCGGCGGCGGTGGGCGCCCAAGTGAAAGTCTCGTCGTGGTCCATATTCCCCGAATCGAACACGTTGTTCGTCGAGGTCACAGTGTGTGGCACGACCCCCTCGTTGGTCCAGACAATCGTGTCGCCCAGCGCCACCGTGAGCGTCGCTGGCTCGTAGCGCCACGACTGGGGGTCCGTGGAGGGCTCGACGATCGCAACCGCGACGTTGGCGGCACGCGACCGGCTGCCGCTCCCGAGCAGCGCGCTCGCACCGACTACCAGCACGAGGAGGCTACCCACCAGGGTGTAACCGTTCCGCGGCATCGCACTTGCCCCCTGCGAAGCATGCTTGAGGTATCACCCGCCGATCCCACGTCCCACGCCTACGGGACGACTTGAAGCACGAACGGAGCCGTGATGACGTCACCATCGAGACTGAACTGCCCCCATACCTTGTGCAGCCCCGGCTGCCGAAAAGTGAGGGTGAACGTCACCTCGGGCCCGAAGTGACTCCCTGGCGCGGCCATCGGCATCGACATGTGGTCCATCGCGCCCTCGCCCGGATGAGTGTGCACGTACTCCTGCAGATCCTGGCTAATGGCCACCAGGTGGCCGGCCACACCGAGATACGGCTCCAAGGTCTCCAGCGGCTGTCCCTCACGGCTCAGGCGAAAGGTCAGGCGCACGGGCTGGCCCACGTGTGGCGTGGAAGGATCCATCCGCAGCGTGACCTGCGCACTATTGGCCTCGAGCGTGGTGGGGCCCTCTGCCAGCGGCGCTGGTGCGGGCGCGGGGCCAGCCACTACCAGCGGCATGGCGACCCACTGCTCGCCCAAGGCGGCAGAGACGAAGTCGGCATACAGGTGGTAAGGGCCGGCGCTGGGAAACGTGTATTGGAGGCGGAACTGCCCTTCACCGATCATGTTGGGATGCACGTGGCTGAACAGCGCGAGATCATCGGACACGATGATCAAGTGCAGGCGGCGCTGGTGCGCCAGCTGGAGATCGGTGACTGGCGCGCCGCTGCTAGCATCGCGCAAGGTGAGCGTGAGGGTGGTCGGCTGCCGCGGCTGCGGTGGAGCCGGGTCGGTGGTGAGATCGACGCGTACCGCGGTGGCGGGCATCTCGCCGTGCCCCATTGGCATCCCCCCCTCCTGGCCCATCGGCATCCCGCCCGGCTCCATCTGGGCCCGCACGGACCGCCCTGAGCCCACAGAGCCAAGCGTCAAGACCAGTACCAGGCAGAGCCAGCGCGTCCAGCAACGCATGAAAGCCTCCGCATCCTCAGCCACCGCCAAGCGGTAGCGGTTCCAAGGCTAGCTTAGGGATCAACGGGGCAGGCATCAATATCCCGTTAGGGATATCATGTGGGCCATGTGGGATATTCGGATTCTCTCCACTCAGCCCACCTGACCAGTAGGCAATGAGCTCTCCTGCTTCAACTGCAGTTTGCAGGCACGGTCTGATTGCGTCCTTACGGCTACCAGATGTGCCGTTGGGCGCCGCATCGATGACGCCACTCCTCTGCCGGAACGCCAAAAATACCCCTCCCTAGATCCCAAATAGGATATTGCCACCTTAATCCGTTAATTTTAGGCTTCCAGCTTGGGCTGGAACCGGTCGCGTGGCAGCTCCATATGGTCATCCTCGTGTGAGATCTGCCGAGGTAAGCCTCGCATGGGGGATACCAACCGCCACCTTAGATAGATAGGGAGGGGAGCGAAATGGGGAGGATGCCGAGAAGACCGGTCGCTAGTCCCGGCGAGGCGCTGGTGCTGGGCACGGTCATCCTCAGTCTCAGTGTGGGCCTGGGTGGGCTGTTCCTGATCGCGGGGGTACAGGCGCAGGGCCAGCCGCCGGCCCAGGCCCTGGCCGAGCTGCGCGACGCGGCCGGCCAGCTCGTGGGCACCGCTACCTTCACCGAAGATGCCATGGGGGTGCGGATCGCAGTGCAAGTGCAGGGGCTTCCACCTGGCGAGCACGCCATCCACATCCACGCCGTAGGGCGCTGCGAGCCGCCGGACTTCCTGAGCGCGGGCGGGCATTTCAACCCCGAGGGGAAGGCGCACGGGCTGATGAGCCGGGAAGGGCCCCATGCGGGAGACCTGCCGGATCTATATGTGGGCGCCGACGGGACGGCGAGCTACCAGGTGCACGACCCGCGGGTGACCCTCCGCGCCGGCGTGCCCAACTCTTTGTTCCATGCGGACGGCACCGCGCTGGTAATCCACGCCGACCCCGACGACTACGTCACGGACCCGGCCGGCAACGCCGGGACGCGCATCGCCTGCGGGGTGATCCACCGCTAGGCCTGTGAGCCGGTTGTGTGCTCTTGGGCACTGGCTGTGATCGCGCTGTGCGCCGGGGAGGGTACAGTGGGACGGTACCTGGCCGCTTGGGCCGGGGCGACGGCCGTGGCTGGAGAGGAGCTGGCGATGGTCAGCCTGGGAGGATGGACCGCTAGCCCGCTGAGCGGCTTGCTGGCCGTTGGACCGCTAGCCGCCAGTGCCGAGCCAAGCCGCGCAGTCCTGTTCGCGATGGCCAGCCTGCTGCTCACCGCTGCTATGGCGCTCGACACCGTAGGGGCCATTGTGCGAGTGGGGCGGCGCCTGGGCCCGGGCGAGCGGCTGCTCGGCCTCGTGATCCTGGTGAGTGTGGTCTGGTTCGTACTGGCGCTGTTCGCGCTCGCGGCACGGCCGAACGCCCTGGACCCGGGGGGGTGCGACCCCAGCGGGGTGTACGGGCCGTGCTAACCCCACGAGCGCAGGGGGCGCTTCGCGGCCAGCAGGCGCGAGCGGCTGGCGACCGCGGTCAGCGGGGCGCGTAGCGGCCGAGCCGCGCGAGGGCGTAGTCGACGAACGAGTGGTCGACGATCTGCGCGGGGTCGACGCGCGCCGGCAGGTACCCGCGACTCACCCACCAGTCGATGTCCTCGCTCAGGCTGCGCAGGTAGACGTAGCCGTCGGGGTTCAGGCCGGGCGGCGCCATGCGCTCGTAGAGGGCGGGATCCTTCACCACGGTGTTCCGCGTCAGGATGTCGATGATCGCCGCCTTGTCCACCCCGCGGGTGAACGCCTCCCAGTGGTCGCGCACCCCTTTGATGTAGGCCACCATGAACCGCTGGGCCACCTCCCGCTGGTTAGCGATGAACTGCGGCCCGTACATCAGCACCGCCACCTGCTGGTCCGGATAGAACTCGTCGTTGCGCTTGTAGATCACGCCGAGCCCCTCGGCCGCAGTGCGGGTGAGGCCGGGCTCGAGCTGCCAGCCCGCCTCCACGGCACCGTTGCGCAGGGCCGCCGGCACGTCGGGATAGCCCATCAAGACCATCTCCACGTCGGCGATGGTGAGCCCGCACTCGCGCAGCAGCCGGTCGAAGGCCGGGTCGGTGGTGATGCCCTCGCCGGCGAAGGCCACGCGCATCCCGCGGAAGCTGGGGCAGCCCTGGAAGGCGCCGCTGTCCACCAGGTCCTTGCGCACAAGCACGCCGAGGTAGCCGAAGCCCGGCGGGGTGCTGCCCTTGTCGGCCACGATGCGAATGGGGATCTCGCGCGCGAGCGCGTTGACCAGGCCGGCGCTCGGCGCGCCGCCGCCCACGTCGAGCTGACCCTGGGCGAGCGGCGGCACCATATGGGGGCCGGTCTGGAACTGGCTGAGGTCGATCTCGATGCCCTGCTCGCGGAAGTAGCCCCGCTCCTGCGCGATGTAGATGCCCGCGTCGGAAGTGGCGCCGACCACCCCCACCCGCACGGTGACCGGTGGGCGGAGCGGGCCCTCGGGAGTCGGCGCGGCCGCGGGCGCTGGAGGGGCGGCGGGCGCGGTTGGCGGCGCCGCGGGCGCCGGCGCCGCCGCCTCGACGTACACGCGCGCGCCGCGCGCAAGAACCGGTGCCAGGCGCGCAAGCAGCATCGGCACGGCATTGTGCCTGAAGGGCGGATCGAGGAAAACCACGTCGAAGCGCTCGCGCGCGCGCGCAAGCCAGGCGAGCGCATCGGCGCGCACGATGTTGACCGCCGCCGCCCCGAGCGCGGCGCGCGTGCGCGCGAGGGCCGTCGCCGCCGCGCGGTCCTTTTCCACCATCACCACGCGCGCCGCACCGCGCGAGGCGGCCTCGAAGCCGAGCGCGCCGCTGCCGGCGAACAGATCGAGACAGCAAAGTCCCTCCAGCCTCTGGCCGAGCCAGTTGAACAGCGTCTCGCGCACGCGATCGGGCGTCGGACGCAGGTCCGGCCGCGCCGGCACTTCGATCCGGCGTCCGCGCCACAGTCCGCCGATGATGCGCACGCGCCCGCGCCGCGCGCGCATGCCCCGGCGCGCCGTCGCTTTGCGGGTAGAATCCACGCATCCATGGTAGCAGCGGCGTCCTGGGCGCAACGCCTGAAGGCAGGCCTTGCGCGCACCCGCGAGGCGCTCTCCGGCGGACTGGCGGCGCTCGTCGGCCGGCGCCCGATAGACGAGGCGCTGTTCGAGGAGCTGGAAGCGGCGCTCGTCGTCGCCGACTGCGGCGTGGAGGCCGCGCGCGATCTGATCGCGCGGCTGCGCGCGCGCGCAAGGAAGGAACGGCTGGAAGACGCCGCGGCGCTGCGCACCGCGCTCAGGGACTGCATCGCCGAGCTGCTCGCGCCGCTGGAGCGCCCGCTCGCGATCCCGGCGGCGCGTCCCTGCGTGATCATGGTCGCGGGGGTGAACGGCTCGGGCAAGACCACCTCGATCGGCAAGCTCGCGAAATGGCTCCAGGGGCGGGGCCTGCGGGTGCTGCTCGCCGCCGGCGACACGTTCCGCGCCGCC
>DATMBH010000146.1:0-9020 GCA_035559335.1 Gemmatimonadales bacterium
CGCTCGAGTGGGCCGCGAGCCGCAACCACGACTCGGTGGTCGCGCTGCTGCGGCGCTCGGACCCCGCGCGCTCCGACACCCGTGACGTCGAGCTGGTGCGCGCGGTGCAGACCCGGGATCTGGCCCGCACCCGCGAGCTGCTCGCTGCGGGCGCCAACCCCAACACCCGGACTTCCACCGGCGGCTCGCTGGTGTCCTTCGCCGTGTACGTGCAGAACGTCGAGTTGACCAGAGCGCTGCTGGAAGCTGGCGCCGACTGGCGCGTGCGCGAGCGGCACGAGATCCCGCTGGTGCAGGCAGCGGCCCAGCGGGGCAACCTCGACATCGTTAGGCTGCTGCTTTCCGCGGGCGCACCCGCGCGCGTGCCGGGAACCGCGACCTCTGCCGCCGCGAGCGGCCGGGTGGAGATGCTGCGCCTGGTGGACTCGGCGGGCGCCGACGTGCGTGAGTCGAACGACGAGCCGCTGCGGGGCGCCGCGAGCGCCGGCAGCGTGGAGGTGGTGCGCTATCTGCTGGGCCGCGGCGCGGTGGCCGATGCCCCTGATGCGCACGGGCGCACGGCGCTGTCGCGCGCGGTCGCCTTCCGGCAGCACGAGGTGGTGCGGGTGCTGCTGGGCGCGGGGGCCAGCGCCCGCCAGCAGTCACCCGGCACTGGCTGGACCCCGCTGATGAGCGCAGCGATGGCGGGCGACACGCTGATGGTGCGAATTCTGATGGATGCCGGCGCCAACCCCGCGGTACGTGACGGCGAGGGCAAGACGGCCGCAGACTACGCGCGCGGCGCCGGCCAGCACCACGTCATCCCGATCCTGGAGCGCAGGCGTTAGGAGGTGGGCAGCTGCGCGCGGTGGCCTGCCCACACGGTGGGCGCCGGTTTAGCTCTTGTCCTCCGGCGACTGCTCCGGCGGCCAGCCCTGGGGCAGCCGCGGCTGTTCCGGCTCGCGCTGCCGGGCCAGCATCCGCTCGGCGAAATCCACGCGCTCTTCCAGCTCGCTGACCCGGCGCTGGAGTTGGTCCAACTGGTCGACACGGTCGTGCAGCTCGTTGAGCGTTTCGCGGTCGAGCTCGCGCGCCCCGCGGGAGCGGGGCAGCATCCGCAGCGTGGCGACGCCGCCGAACACCAGCGCGATCAGCGTGCCGATTGCCGCCGTCGGCCACAGTACCTCGCCCGGGATTGCGAACATCCGCGGCTACCTCGCTCTCAGCGCCGTGACGCCACGGCCAGCACGGCGGTGGCTTTGGCCTTCACGATGGTTGAATGGATAGCGTGTCGCGCGGTTCAGCCGACCGCTACTTCGAATCCCCCGTAAACCATGCGTTCCACATCGAACGGCATTTCCGGCGGTGCGCCGAGGGCCGCCAACTCCTTACATCACCCTGGCGTTGCCCCGGTCGCGATGCGCCCGTGATCTGAACACGACATAAGAGAACACGACGGTCTCGCCCGGCTTCGGTTTCATCTTCCGTGTGAACGCCGGAAGCACGGTCATGAATTGGGAAGCGGTGCCGTCACCCAGGAGTTTGTCTAGGCTGGGCGATCCAAGACTTCGCGTACTCGTCGGGTGAGCGTGGCCGCATCGAAGGGCTTGCTGATAAAGTGAGTGCCCTCCGCGAGTTCACCGCCGTGTACGATCGCGTTCTCGGCGTAGCCCGACATGTACAGGATCCTGGCTTCAGGGTGCAAGCGGATGACGCGTTCCGCCAGCTCCGGCCCGCGCATGGTGGGCATCACCACGTCCGTGAGCACCAGATGAATTGGCCCGTGGAACCGCTCGGCGCTGAGTAGCGCCTCACCGGGTGTCCCGGCGGCCAGCACCGCGTAGCCCGCCGCTTCGAGGATGCGCCGGGCCACTTCGCGGAGACCGGCGTTGTCCTCCACCAGCATCACCGTCTCGCTCCCGCGGGCGGAGCTGGGCGGGAGAGGGGTTTCGGTGGCCGTGACCGGCTCCGCCACGCGAGGCAAGTAGATCTTGAAGGTGGTCCCCACGCCGGGCTCGCTATATACCCAGATGTTGCCGCCGCTCTGCTTGACGATCCCGTACACCGTCGAAAGGCCGAGCCCGGTCCCTCGGCCTGCGCCCTTCGTGGTGAAGAACGGCTCAAAAGCGCGCTGGCGGGTGGCTTCGTCCATCCCGCTCCCAGTATCTGTGACGGCCAGCATGACGTATGGCCCGGGAGTCACTCCCAGATGCCGCCCGGCGTACGCCTCGTCCAGATCCACGTTGGCCGTCTCCAGCGTGAGCGTACCGCCACTCGGCATCGCATCGCGGCTGTTGACGACGAGGTTCATCACGACTTGCGTCAGCTGACCGGGGTCCACGCGCACGTTGCCCGTGGCCCCACCCAGGACAGTGACGAGCCTGATGTCCTCCCCTAGCAGCCGGCGCACCATGGGTTCCAGCTCCGCCAACGTCTCGTTGAGATTTACGACCTTGGGCTGGAAGACCTGGCGGCGGCTGAAGGCGAGCAGGTGTTGGGTAAGTGCCGCCCCGCGCCTGGCCGCTCGCTGGATTTCTTTCAGATCCTCAGCCAGCGGATCTCCTTCCTGGAGGCCCCGCAGCGCCAGGTCCACCGTCCCGGTAATGACCGTCAGCAGATTGTTGAAATCGTGCGCCACACCGCCCGCGAGTCGGCCGACACTTTCCATCTTCTGGGCCTGAAGGAACTGCTCCTCCAGGCGGTGCTGTTCAGTGGTGTCCAGCCAGGCGCCCATTACCTGGCGCGGGCGGCCAGCAGAGTCACGCACGACCCGCAGCTCATCCCGGATCCACACCACGGTCCCGTCCTTGCGAAGGAAGCGGTACTCGTGCACCAGCGAGCCGCGCGCCAGGAGCTGCTCCATACGAGCGAGGCACTCCGCGCGGTCGTCCGGGTGCACGTGGGCAGTCCACCAGCCGGGAGCGAGCGCTTCATCGACACTGAACCCCAACACCGCCGTGACGTTGCGGCTCACCCACGTTGGGACCAGCGTGCCGTTATCCTGGACGGTCATGGTATGCAACACCGCCGGGCTCGCGGAGGAGATGCCTTCCAGAAGCTGCGCCGCCTCACGCAGGGCCTGCTCGACGCGCATCCGCTCGGTAATGTCACGTTCGATGGCCGAGGCGCCGATGACGCGGCCGGTGGCGTCGCGGACAGGCGAAATGGACACCGAGACGTGCAAGCGCGAACCGTCCTTCCGAATGCGCTCCGTGTCCAGCGACTCCACCCGTTCCCCGCGCGAGATCCGCTCGAGGATGCTCGCGGCCTCCGCCCGACGCTCGGGAGGAACGATAAGCCCAATGTGCTGTCCCACCGCCTCGGCCTCGGTATAGCCATAGAGCCGCTCGGCCGCCGCATTCCACGTGCGAATGGTGCCGTCGAGACTCTTGCTGAGAATGGCGTCGTGCGAGCTGTCCACGATGGCGGCGAGCCTGGCCCGCGCCTCGGCGGCGGCATGCTTCTCGGTAACGTCCTCCATGGCCAGGAGGATCATGTCCGTCTTGTGTTTGTCCCGATACAGACGACGCGCGTTCAGCAGCAGGACCCGGCGCCCGAGCGCGGGCAGGTCAACTGAGTGGACAAAGTCGTCAAAGGCCGTGTTGTTAGGGAGGACCGCCTCCAAAAGCGCGCGCAGAGCGGGAGAGTCGAAGAGGCGGCCGCGTAGTTCATACAAGGGCTGGCCAACGGTCTCCTCCGGCGTACCACCGAATGCGCGATAGAACGCCCGGTTGCCTATCACCACCCGTAATGCGGCGTCGAGGACCAGGAGCGGCTCGCGCAGGGTGGCGAGTACTGCCTCGGCAAACCAGCCGGGCTCCTCGCCGTGTTGCTCCAGGCCTCTGTCTCCAGTTCGTTCGGGGGGCATGCGGGGAGGCATGCTAGCTTCCTCGTCTTTACTGTGGCTGAAGGCGCTCGGGAGTGCAGCGAGCCTCCCAACGACTTCGGCGCTACGCGGCCTAACTGCTCGATGTGAACCGTGCCGGCTGGCGTCGGTGGCAATGCGAGCGCTATTGGCACCGAAGGTAGCGTCAGAGGGTGTGCGCGCGCCAGCGCGAGCCCTCGGGCCGGTTAATCGTACGGGAGGTTAGGCCGCTACTGGTTCGAGAGGGCGCAACTCAGGGCCGGCGTTGGGGCAATGGGCCAACTGGCGTCGCCGATACGACGTTCTGACGAATGGCCGCCCCGAGCAGGAAGAGTGCCTGAAACGCTCGCGTATCGTCCAAGGTAGGAGCCGCCGCCATGGTGACCAGTGAGGAGTCGCCGCGTGGCACGACGGTGATGCGCAAGCTCACAGAATCGCGCGACAGCACGGTGGCCGAATGACGTGCGGAGTCAAGAGCAGTCACGCGGTAGCCGCGCGCCTGGGCGCTCGCCACGGCGCTCGCAAAGACCGAATCGGCGCGGCCACCAAGGGTGACACGCAATGCGACTCCTTGCGCCTGGAGCAGCGGTGCGGAAGCGCAGATCGCGATGGTAGTCGCTATAACTGATAGAAACGAGTGGGTCATTGACGAAGCAGCCTTTGCGTTTGGGTTTCTGCCGCGCGCGAGAAGGAGCACGGGAACTCAGAGTGATGAGGAGCGAGCAGACCGGCTCGCGCCACTAGGTCAGTCTTGCGATGCTTTCTTGGCCCGCGCAAGACCGATACTGCCGGCGATGAGCATTGCGATGCCGGTAATAACAAGAGGGTTCGCAGCGGCGACCTCGGTCCGACCCCTGAAGCCTGACGCCTGGTCCTGGCCCCCAACCCCCAGCGCGAAGCCTACCGGATCAGCGCCTCCACAATCTCGTCTATTCGCCTCAGCGCGTCCCGGTTCCGCGCCGTGTGATGGTTGAGCTGGATCGAAAAGGTCCACGTCCCGCCCGGCAACTCCAGGTAGCCCGACAGAGTGTTGGTACTGGCGATCGAACCGGTCTTCGCCCGCACCAGCCGGCTCACCGGAGAGTTCCGGAACCGGAACCGCAACGTCCCGCTCTCACCTCCCACCGGCAACAACCCTCGGAACGCCTCACCCCTCGGATGCCGCTGCATGCCGTTGAGCAGCTGCACGAACGCGACCGGCGTGACCAGGTTCCAGTGCGACAACCCGCTGGCATCGGCCAGCCGGAACGCGGTCGAATCCACCCGCAACACGTCGATCAGGAAGCGCCGCTCGACGTCCAGCCCCGCCTCCCAGCTGCCCACACCGCGCAGCTCCCGGCCCAGGGTCTTGAGCAGCATCTCCGCATACCAGTTGTGGCTGATCTCCAAGATTGGACGGATCACGTCAGGCAACGGCCGCGACCGCCGTTCGGCAAGGGCGCCACGCGCGCGGGCCGATGCATAACGACCAGGATCGAAGTTGCCCCGAGTCCGCCCGGTAACCGTTATGCCTCGGGTCTCCAATGCCCGCCGGAACGCCGCGGCCGCGTACGCCGGCGCATCATGCACCGCGAAGTTCTCGGTCCAGGGCCGCGCATCCACCGGCACATCGCCCACCGCAAACACGCGGTTGGTTCCGGGCACCCGGTGAAAATCGAGCGTGCGCGGCCGGTCGGCCGGCACCGTGCGCGCCAGGTTCGTCAGCTCGACCACGCCCAGCTCCGGCGCCAGGTCTATGCGCGGCGGCTCGCCCACGGCGCCAGGCGTGATCAGAAAATCAACCGAGTTGTCGTTGAAGCCTAACGCGGTGACCGGCGCGCCGTACCACCAGTTGAGGTCGTAACCCTCCCAGCTGGGATGCACCACCACGCTGTCGAAGTAGGATGCGTCCCCCACCACATCGCCTTCCACCCGCTCTATGCCGCGCTCCCTCAGCTGTTCGACCAGCTGCTCGAACGCCGACAGCCGGGTGCGCTCATAGCGGTCGGACAGCGTGGGATCTCCCCGCCCGTACAGGACGATGTCGCCCTGCAGCACCCCGTTCACCACCGGTCCGTCACCGTAGACGCTGGTGCGGAACCGGAAGGTGTCGGGCAACAACGCCACCGCCACCGCGGCTACTATGAGCTTGGTATTGCTCGCAGGGACGAACAGCCGGCCACCGTTGCGCTCGAACACGATCCGCCCGGTGGGATCGGCAACCGCCACACCCCACAGCGCCCGCTCGAAGGGCGCCGAGTCGAGCAGAGGAACCAGCCGCCGCTGCAGCGCGGCCTCCAGAGCGTTGGTCCGCACGCGCCGCGGCGTCCGCTCCGGGGCCACCTGCGCCAGAAGCGGCGAGGCCGCGAGAAGGGCACTCACAGCGAGCCCTAGGGAACAGCCACTGACACGCGGCATATCTTACACAATGGCAAAGTGTTGACATGCCGCGCAAGGTGTATGAAAGTTCGACAGTGAAGCGGACTGCGGACGCCGTGCTCGTTGTGGCCGCGCTTTCCGCGGGCCCGCTGGTCGCGCAAACCGCGGAGCAGCACCGGCCCATGGTGACCGGCGTGCACTTCGACGGGAACCGCGCTATCGAGGACCTGGTCCTGGCCGCCTCCATCGCCACCACCGCATCGGCCTGGTCGCGACACGCTTTCCTGCTAGGCGATCTTGGCTTCGGCGAACGGCGCGAATTCGATGAAACCGAGTTCCGCCGCGACGTGGTGCGCCTCCAGCTGCTGTACCGCCAGCACGGCTTCTACGAAGCCCGGGTGGACACCACGGTGCGGCGCCGCGACCGCAGCGTGGACGTGACATTCCTCATAGAGGAAGGGCCGCCGGTGGTGGTGGAGAGCATCGAGGTGGGGGGCGTGGAGGGCCTGGTGGACAGCCGCCGGCTGCTGCGCCGGTTGCCGCTGCGTTCCGGCGCGCCGTTCAACCGGCTGGCCTTCGAGGCGGCGGCCGACACGATCCTGTTCACCATGCGCGACTTGGGCTACGCCTTCGCCGAGGTGTTCCGCAACTACACCGTGGACCGCATCCAGCGCCGCGCCCGAGTCTCCTACGAGGTGTTCCCCGGGGAGCGGGTGCGGGTCGGCGAGATCGTGATCGAGGGCGCTCGCACGGTCAGTAGCCGCACCGTGCGTCGGAACCTGGCCTTCACCGAGGGCAGCCTGTTCCGGCAGCGGGACCTGGTTCAGTCGCAGCTGTCGCTGTACCAAAGCGACCTGTTCCGTTATGCGAGCGTGGGACTGCACTCCGACTCGTTGCTGCGCGGCAGCGACTCGCTGGCGCGAGTCAGGGTGCGGGTCACGGAATCGCCGCGCGAGCGGGCGCGGCTGGGCGCCGGCTACGGCACGATCGACTGCCTGCGCGGATCGGCAACGTTCACGCGCGCCAACTTCCTGGGCGGCGCCCGGCGGCTCGACATCGCCGCCCGGGTCTCGCGGGTTGGTGCCAGCGACCCGACCCGGCTGGGACTCGAGAACTCGATCTGCTCCCAGGTGCGCAACGACCTGTTTGCCGACCGGGTGAACCACTTTGCCTCCATCACGCTCACCCAGCCCTCGCTGGTGGCGCGCACGTTCTCGGCTTCGCTGTCCGGCTTCACCGAGCGGCGCACCGAGCTGAACGCCTACGAGCGCACCGCGGTGGGCGGCGCCGCCTCGATAGGCTTCAGGGTTGGGCGCACCCCGGTGAGCCTGACCTGGCGCGTGACCCGCGCGCGCACCGCGGCCGACCCGGCCACGTTCTGCATCCACTTCGACCGCTGCGAGGAGAGCACCATCGCGCAGCTGTCTGACTACCGCCGCGAGGCGGCGCTGGTCGTGCAGGCCGTGGACTCACGCACCAACAGCCCGGTGGACCCCTCGAGCGGGCGCGTCACGGTCGTGGCGCTGAGCCACGCCTCTCCGGCGGTGTGGTCGCAGGTGGGCTTCAACAAGCTGGACGCGGAAAGCAGCTGGTACCGGCTGCTGTCGCGCGGTTTCGTGCTGGCCCTGCGGCTGCGCGGCGGCGTGGTGCGGGCGCTCACCACCGTGATCGCCGACTCCGCGATTAGGTTCGTGCCTCAGGAAGAGCGGTTCTACGCCGGAGGTCCCACCACGGTGCGGGGCTTCCCGCGCAACGAGATGGGGCCGGTGGTGTACGTCGCCGATAGCCTGGACCAGTCCGGCGACCCGGTAAACCTGCGCTCCTCGCCGCTGGGCTCCAGCGCGATCGTGTTAGGCAATCTCGAACTCAGGATGCCATCGCCGATCCTGCCCGGCCGGCTCGGCTTCTCGCTGTTCGTGGACGCCGGGGAACTGTGGGAGGAGGCGCCCGAAGGACTGGTGGCCGCGGGACTGAAGATCACACCTGGGGCCGGGATGCGGCTGCTCACGCCGCTGGGGCCGATGCGGCTCGACGTAGCCTTCAACGGCTATCTGCGCCAGGCGGGCCGGCTGTACCTGATCGACCGAGCCACTGGGAATCTGGTGCTCGCCGACCTGGCCTACCGCCCGCGGCGCGGCACCAGCCTGCTGCACCGGCTGCAACTCCACTTCAGCGTCGGGAACGCGTTTTGAACCGGCGCGCGATCCTGAAGCTTGCCCGCTGGGCGTCAGGCGCCGCGATCACCGCGGTCGTCGTTGGCCTCACCGCGATCGCGCTACTGCTCATGACCTCCCCGGGACATGACGTCCTGCGCAGCCTGGCGCTGCAGCGACTGGCTCCGCTCATAAACGGCGAGCTGCGGATTGGGGTGGTGGGCGGCGAGCTGTGGCGCTATGCGGAGGCGCGCGATGTGGTGGTTCTGGACAGCGCGGGCCGGCCGGCGCTGCGCATCAACCGCGTCCGCGCCAGCTACTCGGTACTGGACCTGCTGCGTGGCAGAATCGTGGTGCGCGGCCTGACGCTTACGCGACCCGTGATCGTGCTGGAGCAGCGCGCCGACGGCAGCTGGAACCTCCAGCACCTGGTGCGGGCGGACACTGCTCCCCGGCAGGAAGGCCCCGCCGGACTTGTGGAACTGCGCCAGGCGCGGCTCGTAGATGGCACCGTGATCGTCAAGCGGCTGGTGGGCCCCGACAGCGTGGACCAGCGGCGCATCGTGGGCCTGACGTTCGAACTGGCGCGGCTGCGGCTGTCGCACCCGGATTCCGGCGCCATCACGGCGCGCATAACGAGTTTTGCTGCGCGACTCATCGCACCG
>DATMBH010000147.1:0-14886 GCA_035559335.1 Gemmatimonadales bacterium
GGGCGACCAGCCGGTGAGGCAAAGCGTACCTTCAGCTACGGAGGGTCATTCGACGCGGGTGGCGGGACCGGTCCGGCGTCAATGAATCCATGCTGTATCGCAGCAAGCACCAGCGCCGAATTCGTAGTGACGCCGAACTGCTCGTGCAAATCGCGGATGTGCCCGTCAACCGTGGCCACGCTTATCCTCAAGGCCGCCCCAATCTGCTTGTAGGTCATTCCCATTGCCACGCGAACGAGGACTTCGGCCTTGCGCGCCGTGAGGGTCAGTCGCGGGTCGAGCCGTGAGGTCTTGTAGTCCCGCTCGCCGTCCCAAGCCGGGAACCACGTACCGCCGTGGGAGACCGCTTCGATCGCGTCGAGCAGGTCATCGGCTCGTGCCGTCTTTGAGACGAACCCGTTTGCACCAGCCTTGATGCATGCTGCGATCTTGCCTGCGTCGTCGTGCATGGATACCACGATGACTGGAAGTGAGGCACTCACGCGCCGGATATCTCGCAGGAGCTCGAAGCCGTTACGACCAGGCAACGACAGGTCCAACAAGACCAGGTCTGTCTTGGCCCCGGCAATGAAGGGCCACGCCTCCTGCGACGTTGCGGCAACCGCCACTGACTTGTAGCGGCGCCTGACAGTCCGAGCAATCCCGTCAGCGACAAGTCGATGATCTTCAACAATCAGGATTCGCACCTTCATCGCTCGAGGTCTGCAGATGGGCTGGTGAGGACGCGGATTCTAGCGGGCGTGATGCCTGACGGCAACCCGCCGCTAACAAGCGGGCACACGAAACTTCGTCCCTTGACGGCCGCCTCGCACGACCTACCTTCGCTTTCGGCTCAGCGGGTGTGCTGTGATTCGGTACAGACCATACCGACCACCGGCTAGGTGTGCCGATGCGACTGCCGATACCGGCAAGACCCATTGCGTCATTCCTGCACGGGGGTGCTCTCGCATGATACCGTTCGCGCTCGTTCAAGCGTGCTGTCTGCCGTCGTAGTTAGAGAGGTCGTTTCCATAAACGCTTGTTGCCAACATACCGAGCGCGTAATGACCCAACTCAGTTGTTGGACAGCCAGATCATTGGGTGTGAGCTGGCGTGTGCTGGCGGCGGTGGCACTTGTCTCGATCCAGCCGGTCTCGGATGCTGCCGCACAGCAGGCGCCGCTTACAGTACGAACAGCAGCCATGCCGCCTTCCAGCGCGCTACCATTTGTCCTTGACACCATACGGTTGTTCGACGGATCCAGTGCGGCCGACAGCGCTGACGCTGAGCCGTTCGGTGTCGTGGCGTCCATTGCGACGGATGCCAGCGGCAGGATCGCGATTCTCGACTTCACGGCAGGCAGAGTTACGGTGTTCGACCTCAGCGGCAGGCGCCTGGGTTCGCTCGGGCGTGATGGTGACGGTCCCGGTGAGTTTCGCCTTCCGACTCGCATCGCTTTCGATAGAGAGCGCAATCTCTACGTATTCGACCAGTTCATCGGCCGAGTGTCGGTCTTTGACTCCGCCTTGCGGTTCGTGAGGGCCTTTAACCTAACCCAGAACCTACTAGTAACGAGCTTCATCGTCACTGAGGATGCCATTGCCCTGTCAGGAGTTACCGTCTCTGGACCAGCAGGGATGAGGGGGAGAAGCATCCACCTCTTCTCTCGCGAGGACGGACAATACCAGCGCAGCTTCGGCCATGGCTTGGAAGGCGTCTCACCCCAAGTCGCACGCTACATCGGCGGGGGGAGTATCAGCATTGCTCGTGGTGGCGGTTTCTGGTACAGCCAAGTCGCTCCCTACCTAATCGAGCGCTATGGCAGTAACGGGACGCTGGAGTTGAGGATTGAGCGGCCAAACAGCTTCCTGCCGTCGGCAACGCAGGCCATCACCGTTGCAGTCGGGGACTCCGGGGTCTCAGTGGCCACGCGTCCGCACCCACGGGCGATAGCGGTCCTGGAACTTGGGGACACAGCACTACTTCAGCAGGTGAACCTGATGAATGGGGAAATGGTCGGCGACTTCTATCGGGTGCGAGGGGCTCGAGGCGCCGTTTCACTGCAGCGCGCCTGGCGGGGCAGGATCCCGGCGCTGCTGCACCCGGTGCCAGGCGCGCGAGACCTGTTCGTCGCGCTGTTAGGCGGAGGGGATGAGCCGCACCGCGTCGGTATCCTGAGGCTTCGTATGCGGCGCTGAATCGTAGGCGGCTCAGTCTGACCAGGCAGATCACCCTGATTCGGGGAAGATTGCGAGTGTTCGTAAGCACGGCGTCGGCGCTGTCGCCACCAGTCGCCAATCACCACTTGCCATACAGTCGCCGATCTTCGGCATTGACGACGCGGACGTCGTTGACGACAGCACGGTTCTCCTCGTCGGCGTCCGTGGCGATGTGGTACGATGGATCCTACTCACATGACTTTGGTACTGGAGAGCCATACCAGTGCACTCCGAATTCGTGCCACTCCGGAGGCCTGCCAGGCACCTGCTTCGAGTATCATGCTGCGCGGTACTAGGGATGGGAGCCCTAGGGGACGTGTGGGCGCAGCAGGCAACAGCGCCACCCTCGAGTTGTGTTCGATGCACGATACGGATCGATCCCGTATCCACGGTGGGTGACTCACGCGACTCGGTCGTGCTTATTCCGCAGAGCAGGCTTGTGTGGGACAGGCGACTGGGGTTCCTGGCCGCTCCCACGAGTTCGCCAGGAGCTATCGCGTTCTACGATGATCGGGGTAGGCAAACCAGATCAGTGGGGCGAGCTGGCACCGGCCCCGGCGAGTTCACTGATATCGACTTCGTAATAGTGCTGCCGGGCGGGCGCGTCGCGGTTAAGGACGCGTCCGGGAGAATGGCGGTGCTGTCGCAAGGCGGCGCGAGCGTTCGAAGTGCGCCAATGCCACGTGGATCTTGGGTCGTTCGCGCAGCACCATTGGCCGACGGCCGAGTTGTGGTCAACAACCTAAGACCGGGACTGCCACGACTGATCCTTTTGGACACGGCGTTGCAATTGGTCCGTGGACTCGGCACGCCGGTGGAGCAACGGTTTCCTGATCCGGACGCGATGCAACTGCTTGTGACGCATGGCGACTCTGGCACCATCATCGCCGTTCAGGCGGCTTACCAATATTCTATTGAGATCTGGGACTCGTCCGGTGCGATACGGCGTCGGGTGGCAGTTGAGTCCCCGTGGTTCCGTAGCTACGACGCTTCAGAGCGCGCCCGGCGCGGGCCCCTGTCGCCGCCTCTGGCTAGGATAACCTCGATCCACTATTCCGGGGCCAACCGTCTCTGGGTTACTGGACTGGTGGCGGACAGGCGCTGGCGACCTAATCCACAACCGCCGGGCCGTGAGCGAGCGCGTGGGCCGATTTTGGCCCGTTCAGGCCCGACCCCCGTCGCGCTCCAGTCCGCGCAGTATGACACGTACGTTGAGGTAGTGGACCTCTCGACGGGTCGTGTGCTCAGTAATCTCAGAATGGACGAGTTGGCCGTATTCGTCGGTGGAGGACTTCTCGCCTGGCAGCGCGAGGAAGACGATGGGTCTATTCGCTTTGCGGTTGCTCGACCAGTGCTGACATCGCGCCGCAACCGGTGATGCCCAGGCCGCATAGCTGGATCAGGGTTGGACCTCTCCTCGGCTTGATGTTGGCAACGGCGACTGCGCCATCGGTTGTTGCGCAGCGCGTTCCGGACCACGGTGGCGCCCGTTCGCTGCGACCGCGACTGCCGGCGGTGCCCTCTAGCATTTCTACAGCACTCCTCACGGCTACTAGCGACGGACGTGGCCGACCCTCAGAGAGTAGGAAAGTGCGTCGTGACGTCGATCGCTGCTTGCGGTAATGCGGATGAGTCGGATGCTCCACAGGGAGGATGTTGATGCTGTCGGCGCGCACTGCTATCGCTTGGCTTGCCCTGACTACCCTGTGTGGTTCCAGGGCCTCGGCACAGGTTCGCGTGGACACGGCCATTGACAGTGGCACGCTAGTGCGAGTCCGTCTGGCTGATAGCAGCGTCGTGGTGGGGCGACTGCTCACACGGCTCGTGCCCGGAGCGACACATATTGAACTCTGTCGCTATCCTGGCCGCCCCTGCTTCCTCCCACCAGACCCCGCAAGGATCGCGCTTCCGGCCGCTTCCGCGATACGGATAGACTCGGCCGCCGGCACCCGGTGGAGGCATGGACTAGCGCACGGCGCGCTGAGGGGCTTCGCTGTGGGCCTCGCTGCCAAGTACCTGGCCGAGTCTCTGTTTCCATTAGAGAGGCCGGTCAGCCTGTCTGCTATTCTGGTATTCGTGCTCGCCGGATCTGTTTCGGGAGGATTGGGTGGTACTGCTGACGTGATCTGGCGTGGGGTTCAATGAGGAAGTCGTTTGCGCCACGATCCTGCACTCGCGTGCCGTTTGTATGAGCACTGGCCAGCTGAACGGAGCACACGCGCTACCGCTGGTGCGTGCTGTCGTCCGCTTCGCCGACTGAGTGCCGGTGTAACGTTAGCAGAACAATAGCTGGAAGGACGTAGCCTGATCATGACCCAGCCACAACTCTTGACAATATCTCGATTGACTACAGCTTCGGCGCGGACTGGAAGTGTCCGTAAGCACGGCGTCGGCGCTGTCGCCACCCGTCGCCAATCACGACTTCAAACGGTGAGGACGAGAGTGGTCACGAAGGGGCAGCCGTTGCTTGCTGTGTGCACGGCGATGGTGAGTGCGAGTCTTGCGGCGGGGTGCGGGAGCGCCGGCGATCGCTCCGTGGCCACATCACTTGATAGCGTTGTGACCTGGAGCGAGGAACTGCAAGTCGAGGAGACAAGCGATGTAATCAACGTCTGGCCCGTGGTGCGGGTCGATCCAGGTAGGGGGTTTCTTGTCGCTGATATGCAAGAGGCCCAGGTGCGCAGCTACGACCTGCGAGGCAGACTGTTGTCGCACTTCGGCTCACGCGGTCTCGGTCCCGGCCAGTTCGAACGCCCGACTGTAGCTATTCGGTTACCGTCGCGCGAGATCCTGGTTGCCCAGCGAAACGGGCGGCTGGTGGTGCTTGATTCGACAGGCACCCGAGCATTGCGGACCATACAGTCGCTGATCTTCGGCATCGACGACGCCGACGTCGTTGACGACAGCACGGTTCTCCTCGCCGGCGTCCGTGGCGATCGTCCTGACTCGCCGCGACTTCACCTGTGGAATTTCCGCACCAATGAAGTGAGAGGCAGCTTCTTTTCGCCGTGGGAAGGCTATCGCTACAAGGAGGTAGCTTCCATGGCGGGATGGGTGCAGGCGTTTGTGCGCGGCGATACCCTGGTCGCGACCTTCGCACCATCGGATACACTCTACCTGTTCACGACTCATGGCGATGACCTCGGCCGCCTGCCGTTGACTTCGCACCGGTTTCGTCAGCCGACCCCTCCGCGGCCCGAAGCGCTCGGGGATCCTCGCGCGATGGGCGAGTGGATGGCGACCGTGGACTTCGTGACTGGTGTGTATTGGACCGAGGCAGGATTCGTGGTGCCCTACCAGAGTTTCAGGGATCGTCGGCCGGTCTGGAAGATCATGGCGCTGCGTCGCGACGGCGAGCTTTGGCTCGATGCGCCTGAAGCACCGCGACTGATGACAGAGGATCCACAGGGACGGGGACTAGTGTTCATGGCGCATGAGGCACAGACACCGAATCGGTGGACATTGGCAGTACTCAACGCGCGACACTAGCGACCACTGACGACCCTCAGAAGCTGATCTATTCCGGAGGACACATCGTGTTGGCTGCGGCGATTGACTCCGCTAGGCGGCACTTCGGCTCGCGCGTTTCCTGGGTATACAAGCATCCGCCTATGCGCGCTCGCAGTGCGCGGGCTCCGAGCACTGCTGCGTTGCTGGCGGTGATCGCGTGCGCTGCCGCGTGTTCCGGTGCCGACGTAGTCACGGATTCCGTACCAGATGTACCGATCGGTTCGGCGCTGGAGACGGTGGATCTCGATCTGACGCACATCTCCAGCGTGAGCGAACTGCGCTCTGAGGCGCTCATCGTGACCGATCCAATTGAGGGCCGGGTTCTGCTCCTTGCGCCCGGGTCTGTCACCGACCTCGGAAGAACCGGCAGTGGCCCGGGCGAATACCAGAGACCCGTTCGTCTGCTGGCATATCGGCACGATTCGGTGCTGGTGATCGATACCCAACTGCGTCGCTTTACAGTTCTGTCGCCCGAGGCTGCGTTTGTTCGGGTTATTTCATTCCCACAGGCGACTCCTGGGATGACGCCGCGGGGCGCCGATGCCAGCGGTCGAATCTACTTTGAGTCGGAGGTGCCCTGGCCGCCGCCAGACAGCATACCAGTGGTTGCGTGGGACCCAGCGAATGATGTCGCCGACACTGTGGCCTTGCTCGACGCCCCGGACCTCGTCGCTGTGACAAGGACCCTTATGAATCCGTCGGCTAATACGAGTCAGGTTAGCCGAATGGTTCTCAGACACGCGTGGAGTGCACGGGACGAATGGGCCGTAGTGCCCACGAGCGACTTGGTGATCATCAGAAACGCTCCCGTTGTTATCGAGCGATTGAACGTGCGCAGCGGTCACAGAAGCACGAGGACTCTGCCGTTGTCGACCGTCTCAGCTACGCCCGATGAGCGCGCCGAGGTTGGCAGGCAGGAAGGAACACCTTCGAAGCGTCTGACCGACAAGCCGCCCTTCGTCGATGGTGGTATGGCCATGAGTCCCGCCGGAGAGGTTTGGATGGAGCGACATCGTGCCCAAGCCGATACGATGCGGGCGTACTTGGTACTCGATCGAGCGGGGACGCCGTTATGCCAAGTGCGTGTCCAACCTAGGTACTCTCTTGCTGGGCTCGGACGCCGACGCGCGTTCTTCGTGCACCAACTCGATGACGGGCGTCAGCGGCTGAGCGTGTTCCGTTCTCCGTGCGACTCCAGGGACTAGTGTGGTGCGGTTAGCGCGTCCGGCCTGCGTTGTGTTGCTTGGCCTCACGCTCGCCAGGCCGCTCTGTGCCCAGCTGTCTGGTCTGGTCGTCGACGAGGGCCGCTATCCGGTAGCCGGCGCACTTGTTGAGCTCTGGACGCCCACGCTCAGGGCCGCATCAGCGGTGACCGATGCAACTGGCAGGTTCGCATTGGCGATGCCTTCCGACTCAGTGGCGCTAGCTTTGCTAGTGCGTCGCATCGGGTTTCGCCCCGTGAGAATCGACTTGGCACGCTCGTCGGAGCCATTGGTCATAACGCTGGTGGCCGTGCCTCAGCGTCTCGCCTCGATTGCTGTTCGAGTCGAACCGCCGCGCTGCCCGCGACGTGATGATCGTGCTGCTCGCCTCCTCTACCAGCGCGCTGCATCCCGATACGACGTATCGCTCACCGCGCATGGCGTGCTGGGCAGAGGCATGAGCTTCGTGGCTGATGTCTCCAGTGACTCACTCGGAGTAGTGGACACATCGCGCCTGCGACCACTGACCGTGGCTGGCGGCATTCGGGCGCCGTGGTTGCCAACACGCAACACGTTCTATGGCAGTCCCGCCGGGGGAGTGATCCAGCCCCGATACGATCGCTGGGAGTATCCCTGGCTGGAATCCGTGTTTGCTTGGCACTTCGCGGACGCAAGGTTCGACGAATGGAACGACCTCGCGCTGGACAGGGAAACGGACGGCATGCCGCGGATTGTCTTCTGCTCCAGGCGAACCGGCTCGACCTTCATCGTGGGCGTACTTGAGCTGACTCCAGACACTGCGTTTGCGAGCGCTTCGTGGCGCTTCGTTGTTCCCGACCAATACGAGGAGGCCGGCGGAGAGGTGTTCTTCGCTCCAGTTCGGGCTGGCCCGCCCGCAGCGGTCATCCCGATGTCAGGTCGGTATTGGCGCCGCCGTGGGTCCCGGTACTACGTCGAGACAGTGGAGTATCGCGAGTGGATACGCTGCGATGCGGATTGCTCGCCGCCACTGCGATGATTCGCAGGTGTACGCGAGCTAGATCCTAGGAGTTGGACGAGGTTCATGTCCGAGGGGCAGAGGCCCAGGCTGGAGGGGGGACGAATCTTCGTCCCCCGTTCTTCTTGGGCCATTGTCCAACGGGGTGAACGGTCGCAACTTGCAAGGCGATGCCAAGTTCGCTAGTCGGAACCAGCGCACGAAGCCGGTGGCTGCTCAATGTGGTCACGATGGGAGCCGCCGCGCTAATCACCAGTGCCTGCGGAAGCCCGCCGGATGCCCAGGGTTCACCACCCGATTCGGCGGGCGCTTCGGCAGACTCGGGCGTAGCCCTGCCAGTCCATGGCGCGATCGCCTGGCGCGGCGACCTGGTCCTGACCATCCGGACCACGGGCCAGGTCCGCGCTGAGCGTCACGTTGGCGTGCGGGTCGAGGCCGCGGGCACGGTCGCCGAGGTGGCGGTGCGTCCCGGCCAGCGGGTCGAGGCAGGGCAGGTGCTGGCGCGACTCGACCCTCGACCGTTCGACCTGGCGGTTCGTGAGGCGGAGGGGGCCGTCGCGGATGCGCAGGTGCGCTTCGACGACCTGATGCTGGGCAACAATCCCAACGACACCGGTGAGATCGCGCGCCGGCGCACCGAGAATGCCCGCCTGCGGGCGGGCATCATTGGTGCTGAGGCGCGGCTGGAGCGGGCCAGACTGGACCGTGAGCGGGCGGTGATCCGGGCCCCGTTTGGCGGCGTGGTTGACCGAGTGAACGTGGTCGCGGGTCAGTCGGCGGGCGTGGGCGATCCGGTGGCCACCATTGTGGACCTGAACGGTCTCTTGGTGGAAGCGGCGGTGCTGGAGCACGACCTGTTGCTGATGCGCCCCGGGGCGACGGCGCGCGTCGCACCGAGCGGCGCTGCGGACCGCGCGCTCACCGGCGCCGTGGTTGCGGTACTGCCGGTGGTGGACACGGCCACGCACGCGGGCCGCGTGCTGGTGCGGGTGCCCTCGGGCTCGCTGCGGCCGGGCATGTATGCCGACGTGGAGCTGGAGGCGACCCGACTGACCAACCGCCTGTTGGTGCCGGCCGATGCCGTGATCGAGCGCGATGGCCGGCCCTTGGTGTTCCGCGCCCGGGAGGGCCGCGCCGAGTGGGTGTACGTCGGCCTCGGACGCTCGAACGGCCGGGAAACGGAGATCATGGGCGAGGAAGGGGCAGTGCTCCCGCCTATCGAGCCCGGCGACACGGTGCTGGTGGGCGGACACGTCTCGCTCACTCACGATGCGCCCATTCGGGTGATACTCACGGAACAGCGGCAGCCTCGCCGCCCGTGACACCGATTGGTGTCCGGCTCGAGCCCCTTCGCGCGGAATGAGTCTCCCGGCCGCCGCGCTGAGACGGCCCGTTTCCACCATCGCCGCTACGCTGGCGGTGCTGCTGCTCGGCATCGTAAGCCTGGGGCGACTGCCGGTCTCCCTGCTGCCCGACGTTGCACTGCCGGTCCTCACCATCCGCACCAGCTGGCCGGGCGCCGCGGCACCGGAAGTCTCGCGCTTCGTGGCCGAGCCCGTCGAAGAGGCGGTGGCGGCCACGCCGGGGCTAGTGGAATTGCGCTCGGTCAGCCGCAACGGCCAGGCGACCACCGTGATGCGGTTCGCATGGGGCACCGACATGCGCGCTACGGTGCTCGACGTGCGCGAGCGACTCGACAACTCCCGCGGCCGCCTGCCGAGCCGAGCCGAACGCCCCACGCTACTCAGCAGCGACCCGGGCGAACGCCCCATCGCCATTCTCGCTATGTCGGGACCGCGCGACCTGCGCGCCATCGCCCAGGCCGCACGCGACGTGCACGCCCGCCGCCTGGAACAGCTGGCCGGCGTGGCGAGCGTGGCTGTGGTCGGCGCGCCGGAGGATGAGATCCGGATCGAGGTTGATCCGGAGCGCCTGCGTACACTCGGTCTGACTGCAGGCGACGTCGCCACCGCCGTCAGGCGCGCCAACGCGCTGGCCCGTGGCGGCACCGTGAGGCGAGGCCAGTTCAGGTTCAGCGTGCGTGCGCTGACCGAGTTCGAAGCGGTCGAGGAGATCGCGCGCACGCCGGTGGGCCAGCGCGGCAGCGTTAGGCTCAGCGACGTCGCTACCGTACGTCGCACCACAGCCGACCCGCGCACGCTGGTGCGGCTTTCCGGCGAGCCCGCGATTGGCCTCGTGGTCTACAAGGACGCCGGCGCGAACACCGTGGCGGTAACGGGCGAGGTCGAGCGCACCTTGGCCGAACTGCGCCGGGAGTACCCCGACTTCCGAATCACCATGGTCGCGGCACAGGCCGGATTTGTCACCGCGGCGCTGTCGAACCTCGGCCAGGAAATCGTCGTCGGCGGCCTGCTCAGCCTGGTTGTCATCCTGCTAATGATGGGCGACCGCCGCGGTTCGTTCGCGGTGGCGCTGATCGTGCCCGTTTCCGTCCTGGTCTCCCTGACGGCTCTTCAGGGCCTTGACGTCACCATCAACGTCCTCTCCCTCGGCGGCCTCGCGTTAGGTGTCGGCTTGCTCGTGGACAATGCCATCGTGGTCGCCGAGGCGACAGGACGCAAACGCGAGCAGGGCGTGCCCGCACTCGCCGCGGCTCGGGAAGCGGCGGAGGAGCTGTCAGGCCCGCTGCTCGCCGGAACCCTGACCACGTTGCTGGTGTTCGGCCCGATCGTCTTCGTGCGCGGACTGGCGGCGGCCCTGTTCCGCGACCTGTCGCTGAGCGTGGTGGCGACGCTCACGGCGTCGCTGATTCTGGCGCTCACACTGCTGCCGGTACTCCTGGTCGGACGGAGCGGCTACCGCGGTAAATCGCCCACGGCGTCACGTCCCGACGGCGCGCTTCACCGACTCGGGATCCGACTCGCCGAGCGCTACGAGCACGCGATGGCTTGGTGCCTGGATCGTCCGAGCGCCGTGTTCGCAATTGCGGTCGCCACCGTGGGCGTTGCGGTCGCCATCGGGTTGAGCCTGCCGCGTGAGATCCTGCCGCGGGTGGACGAAGGCGTGGTCGTAGCTGACCTCCGCCTCGCCGAAGGCACGAGCCTCGAGGAGACCGCTAGGCAGGTGGCACGCATCGAGGCAGCGGCGGCTTCGCTGGGCGGTGAGCGGATCTACAGCCGTGTGGGCCAGGCGACCGACGAGGAGGTGCTTGCCGGATCCGATCCCGGCACCGCCGGATCGGCGCGGATGCTGCTTCCGGTGCCGGGCTCGACCAGCGCCGAGGCTTTCGTTGCAGGCCTTAGGGCCGCGCTTCCCGATCTTGCCGCCGGGCCTCTCGCGCTGGACGTGGCGGGCCAGACCGAGTTCGGCGCGTTGATCGGGCGCGAGGGCCGCGCCGTCAGGGTCGAGATCACATCTTCGAGCCCGCGTGATGCGGAGGCGTTCGCGGAACTGGTACGTACGACACTGCGCGCGCTGCCGTCCCTGGCCGACGTGCGCGATGCTCACGCTGGCCGGCAGCCGGTGGTCGAGCTGTCGCTGATCCGGGAGCGCCTGGTTGAGCGCGGTCTCAGTCCTGACGCAGTGGCGGATGCGATCGCCGGCGGCCTGGGCGGAGTTGCTGCCAGCGAGCTGCGCGAGACCGACCGCCGCACTCCGATCGTGGTGCGGTTTGCCGGCGCAGCAGACGAGGACCTCAACGCCGCCCTGGCAACTCTGGTGGGCGGAGTGCCGGCGCGGCAGCTGGTAGAGGTGCGCGAAGCGAGTGCGCCGACGGAGGTGGTCCGCTACGACCAGCGGCCGGTTCTGGTAGTCGAGGGCGTGGTCGAGGAGGGCGGCACGGCGCGCGCCAGCCGCGACGTGGCGCGTGCCGTGGGGGCATTGTCGCGGCCAGAAGGCGTCTCCGTCAGGGTGGGTGGGGCAGACGCAGAGCGCCGGCGCACCGCGCGCGAGCTGCAGCTCGTGGTGGTGCTCGCGGTCGCGCTGGTCTACCTGGTTCTGGCCGGCGAGTTCGCGTCGTTCACCACGCCGCTGCTTGTTATGCTCACGGTGCCGCTTGCTGGGGTAGGGAGCCTGGCGGCTTTGTGGATCACCGGCCAGTCGCTGAATACGGTAGCGCTGATAGGCATCGTGGTGATGATCGGGCTGGCGGACAACGAGGCCGTGGTGAAGCTGGCCGCCATTCGCAGGTTCCGTGAGGCCGGCCATGCGCCGCGCGAGGCCGCGATTCTGGGCGGCCGCCAGCGGCTGCGCGCTATCACCATGACATCGCTCACCACCATAACGGGCGTGCTACCCCTGGTGTTCGGGTGGGGCAGCGGTGGGGCGCTGTACCAGCCGCTGGCCGCGGCGGTTATCGGAGGCTCGATCACCGTGCTGCTGGTGACCTTCTTCCT
Source organism: Gemmatimonadales bacterium (assembly GCA_035559335.1). Classification (GTDB taxonomy): domain Bacteria; phylum Gemmatimonadota; class Gemmatimonadetes; order Gemmatimonadales; family JACORV01; genus DASXPG01. The sequence continues at coordinate 12,263 of DATMBH010000147.1, forward strand.
GCTGCCGGCCGCGTATGTGGTAGTCGAGGAACGGGTCTCTCGCGGAGGAGCGCGCAGTTGATCGCTTGGGCTGCGAACCGCCCGGCGGCGGTCTGGTCCGCGGCGGTTGGGCTGGTGCTGGCCGGCGCTGTGGCGTTCTCGCGCCTGCCGCTGGCCACGCGGCCCGTGGTGGAGCTGCCGCGACTCGACCTCTCGGCCTCCTGGCCTGGCGCCACCGCCGAGCTGGTGGAGAAGGCGCTCACGGCCCCGCTGGAGGCCGCGGTGCAGTCGGTGCGCGGCGTGCGGCGGGTGGACAGCGAGTCGTTCGACGGTGCTTCGCGGGTAACGATCCATCTCCAGCCTGACGCCGACGTCCAGCTTACCCGCCTCGCCATTCACGAGCGGCTGGAGGTCCTCCGGCCCGAGCTGCCGCTCGGCGCCGGCTCGCCGTCGTTGGCCAATTACGTTCCCAGCGAGCTGGCCGAGCAGCCGTTGTTGCGGTACACGGTGTATGGCCCGCACACGCCGGGCACGCTGGCGCAACTGCTGGAGGAGCGGCTCCAGCCGGTCATTGCGTCGGTTCCGGGTGTAGGATCGGTTGATGTCTCCGGCGGTGCGCAGCTAGGAGTCAGCATCGCCTACGACCGGGCCCTGCTGGCCAGAGTCGGTGTTGCGCCCGAGGCGATCAGCGAGGCGCTGCGGGCCTCGCGCCTGGTGCGTTCGCTTGGCGAGGAGGTTCGCGGCTCCGGCACATTCGCGGTGGTGCTGCGCAACGAACTCCGTGGTTTGGAGGATCTCGCATCGCTCCCGATCCGGGCTGCTGGCGGTCGGACGATGCGACTTGGCGAGTTGGCGTCAGTCCGGCCGGAAGAGGACAGCCGCGATCAGTTCTACCGGATCAACGGGCAGCCGGCGGTGGCCATCAGCGTGCAACGGGCCCCCAACGCCGACGCCATCCGCACCGCATCCGCCGTGCGAGGGGCCGTAGCCGCCGCGGCGGAACGATTGCCACCGGGCGTGTCGGTGCGGCTCCAGCGCGACGAAAGCGAGTCCCTGCGCGAATCGCTGAGCAACCTCGCGCTGCGCGGCGCCGTAGCGACGCTGGCCGTGCTGCTGGTGCTCGCGCTCACGCTCCGCAGTGTTCATGCGGTGGCGTTGGTGTTTGGCAGCGCCGTGGTGGCCATCGCGGGCACCGCGTCAAGCCTCTACGTGCTGGGCGTCTCCGCCAACCTGCTCACGCTTGCGGGGCTGGCGATGGGCATCGGCATCCTGGTACAGAACGGCGTGGTGGTGGTGGACCGGCTTCGGTCCGTGCCTGACGATGCCGCAGCTCGCGCCGCTGCCGCGCACCGGATCGCGGCGGCCGTCGTGGGTGCCACGCTCACGACCGCCGTGGTGCTGCTCCCCTTCCTGTTCCTGCAGGGCAATGCACGCGCAGCGTTCACCCCCTTTGCCATCGCGTTCGCCTTGGCGCTGGGCTGGTCGGTAGTGGCGTCGCTGGTCGTGGTTCCGGCCGTGGCGAGGTCGCCACTCGGTGCTCGCGCCGCGTGGCGCCGGCTGGACCGCGGCTACAGGTGGCTCGCCGTCAGGCTGCTGCGCTGGCGCTGGGCTACTGTTGCGGTTGGCGCTGCCGCGGTGGGCGTGGTGGCCTGGGGGTTCGTTAGGCACGTGCCGAAGTCGTCGTGGAGCTGGTGGTGGGGCCAGCCCGATCAACTGTACGCCTCGCTTGAGTTCCCGCGAGGCTCGGATCCGCGGCTGCTGGACGAGGGGATCCGCGAGTTCGAGTCAATTGTGGTCGGCCGCCCTGGGGTTGAGCAGGCCGTGGCGCGCGGCAGCCGCGACGGCGCGCAGCTGGTGGTGAGCTTTACCGATCAGCCCGGCGTGACACCTTACGTACTGGAGGAGGAGCTGACCCGGCGCGGCGTCCTGATTGGCGGTGCGGCCGTCGCGGTGCGCTACCAGGGCCCGGGATTCTATTCGGGCGGTCTTGGGGGCAGCCCGATCAACCAGCGCATCAAGCTGCTGGGCTACTCATACGACGAACTGGAGCGGATCGCCCTCGACCTCAAGCGCAGGTTGGAGCGGATCCCTCGGGTGCGCGACGTCTCCATTACCAGCGGTAGTTTCTGGATGCGCGAACGCGCCTTCGGCATCGTGCTCCGGCCCGATCGCGCCGCGCTGGCGCGGTTCGGTTTGACTGCCGAGGACCTGGCGGCGGCCCTGGGCCGCGAGGCTGCCGGCGCCGTAGGCGGTGAGCGGTTCGTGGTCGGCGGAGAGGAAGTACTGGTGCTGGTAAAGGACGCGGGAGCGAGGTCGCGCACCCTGGATAAGCTGCGTGCGGCAATCGTGCCGACTGCGTTAGGCACGCCGGTCCGGATCGGCGACGTCGCCGAGGTGAGCGAGGAGGAGACGCTCGGCCGAATCAGCCGCCAAGACCAGCAGTACGTGCGAATCCTGAGCTACGACTTCCGTGGTCCACCGCGCCTCGCTGAGCGCACCCACCGCTCGTTCATGCGCAGCATCACGCTACCGCCGGGATACAGCGCGAGCGACGACCGGTTCTCGTGGCAGGAGGACGACAGCGCCCGCAGCCTGTGGCTGGTCTCGGCCATCGGTGTGGCGCTGGTAGTGCTGGCGGTCGCCCT
>DATMBH010000148.1:0-2913 GCA_035559335.1 Gemmatimonadales bacterium
GTCCCGGTCCGGTTCCAGGAAGTCCGCGAGGTACAGCATCCGCCCGGCGCGGTCCCAGCCGGAGAAGCCGACGGAGTGATAGCGTACAGCGTTGATCACGCCCACGTCCGCTTCGCCCCTCGAGGCGGCCGCTGCAGCCGCCGCGGGGCCATGCCACAGCTTCACTGGCCACGCCCCGCGCGCCACGTGGCGCGCCAGCGTCGCTTCGTCGGCGTCACGCAATGAGTCGTGCAGCAGCGCCGCGCGCCGCCAGCGCTCCGCCTCCGACCGCTCCACCCCCATCTCATGCGCCCACGACTCGACCAGCGCCACCACGCGCGCGATGTGCTCGCGCCGCTGGTCGCTGACCACCGCCCAGTCCGGCAGCACTAGCGTACTCATGCCGAACCGGAGCCCAATACCGAGGGGGACTCCAGCCTGGGATCGGCCTCGAGCCCCTCACCCAGCACGACGTTGTCTATCAGCCGCCGGGTGCCGACGCGGATCGCCGCCGCAAGGGTGGAGGCGGCCGTCGCCGCGTGGCTGGGCTGAAAGCTGTCCGGATCGAGGACGTTCACGTATTCAACCGTCAGGCTGCCGCTCCGCTCTGGCGGGCCGAGCACCGAGTAGCAGGCGGCAACCACCTGCCCGGCCCGACGCTCCCCCGCGCGAAAAGCCGCGACCCCGGCCCGCAGCGCCTCGGGAAGCGCCCGCGCGGTTCTCCGCATCGCCGCGTCGAGGTAAACGTTGCGCGACGACAGCGCCAGGCCGTCAGTATCCCTGACGGTCGGCGCCACGACGATCTCGATCGGGACATTCAGGTCGTACACCATGCGCCGCACCAGCGCGGCCTGCTGCGCATCCTTGCGTCCGAACACGGCAAGCTCCGGGCGCACCACGTTGAACAGCTTGAGCACCACAGTGAGCACTCCAGTGAAGTGCCCCGGCCGCACCGCCCCCTCGAGTATCGCGCCCACGGGGCCCGGGCTCACCGTCACCTCCGGCGGCGCCGGGTACATCTGCCCGCCATCCGGGCTCCAGAACACGTCGACACCTGCCCGCTCGGCCAGCTCGAGGTCCCGGTCCATGTCGCGCGGGTAGGTGGCAAGGTCCTCGCCGGGGGCGAACTGCAGCGGGTTCACGAAGCTGCTCATCACCACGCGCTCGCAGCGCTCGCGGGCCACGCGGACCAGATGGAGGTGGCCTTCGTGCAGATAGCCCATGGTCGGCACGAAGCCGACTCGCAGGCCCCTGCGGCGCGACTCGTCCGCGTCAGCCCGCATCGCCGCGATGTCCTTCAGTACCAGCACGCTGCCGTCGGGCTAGAAAGAATGTTCCGGACCCGGATACGCGCCGCGCCGCACCTCGTCGGCGAAACTGCCGACCGCGCGCCGTACCTCGCCGGCCAGGTCTGCATAACGCTTCAGGAACTTCGGGGCGAACGCGTCGTTCAGACCCAGCAGGTCCGGAAGCACCAGGACCTGCCCGTCGCACTCGGGGCCGGCCCCTATGCCGATGGTGGGAATCGCGAGGTCGCGCGAGATCTCGCCGGCCAGGGCGGCTGGCACCAGTTCCAGCACGATCGCGAAGCAGCCCGCTTCCTGGAGCGAGCGCGCGTCGCTCCGCAGTCGTTGCGCGGTCTCCTCGGTACGGCCCTGCACGCGGTAACCGCCCAGGGCGTGGACCGACTGCGGCGTCAGACCGATGTGGCCCATCACCGGCACTCCACGCTCGACCAGGAACTCAACCGTTGGCGCCATCTGCTCGCCGCCCTCGAGCTTGATCGCCTGGGCATGGGTCTCGGCCAGCGCCCGGCCGCTGTTGCGAAGCGCATCCTCCCTCGACACCTGGTAGCTCAGGAACGGCATGTCGATCACCAGCAAAGCGCGCTTCACGCCCCGGCGCACGCTGCGGGTGTGGTAGATCATCTGGTCCAGCGTTGCCGACAGCGTGCTCGGCTCGCCGGCCAGCACCTGGTTCACGGAGTCGCCCACCAGCACGATGTCCACTCCCGACTCGTCCACCAAGCGGCCGAACAGCGCGTCGTAGGCGGTGACGCACACGAGCCTGCGGCCCGCGGCTTTCGCCGCCACCACGTCGCGGGTGGTAACTGGCGCGTCAGCGCGCGGCGGAGGTGTAGACACCGAGTTCAGCCAGCTCCCGCTGCCAGAATGGGCGGTTAGGCAGCTCTGGGTGAGGAATGACGAGGTCTGTCTCGTGAACCGGGTCCTCGGCCCACACGATGTCGCAGTCGAGAGTTCGCGGACCCCAGCGCTCGCGCCGCTCGCGGCCCCGCGAGCGCTCGATGGCCAGCAGCGCCTGGAGCAGAGCCCGCGGCCCCAAGTCGGTTTCCACCAGGAGCATCTGGTTCAGGAACGGCCCCTGGCTCACGGGACCGAGCGGCTCAGTCTCCTCGATCGTGCCGGCCGCCGCCAGTCGCGTTCCGGGCAGCGCTGCGATCGCCTCGCGCGCGGCAGCCAGATGGGCCCGGCGGTCGCCGAGGTTGGAGCCGAGTGCGATCGCAAAGCGGTCAGCGGCCATCACGCGAACGCTCGATGATGACTTCCACGTGTTCCAGCGGTCCCGGCACCGGGGCGTGGGGCTTGCGGGCGGCGACGCGGACCGCATCGACGCCGTCCAGGGCCAGCGTGGCCGATGCAATACGCTCGCACAACCCTTCGAGGAGTTTGTGGTGGCTGGTGCCGACCACGCCGGCGACCGTCTCGTACAGGGTGCGGTAGTCGAGCCGCATCCTGGGCTCGTCGGCCTCCCCCACGGCGCGCAGCGACAGCCATGCCGTGACATCCAGCTCGAGCGGCTGAGGGTACTTGGCCTCGTGCGGCAGCAGCCCCACCAGGGTGTGGAACCGCATCCCGCTCAGCGTGATCGCGTCCCGCATCGCCGGGAAGGTTACACCGGAGCGGCCGGGGATTC
>DATMBH010000149.1:0-3103 GCA_035559335.1 Gemmatimonadales bacterium
CCCTGGACTGATCGAGGTCCGTCGCGCTGCGCCGCTGACCTCAGGCCCGGTACTCGACGCGCAGGTCGCCGACGCCGTCGATGTGTCCCTCGAGCACATCGCCCGGCCGGACGGGACCGACCCCCGCGGGCGTGCCGGTCATGATGAGGTCGCCCGGGCGCAGCTCGACGAGCGTCGAGAGGATGGCGATCGTCTCCGGCACCTTCCAGATCTGCTGGGCCAAGTCGCCGGACTGGCGCAGCACGCCGTTGACCCGCAGCCAGACCTCACCCGCCGCCGGATGGCCGATGACCGACGCGGGCCGCAGCGAGCCCATCGGTGCTGACCGGTCGAAGGCCTTCGCCATGTCCCAGGGCCGTCGCAACTCCTTGGCCTGGTCCTGGAGGTCGCGCCGGGTCATGTCCAGGCCGACGGTGTAGCCGAAGACGTGATCGAGGGCGGACGCCACCGGGATGTCCGCCCCTCCGGAGCCCAGCGCGACGACCAGCTCGATCTCGTGATGCAGGTTCGCGGTGGCCCGCGGGAAGGGGAGCGACCCGCCCCCGGGCACCACGGCGAGGGCCGGCTTCATGAAGAAGAATGGCGGCTCGCGACCCGGGTCATGGCCCATCTCGACGGCGTGATCGGCGTAGTTGCGACCGACGCAGAACACCCGCACCACCGGGAAGGCCTGGTCGGAGTCCGCGACCGGCAGGAGGACGGGGTCGGGCAGGGGAATGGCGTAGCTCATCGGCTCCCGGCGTAGGCCGCGACGCGCTTCTCCCAGAGTCCAACGGCCTCGGAGAGAGCGAAGGCGAAGGCGAACACGACGATCAGCAGGGCCCAGAACTCGGCCATCAGGAAGCTGCGCGAGTAGCGCTCGAACAGGTGGCCGATGCCGACGATGGCGATCAGCAGCTGCCCGATGATGACGCCCTTCACGCCGCGGATCAGCCCGAGCCGCACGCCGGCCAGGATCTCGGGCAGCGCGGCGAGCAGGACGATCTTGCGCAGAACCTGCCAGCGGGTCCCGCCGAAGGATCGGCCCATCTCGAGCAGTGACGGGCTCACGTGCGCGACGCCCACCTGGGTGTCGAGCGCGATGACCCACACGCTGAACAGGAAGACGGTGACGACCATGGTCGGCAGCCCGAAGCCGAGGAGCGCCATGAGCGCCGGCACGATCGCCGTGAGCGGCGAGCTCTCGAAGATGTTGGCCCACATGCCCATCAGGTCACCGACCGCCTTGACCCGTCCCATCAGGAAGCCGACGCCGATGCCGCAGGCCAGGGACAGGGCCATCCCGATCACGAACGCCTGGAGGGTCACCAGTGCCGCGTCCCCGAAGCGGCTGGAGGTGACGACCGGGCCGATGGCGCCCAGGACGTCGGTGAAGGGAGGGATCAGGAAGACCGCCCCGGTGCGGCCGACGACCTCCCAGATCGCGAACCAGACGAGCAGGGAGAGGGCCATGGGGATGCGGCGACCGGCGATGGTCATGACGCCACCTCGGCTGGAGCGCGCATGTCCTCCTGCGCGTATCTGCGGAGCTCACCCCAGATCTCCTCCACGGCGTCCAGGTAGCCCTCGCTGCGACGAATCTCGTCTGACGTGCCATCTCGCGGGATCTCTGGCCGCACGACCTTCGACACGCGGCCCGGGCCACGGGTGAGGATCACGATCTGGTCGCTGAGGTAGACGGCCTCCTCGATCGAGTGGGTCACGAACAGGACCGTCTTGCGCTCTTCGCTCAGCAGCTGCAGCAGGTCCTCCTGGAACGTCCGACGGATCTGCTCATCGACAGATGCGAACGGCTCGTCCATGAGCAGGATGTCGGCGTCCACCGCCAGCGCCCGCGCGAGGCCCACCCGCTGGCGCATGCCACCCGACAGCTGGTGCGGGAAGTGGTCCTCGAACCCGGACAGGTTCGTCTTGGCGATGTACTCGCGCGCCCGTTCTTCCCGCTCGGCCTTCGGCACCCCACGCAGTTCCAACCCGAAGGCGACGTTGCGCAGGACGGTGGCCCAGGGCAGCAGCGCGAAGTCCTGGAAGACGAACGCGCGTTCCGGACCTGGCCCGCTCACCGGCCTGCTCTGGACGAAGACCTCCCCGGAGGTTGCCGGGATGAGGCCGGCCACGATCTTCAGCGTCGTGGTCTTGCCGCAGCCGGAGGGTCCGATGAGGCTCGTCAGCCTGCCGGCGGGGACGTCGAAGGTGATGCCTTCCAGCGCGCGGACCCCGCCGGGGTACTCCTTCGAGACGTCGACGACACGGACGGCCGGCTCTGCCTGGTTGGCAATCGGATCGGTCATGGCGAGCGAAGCTCCGGTCGGAAGTGACGCTGCTCCAGGCGCTGGAGCAGCGTGATGGACACGCTGGAGACCAGGATGATGGACAGGATGGCCGCGTACATGTGGTCGTACTCGGCCTGCGCACGATAGAAGGTGATCAGGTCACCCACGCCGGTCGGCGTGATCAGCAGCTCGGCGAGCACGGCGCCGGTGAACCCCTGGGCCAGCCCCAGCCGCAGGCCGGCGAAGATCAGGCCGCTGGCAGACGGCAGGATGACCTTCCAGATCCGCTGCCATCGGCTGGCCAGGAAGGCCTCGCTCATCTCCAGCAGGCTGACCGGCGTGTTCCGGATGCCGCGGTACGAGTTGAGCACGATCACCGGCGTGCTCAGCAGCACGACGGCGAAGACCTTCGCCGCGAAGCCGATGCCGTAGATGAAGGTGATCAGCGGGATGATCGCCGCGGATGGGGCGGCCTGCAGGATCACGAACACCGGCAGCCCGATCCACTCCGCCTTGGGCGACAGGCCCATGACCACCCCCGCGGCCACGCCGCCGATGGCCGTCAGCGCCACGCCGACGAGCAGCGGTCCGATCGTCTCAGCGTAGGCGCGCAGGAACGTGCCGTCGGCGAGCATCGCACCGAAGGCCCCGATGGTGGCCGTGAAGCTCGGGAAGGTGAGGCTGATCGGGATGCGGCCACCCAGCTCCCAGATGGCCAGCACGGCCACCATGGAACCCACGCGCAGCCCAGTGCGGCGTGCGGCGGCCATGCCCGGGCCACGCAACGTCCCGGGCTGTCGCGCGGCGCCGGCGGCCGGCGCGGCGATGCC
>DATMBH010000150.1:0-7771 GCA_035559335.1 Gemmatimonadales bacterium
CGGACGTGTTCCCGGCCTTCGCCCTCGGCGTGGCCGCCGGGCGCACCGGGGGCACAGCGCCGGCGGTATTCAACGCCGCCAACGAGGTTGCCGTCGCGTCGTTCCTGGAGCGCAGGATCCAGTTCGGACGCATCGCGGAGATGATCGGCGCAGTGCTGGACGGTCACACGCCGCAGCCGGCCGATTCGATCGAGGCCGTGCGCGAGGCGGATGCTTGGGCCAGGAGGAAGGCGGAGTCGTTGCTCAGGTAAGTGGGACAGTGGGACAGTGGGACAGTGGGACGGGGGGGTGTCGGTGCTGCTGACTGTTGGCGCGATGATTCTGGTGCTCGGGCTGCTGATCTTCATACACGAGCTTGGCCATTTCCTTGCCGCCAAGTCCGTGGGCATCAGCGTGCAACGCTTCTCCCTCGGCCTCGGCCCGCGCACCAAGCTCGCCTGGCAGTGGGGTGAAACCGAATACTGCATCTCGTGGATCCCGTTCGGCGGCTACGTCAAGATGGCCGGACTGGAAGACGAGGAGACGGCGCTGGAGGGCCCGCGGGCCGAGGCCGCGGTGCCGCCCGATCGCACCTTCGATTCTAAGAGCGTGCCGGCACGGATCTGGGTGATCAGCGCCGGGGTGGTGATGAACGCGCTGTTCTGTATGCTGCTCTACACCGTGGTCGCGGCGGCGTACGGCACCCGCACCGATCCCACCACCACCGTGTACGAGGTACGCGAGGCGGACCTCCCCACCGGTGCGGGCCCGCTGGCCACCTTGCGGCGCGGCGATCGCATCCTGCGCGTCAACGGCGACACCATGACCAGCTGGGGCGCGATCGCCGAGGCGTTCCTCACCAAGCGCGAGACCCCGCTGCGCGTGGATGTGGAGGGCAGGACGGAGCCGGTGCTGGTGGATGTGCCGCTTAGGGAGCAGGGTGCGCGGGCAGCCGCATTGCGGGCGATGGTGCCGTGGCACGAGCCGGTCCTGGGCAAAGTGCTGCCGGGCTGGCCGGCGGAAGAGGCCGGGCTCAGGGCCGGCGACCGGATCGTGGCAGTCGACACGGTGCCGGTGCTCACCTGGCAGGAATTCGTTCGCATCGTCTCGCGCAGCCCTGGCGAGACGCTGGCCGTGGCCGCCGTGCGCCTTGCGGACACGGTCAGGGTCTCGCTGGTGCCCCGCCAAGTGCGCGAGCGCGACACGACGGTAGGCCGCATCGGAGTTGAGAGTGTGGTCCTGGTGGAGCGACACGGACTGGCCGGTTCGGTACGCGCCGGGTTCGACGACGCCGTCCGCGCGGCCGGGCTGGTGGTGTTCGCGCTCAAGGGCCTCGTCCTGGGCGACCTCTCGCTGCGCGATTTGGGCGGGCCGATACTCATCGGCCAGTTGTCAGGCGAGGCCGCGCGCCAAGGGCTCAGGCCGCTGCTGGCCCTGATGGCCCTTTTCTCGATGAACCTGGCGGTGCTGAACCTCCTGCCGATTCCCGTGCTAGACGGCGGACACCTGGTGTTTCTGATCGCGGAGGCCGTGATGCGGCGGCCGCTTCCGCTTCTGGTCCGCCAGCGCCTGACGCAGGTGGGTCTGTTCGTGCTGATCGCGATCATGCTGCTGGCGATCTTCAACGATGTGACGAGGCCGTTCCTCAGGTAGTCGGGTCTGGAGCGGCGCGAGCCGCCAGCCACTCGGCCCTCAGCGCCTAGCGCCCGAACAGCTTCTTCACTGCCTTGATGGCGAACTCCGCAGTGCTGCGCGGGGCCGGGTCGGCCACCATGACGTCCAGCTCGGCGGCGAGGTCGGCCGCGGTGGGATAGCGGTCCGCGCGATCCTTCGCCAGGCACCTGAGCACGATGCGCTCGAAGGCCTTCGAGATCCCGTCGCGCACCTGGCGGGGCGGTTCGGGTGGCTCCTCGACGTGCAACCGCGCCAGCTCGTACCAGTCGCCCGAGTGGAACGGCAGCTTGCCGGTCACGGCCCGGTACATGGTGACGCCCAGCGCGTAGATGTCAGTCCGGCCGTCCAGCTGCTCGCCCCGCGCCTGCTCGGGGCTCACGTAGTGGGGCGTCCCGATCACCATCCGCTTGCCGGTCGAGCCGCTGTAGTTCTGCATCAGCCGCGCGATGCCAAAGTCCGACAGCACGGCCCGCCCGTCCTCGGCGAACAGGATGTTCTGGGGCTTGATGTCCCGGTGGATGATGCCGGTTTCGTGGGCGAAGGCGAGGGCCTTGGCGATGTCCCGCGCCGCCCGCACCACTTCGGCCTCGTCCATGACGGTGCCCTCGGGGAGGGCCTCGTGCAGCGATCTGACCAGCCGGGGCATGGCGAAGAACACGTGGTCGCCGTCCCGGCCAATGTCGAGGATGCGGATGATGTTGGCGTGGCGCAGCTCGCCGGCTGTAGTGGCCTCCCGCAGAAACCGGGCTACGAACCCCTCGTCAGAGGCGTACTTCGGCTTGAGGACCTTGAGGGCAACCATCTGGTCGTCCCCGTCCTTCTTCGCCGCCAGCACCCAGGCGAAGCCTCCGCCCCCGATGAAGGCCTTGGTGCGGTACGGGCCGATTCGGGCGGTCGGTAGGGTAGGGGGTTCCTGGGCCGTCAGGCGTCGCCTCTTGAAAGGGTCTCCAAGCGGGGTTAAGTTAAGGTGCTACGGACAATTAGAGTAGATGCTACTGCCCCGGCATGGGGCCGGGGGACGAGGAGAAGATGGGTTACGAGACGGCGAGCGTCGCCACCAAGTACCAGCTGCACCCGACCGATTTCGGGTCCACGAAGGTCCAGATCGCGCTGCTCACGGCGCGCATCAACGCACTCACCGAGCACTTCCGCACTCACGCCAAGGATCACCACGGCCGCCGCGGGTTGCTCAAGATGGTCGGCCAGCGCCGCCGGCTCCTCGACTACCTCAAGCGCACCGATCTGGCGGGCTATCGCCAGATCGTCGACGAGCTCGGGCTCAGACACTAGGGGTCAGGGGTCGGGGATTGGGGGTCAGGGGTGCGCGGCCAGGATCGACCGGTCGGTTCCCCGATCCCCGATCCCTGGTCTCCGATCCCCGTCCCTAACGGTGGACCAAACACGATGATGCATCGTATCGAGCGCGCCTTCGCGGGCCGCACCTTCCGCATCGAGTGCGGGCGGCTGGCCAAGCAGGCCGCCGGCTCGGCGCTCGTCCAGTTCGGCGACACGGTGGTGCTCGCCGCGGCCTCGGTGGCCGACACCCAGTCCTCGCTGCCCTTCTTCCCGCTGCTGGTCGAGTATCGCGAGAAGTTCTATGCCGCGGGCAAGATCCCCGGCGGGTTCCTGAAGCGGGAAGCCCGTCCTAACGACGAGGAGATTCTCAGCGCGCGTATCATCGACCGCACCATCCGGCCGCTGTTCCCGGAGGGGTTCCGGAACGAGGTGCAGGTTTACGTGTACGTGCTGTCGGCCGACCAGGAAAACGATGCCGACACGCTGGGCGTGATCGCGGCCTCGTTCGCGCTGGCCAGTTCGAAGATCCCATTCGCGGGGCCGGTGGCCGCGGTGCGGGTGGGCAGGGTCGAGGGCAAGTGGATCCTCAATCCGACCTTCCAGCAGCTCGAGTTCAGCGACATCGACATCGTGGTCTCGGGTTCGAAGGACTCCATCGTGATGGTCGAGGGAGGGGCGGCCGAGGTGGGCGAGCAGGACATGCTCGCGGCGCTGAAGGTGGCGCAGAAGGGCATCCAGGAGCTGGTTGCGGTGCAGGAGGAGCTGCTGGCCAAGCACTCCGCGCCCAAGATGGAGTGGACCAGGGTCGAGCCTCCGGCGGAGCTCAAGAAGCGCGTCGAGGAGCTGGCCGCGCCGCGCGTCGCCGAGGCGATGAACCTGGCGAGGAAGGAAGAGCGGGCCCAGGCGCTCGCGGCCCTCACCCAGACGGTGAAGGCGCAGCTGGAACCTGAGTTCCCGGACCAGGGCCGGCTGATCGGCGAGCTGCTGGAGGAAATCCAGTACCACACCATGCGCCGCCAGGTGCTGGAGCGCGGCGAGCGGATCGACGGCCGAGACACTGAGACGGTCCGTCCGATCACCTGCGAAGTCGGCATGCTGCCGCGGACCCACGGTTCGGCGCTGTTCACGCGGGGGCAGACCCAGGCGCTGGTGACCGCTACGTTGGGCAGCGTGGACGACGAGCAGCGCATCGACAACATCGACGCGCCGCGTGAGACGACGAAGTCGTTCATGTTGCACTACAACTTCCCGCCGTTCTCGACGGGCGAGGTGCGGCCGATGCGCGGCACCAGCCGGCGCGAGATCGGCCACGGGGCGCTCGCCGAGCGGGCGATCACTCCGCTGCTGCCGCCGTACAACGAGTTCCCCTACACTATCCGCGTGGTCTCCGAGATCCTCGAGTCCAACGGTTCGTCTTCGATGGCCACGGTGTGCGGTGCGTCGCTGGCGTTGATGGATGCCGGAGTGCCGCTCAAGGCGCCCTGCGCCGGGGTGGCGATGGGTCTCATCAAGGAAGGCGACGCGGTCGCGATCCTGACGGACATCCTGGGCACCGAGGACGCGCTGGGCGACATGGACTTCAAGGTCGCCGGTACGGAGCAGGGCATAACGTCCATCCAGATGGACATCAAGATCCAGGGCCTGTCGCTGGACATCATGGCGAAGGCGCTGGACCAGGCGAAGCGCGGCCGGCTGCACATTCTCCAGCAGATGAACAAGACGCTGGCGCGCCACCGCAGCGAGATGTCGCCGTTCGCGCCACGGGTCATTACGATCCAGGTGGACCAAAAGGACATCGGGAAGATCATCGGTCCCAAGGGCGCCACCATCCGGGACATCGAGGAGCAGTCGGGCGCCAAGGTATCGATTGACGACGACGGGATCGTGACAATCGCGGCGGTGGGCGGAGAGGCCGGCATGAAGGCGCGCGAGATGGTGGAGTCGCTGGTGGTGAAGCCGGAGATAGGCAAGACCTACACTGGAAAGGTGAAGACCACCACGGCTTTCGGCGCCTTCGTCGAGATCCTGCCGGGGGTCGAGGGACTGGTCCATATCTCCGAGCTTCAGCACGGCCGCACCGAGAGGACGGAGGACGTCGTCAAGAAGGGCGACACCGTGACGGTGAAGCTGCTGGAGATCGACGAGCGCGGGAAGATGCGCCTGTCCCGCAAAGCGTTGATCCCCAAGGAATAGCGTGAACACGGTCCGGCTGGACGGAGGTGTCGTCCGGACGGACGCGCCTAACGGGCTCGTCGTGATGACGGAGGCGATGCCTTCGCTGCGTTCGGCGGCGGCGGGCTTCTGGATCCGGACGGCCTCCGCGCACGAGACCCCCGACAAGATGGGGGTCAGCCATCTGCTCGAGCACATGGTCTTCAAGGGAACCGAGCGGAGGGGGCCGAAGGAAATCGCCCTGGCGCTCGAGTCCCGCGGTGGCGCTCTGGACGCCTACACCGGACGCGACCACACCACCTTCCAGGCCCGCATCCTCGACCGCGACCTGCCGCTCGCCGTTGATGTCCTCGACGACCTGATCCGCCGGCCACTGCTGCGCGAGGAGGACCTCGCCAAGGAGCGGCACGTGGTGCTGGAGGAGATCGCCATGGTCGAGGATGACCCCGACGACTTGGTGTTCGACCTCCACGCCGGCGCCCTGTGGCCCGAGCACTCTTACGGGTTTCGGATCCTGGGTACCCGCGACACGGTCAGCGCGCTGCGCGCCGCCGACCTCAGTGCGCTGCATCGGGGCGCCTATCACCCGCGCCACATGGTGTTCGCCGCGGCGGGCAACGTGGAACACGAGGCGGTGCTCGAGCTGCTGCGGGCGCACGGCTGGCTAGACCTGCCGCCGGGCCCGGAGTGGCGCAGGATCCCGGAAGCGACCGTGCCGTGGCGCGGCGAGAAGCGCATCGGGCGCGACTCGAACCAGGTGCACATTGTGATGGGCAGCAGCACGTTCCGCTGGGTGGACCCGCGCCGCCACGCGCTCAGCCTGATCACGACCGTGTTCGGCGGCGGCATGAGCTCGAGGCTGTTCCAGAAGGTGCGCGAGGAGCTGGGGCTGGCGTACTCGGTGTATGCGTTCAACAGCTTTCACCAGGTGTCCGGGGTGTGCGGAACCTATGTGGGCACCCAGCCGGACAGCGCGGAGCAGGCGCTGGAGGTGCTGCGCGCGGAGTACCGCAGGCTTGCCGCCGAGTCACTGACGCCTGACGAGCTGGCCTCTGCCAAGCAGCAGCTGAAGGGCCAGCTGGTGCTGACCCTGGAGAGTCCGACCAGCAGGATGTACCGGCTTGCCGGGCAGGTACTGTACGGCGACCGGTACCGCACCGTGGACGATGTGCTGCAGGAGATCGACGCGGTCACCGAATCGGAGGTGGCGGACGTCGCCGCTGAGTTCTTCGATCCCGATCGCCAAACCCTGGTATGGCTGGGTCCCAACTGAGGTCACGATGATCATCGGCGTACCCAAAGAGATAAAGACCAACGAGAACCGAGTCGCCCTGGTGCCGGCCGGCGCCGAAACGCTGACCGCCCACAACCATACCGTGCTGGTCGAGAAGGGCGCCGGGCTCGGCTCCGGCTTCCCGGATGAGGCGTATTCGCGCGCGGGCGCGAAGATCGTCGACAGCGCCGATGAAGTGTGGGCGCAAGCGGAGATGATCGTGAAGGTGAAGGAGCCGATCGCGCCTGAGTGGCCTCGGATGCGCAAGGACCAGGTGATCTTCACCTACTTCCACTTCGCGGCGGACGAAGAGCTAACCCGCGCGCACATGAAGAGCGGCGCGGTATGCATCGCCTACGAGACGGTGCAGCTGGACAGTGGCGAGCTGCCGCTGCTGACGCCAATGAGCGAGGTGGCCGGCCGCATGGCTGTGCAGGAGGGCGCCAAGTACCTCGAGAAGCTGCACGGCGGCCGCGGCGTGCTGCTGGGTGGAGTGCCGGGCGTGGCGCCCGCCGAGGTGGCGATCATCGGCGGCGGCGTGGTGGGGACCAATGCGGCGAAGATGGCCGCGGGCCTCGGCGCGCGCGTGACGCTGCTCGACGTCAGCCTCGACCGCCTGCGCTACCTCTCCGATGTGATGCCGGCCAACGTGGAACTGGTGCACTCCAACCGTTATGCGATCCTCGAGGCGATCAGCCGCGCCGACCTGGTGATCGGGGCCGTGCTGATCGTGGGAGGCAAGGCGCCCAAGCTGATCCGCCGCGAAGACCTCAAGCGGATGAAGCCGGGCGCGGTGATCGTAGACGTCGCGGTGGACCAGGGTGGCTGCATCGAGACCATCAGGCCAACTACGCACGAGAACCCCACCTACATTGTGGACGACGTGATCCACTACGCCGTGGCGAACATGCCCGGCGGCGTGCCGCGCACGTCCACGTTCGCGCTCACCAACGCGACCTTCCCCTACGCGAAGCGACTGGCCGACAAGGGCTGGAAGGCGGCGTGCAGGTCCGATGCGGCGCTGCTGAAGGGCGTCAACATGGTTGCCGGGGAAGTCACGCATCCTGGCGTGGCAGAGGCGTTCGGGCTGAAACTGAGTGAGGTCGGGAAGTTCCTGTAGGAGCACCGGGTCACCGGGGCACCGAGGGTCGAATGGTCCCGCCGATACTGTGTTACCACAACATCGATGCGCGGTTCGTTCTGGGGGCCACCCGGGTCGGACCGCGCGTTTTTCGCAAACAGATGTCCGCCCTGGTGGCGGCCGGATTTCGCGCTATCGGTGCCGCCGAGCTCCTGGCGATGCTGGCGGGCGAGAGTTCGCCATCCCCCGCAGCCCCGACCACCGGCCATGGCCCCCTGCTTGTGACTTTCGACGAC
>DATMBH010000151.1:0-5654 GCA_035559335.1 Gemmatimonadales bacterium
GTTGGCCGTGGTCTTGATCTCCTTCAGGAACCGCTCCCCGCCCAGGATCGCCGCCAGTTCGGGCCGCAGCACCTTGAGCGCCACCTTGCGATCGTGCCTGACGTCGTGGGCGAGGTACACCACCGCCATACCGCCCGCGCCCAGCTCGCGCTCGATCGCATAACGGTCGGCAAGAGCGGATGCAAGGCGCGATGCGCTATCCATACTCTCAGGTTCCCAGGAGTTCGCGGACTCGCGGCAGTTCACGCAGGCGTGCATAACGCGGGTGGTGGCGCAGCAATGCCCGGTTGCCGGGCGCGGCGCGCACGAAGCGCTCCAGCGCCGCCGCGGCGCTGTCGCCCTCGCCGAACCTCACGTACACTTCCGCAAGCACGGTGTGCAGCTCGGGTCCCTGGTAGAAGTCCCGATCCTGAAGCAGCTCGAGCGCCCTGCGGCATTCGCGAACCGCGTCTTCCCGCCGTCCCAAACCGGCGTACGCCGTTCCGAGTGCGGCGCGATCCCACCCTTCGCCGGGACGGTCGCGGACCCGGCGCTCGTAGGCGGATGCGGCCGAGTCGTAGCTGGCGCGCGAGTCGCGGCCAAGAACCCGGAAGACCTCGGCTCGCGACAGGTAGTAGCCCGCAGTATCAACGATCTCGGGTCCCAGGGGCGGGAACGTGGCAAGCCGCCCTCGCTCGGCCGGCGAGAGAAGCCAGACCAGGTCACTGACCAGCGCCGGCCGCTCCACCAGGAGGCGCGGTATTCCCGGCCGCGCGAAGGAAGCGCGCGCCACCGCTGCAACCCGCGTCAGGTCGCCGCGCTGCAGATGCGCGCTGATCGCCGACATGAGGGGCACCCAGTCGTCGGGTGCCATCTCGAGGGCGCGCTCGACCAGCGGAACCGCCTCGTCCCCCCGACCCAGAGGGAGCAGCGTCTCGCCAACGCCGCTGATGATGCGGATGTTGCGCGGATCGAGCTGCCGCGCCCGCTCCAGGCTGGCGAGCGCGTCCTCGAACCTGCCGGCGCGTCGCTGCACGTAGCCGATGAACTCGTGGAAAATGGCGCGGCCCGGATCGGCGCGAACCGCGTTCTGGAGATGTTCCAGGGCGCGCGCTAAGTCGAGGTGCCCGTGGTAGTAGTAGATGCCCCAAGCGTACTCCGTCTCGGGGGCCTCCGGCGCCAGCGAGCGGGCACGCTCGGCCGCCTGACGAGCCATGTCCAGCCGTCGCTCGGTCCGCTCTCCCCAGAACCAGTACAGCTCGGTGTGCGCCTCGGCCAACGCCGCCCAGGCCTGGGCGAAGCGCGGATCGCGCTCCACCGCCCGCTGCAAATAAGTGGCCGCATCGCGGAACTCGGTGTTCAGGTGCGCCACCCGCAGCAGGCCCGCGCCGCGCAGGTAGTAGTCGTAGGCCTCCTGGTCGTCGGTCGGCTGGCGCGCGATGCGTTCGCGATCGCGCGGCACAAGAGTGACTCCCATCTCCTGCGCCACCTGCCCGGCGATCTCGCCCTGCACCCGGAAGTAGTCCGCGGCGGCGTCCGCCTGGAATGAGCGGCCCCACACCTGGGTTTCGGTCTTGGCGCGCACCAGCTCGGCGCTAACCCTGATGCGCCGGCCCGATGCCGGGCCCTCGCTGCCCACCCGGAGCGAGAGGATGTAGTCGGCGCCCAGCTCCTCACCGATCTGCTTCGGCGTCAGCTCGCTCTCACGATAGCGCTCGGCGCTGGAGCGGCCGATGACCTCCAGCCCGGGAAGCGCCGCCAGCCGGTTGTTGATCTCCTCCGCGATGCCCTCGGCGACGTAGGCCTGGTCGGCGGGGCCCAGGTTCCGCGGCGGCAGCACCACCACGCGCGGAGCTCCACCCGAAGTCCCTGCGCCGCGGAGCGCGAAGTAACCGCTGGTTGCAGCCACGGCAGCCACGGCGGCAGCAGCCGCCCAGGCGCGCCACCTCACGCCTGCTGCAATCACGCTCACGGCGCTCACTGGCCGCGTCTCGACTGGCGTTGTGCCGCCCGTCGGAGTGACAAATCCCTCGAGGTGCGCGAGCAGCTCGTCGGCCGTCTGCCAGCGGTCGGCCGGCTTCTTCTCCAGGCAGCGCATGATCGCGGCCGCGAGCTGCGGCGGCACCGCAGAGCGTGCCTCGGTGACCGGCTTGGGCGCCTGGGTCACGTGAGCGCCGAGGATCTGCTGCGCAGTGGTCCCGGTAAACGGCGGCTGGCCGGTGAGCAACTCGTAGGCCACAACGCCGAGGGCGTAGATGTCGGCGCGGTGGTCCACGTGGGGGTCCGCCGCCGCCTGCTCTGGGGCCATGTAGGTCGGCGTGCCCAGTGCGACGCCAGCGGTGGTCATCGCGTGCCGGCCGGTCGCCTCGTCCACCGCCTTGGCCACTCCAAAGTCCGTCACCATTGCGTGACGGCCAGAGAGCAGAATGTTGTCCGGCTTGATATCGCGGTGCACCACGCCACGCGCATGGGCGTGCGACAGCGCGTCGGTGACGTCGCGAAGCAGCCGCACCGCTTCACTTACCGGCAGTTCCCCACGCGTGGTCAGCCGCGAACGCAGCGACTCGCCTTCGACGTACGGCATGACGAACCACAGGAACCCGTCGCTCTCGCCGGAGTCGTGCAGCGGCAGAATATGGGGGTGCTGGAGTTGCGCGGCGGTCTGGATCTCGCGCAGGAACCGGGCCGAGCCCATGGTGACGGCCAGCTCCGGCCGCATGACCTTGAGAGCGACCTTGCGGTTGTGGCGCACGTCGGTCGCGAGATAGACAGTCGCCATCCCGCCGGCGCCAAGCTCGCGCTCGATTACATAACGACCGGCCAGTGCGGCCGCGAGGCGCGGCGCAATGTTTGACAGAAGCCGTTCCGTTTCTGTTGGGTACAGCCTGAAGGTACCGCCTGGGACAGGTTGTGGCCAGCAGGCGGGCCCGCCGGCCACGCCGGTAGCGGACAGGTCGTAATTGGTTGGGGGGGTACAATTGCCCATGGGAATCAGCGTTGTATGGCACCCGCGCTACGAGGTGGACATCGGACCGCACGTCTTTCCCACCGCCAAGTACCGACTGGTCCGGGAAGGCCTGCTCGCCGCTGGCACGGTCGCCGAATCCGACCTGGTTCTGGCCGTCCCGGCGAGCGATGAGCAGGTCCGACTGGTGCACACCGCCGAATACGTGGAGAAGATCCGCTCCGGCCGGCTTTCCGCTGAGGAGAGGGCCGTGCTCGAGGTCCCGTTCTCGGCCGCCCTGCGCGAGGCCTCATGGTTGTGTGCTGGGGGCTCGATCCTCGCCGCCCGGGCCGCACTGCGGGACGGCGTGGCGGCGCACCTGGGCGGCGGGTTTCATCATGCGTTTGCGGACCACGGCGAGGGGTTCTGCCTGATCAACGACGTGGCGATCGCGATCCAGGCGCTGCGGCGCGAGGGCGCGATCCGGCGGGCGGTGGTGATCGACCTCGACGTGCACCACGGCAACGGCACCGCGGCCATCTTCGCCGCTGAGCCGGACGTGTTCACGTTCTCGATGCACCAGGAGAACAACTACCCGGCGTGGAAGCCGCCCGGCGACCTTGACATCGCACTGCCTGACGGGATTCGGGACCGCGAATACCTGGAGCTGCTGGAGCCGGCGTTGGAGCGGATCCTGCCCGCACACCGCCCGGAGCTGGCGTTCTACCTTGCGGGCGCGGACCCTTACCTGGAGGATCAGTTAGGCGGCCTCGGCCTCACGCTGGACGGCCTGCGGCGTCGCGACGCATTGGTTTTCGAACACTGCCGGCGGTCGGGCGTGCCGGTCGCGGTGGTACTGGCCGGCGGCTATGCGCTGGACCGCGACGATACGATTTCGATTCACTGCGCCACCATCCGCGAGGCGTGCAGCGCCGCGGCGGCCTGGAGGCAGGTCAGCGAATAGCGTTGGTGGTGATGACCAGCCCGCCCCCGACCCCGGAAACCCCCACCATCAGGAACTGATCGCCGCGTGGCGTCACGTCGAACTCTGCTCCGTCACCGGATCTCTCGTGGGTGCTGCGGAACAGCACCCGCCGACTCAGGGTCTCGAGATTGCCGCCGACTATCCCCAGCGACGCGATCACGACGTCGCCACCAGGAGTTCTGAAATACAGCGAGCGGCCGTCGCGAGACCACTGCGGCTCCAGGCCGCCGTCGACCGAAACTGTGGTGCGGCCGGCGGCATCGTGAAACGCGGTCACGTAGACCTCCGAACGCCCGGTTTCGTCGGACACGTAGGCGAGCCAACGGCCATCGGGCGACAGAGCCGGAGCGGATTCGTTGAACGACGTGGCGAGGTACGGATGAGCGGAGTCGCTTGCACCAAGCGCGGCGCTCCAGATGTCGGTGTTGCTCCGGCCCTGAACGGCAAAAGCCATGCGGCCGCCGCCCAGGGTAAGTCTACCCGCGATGCGGGTGCCGGTCAGGCGGGTGATGAACCGCTCCTCACCGCTGCGGTCCACCCGGCGAGTGGCGATGGCGGTGCGGTCGCGCACGTAGACCACCGACTGGCCGTCCGGCGTCCACTCCAGAAACTCGGTATCGGCATCGAACGTCAGGCGCAGGCTCGAGCCGCGCTGCACGTCAACCAAGTAGCCGATGTGCCGTCCCTCGCGATCGTGATACCCGGCCACAATCAGGCGGCGGCCGTCCGGCGACAGACGCGGGTTGTCGAAGTGCGCCACCTGGTCTGCGGTGAAGCTGGTGCGCAGCCGGCGCTCGACCCCGTCGCCGGAGACCATGACCAGCGTTGCCGCGGAGTTGAGGCGCGCACTGTGCACCAGGGTTCCGTGTCGTGAGATGGCATACTCGCCCATCCCGAACGGACGGGCCACGATGCCGTCGGCCAGTCGCACGGCTGGCCCCGTTGTGTCTCCGCTGGCGACATCGAGGGGTTGCGCCAGCAGGATCCCGCCATCGCGGACCGTAACCAGGTGACCCGAAGCGAACTGTGGATGGGAGCCGGGAGAGACGGTGCGCAGGCGGCCGCTGCGCAGCCACAGGGCGGCCACCTTCGCGCTCCCGGCGGCGCCGGTCGAATCGACGACGCTGAAGAGCACCACGTTCTCGCCCGGCACGTAGTGCGGGAGGGTGTGTACTGCTTCCCCCGCTGTCGGATCGGGCGTCGTCAGGCGCCGCAGGGCTCCGCCGTCCGCGCTCACCGCGAACAGGCCGCCGCTGTCGGGCAGCGACAGGATGATCTCGTTGGTGGCCGTCCAGGTTGCGCCCATCATCCGGGCCGGAAGCTCCGCTACGGTCACCGGCGCGCCACCACCGACGGGCACCTTGCGCAAGGCGTTGCCCACCGTAAAGCCGACCCACTCGCCGTCATCCGAGAAGAACAGGTTGCGCGCTCGGGTGGTTCCGTCGAGCCGCCGCCCCCGCAGCTGGTCAGAAGCCCGGATGAACAGATACTGGCCATCGCTCATGCCGCCCTCGTAGGCGATGAAGCGGCCGTCAGGGGAGACCGCCACTGGCGGCCCGCAGCAGAGGCTCGCGATCTGATGCAGGGAGTCGCTCTCATGCGAAAAGCGCACCGACGGCTGGTTCGGCGTCACGGGCGGCTGGCGCAGCCAGCCCAGGGCGGCAGCGACAAGCGCGGCGGCGGTGATGAGCCAGGGAAGCAGGGAGCGGGCAGCAGGAAGCAGGGTGCGGCGAGGACCGGCCGACG
>DATMBH010000152.1:0-10803 GCA_035559335.1 Gemmatimonadales bacterium
CGCACGGGCGTAAGCGGCCCGGCGGCGCTGCGTGCGCTGCTGGCGGCCGACCCCGACTCCCAGGTTCGCCAGGTCGCGGTGATTGATGCGCGCTGCGGCGTCGCCAATCACACCGGCTCGCGCAACATCCCGGAAGCGGGAGGTGTGGTGGGCCGGTGCTACGCCACGCAAGCCAACCTGATGGAGCGGAACACTGTGTGGGGAGCCATGGCGCGCGCGTTCGAGTCGGCGCGCGGAGACCTGGCCGAGCGGCTCCTAGCGGCGCTCGAGGCGGCGCAGCGCGAAGGCGGGGACATCCGGGGCCAGCAGAGCGCGGCTCTGGTCGTGGTGAGTGGGGACCGCACCGCGCCGCCGTGGGACCGGGTGTTCGACATCCGGGTCGAGGATCACCCGGCGCCGCTGGTCGAGCTGCGGCGGCTGCTGCGGGTAGCGCGCGGCTATCGCCTCGCCAACCAGGGCGACGAGTATGTGACTCGCGGCATGATTGATTCCGCGCTTCTGGCGTACGGCGCCGCCGAGGCGATTCTCCCGGACAGCGCTGTCAACGGAGAGCTGGTGTTCTGGCGCGCCGTGACGCTGGCCGACCGGGGCCGAGTGGACGAGGCTATTCCACTGTTCCGGCGAGCGTTCCGGCAGGATGGGCGCTGGGCCGTGCTACTCCCACGGCTCACGAGGGTCGGGCTGTTGAATGTCCCCCCGGCCACTGTTGAGCGGATCGTCAGGGACGCCCGCCGCTAGCACTCCCCGTTTCCCGCCCGCTGCCAGGCCATCGCTAGGCAACTCGCCACATTGCCCGCGCGAGGGAAACAGCCGGGCGGGTGGCTGTGCCACGTTGCCTGGTTCACGCAGTCGGTGGTTGCGGATCACGAAGCGCGGCTCCCAGGCGGCGACCTGTCACCGCCTGGCATCGAGAACTTTGCGCACCCGCTTCGCCAGCTCCGCCGGAGTGAATGGCTTTTGCAGCAGCTCGACGCCGGGCTCTAGCATCCCCTGCCGAGAAATGGCCTCGTCGGTGTAGCCCGACATGTACAGCACCGCAGCACCGGGCTGCAGTTGCAGCAGCTGCTGCGCCACGGCGCGTCCGCTCATCCCCGGCAGAATCACATCCGTGAGCAACAGGTCCACTTTATTGGTCCGATCGTACACCAATTCGAGTGCCGACTGGCCATCCCTTGCTTCGAGAACCGAGTAACCGAGCCTGGAGAGCGACTTCAGCACCAGCGAGCGAACCGACTGATCGTCCTCAACTACCAGAATTGCTTCGCTGCCACCGATGAGCGGCTCCGCCTCGTCCCTCTGGCGCGAGACGGCAGATCTGTCCGTTCGCGGCAGGTAGACTTTCATGGTGGTGCCGCGGGCCGGCTCGCTGTAGACCCGAACGTGGCCACCCGACTGGTTCACTATGCCGTAAACCGTCGCTAGCCCCAGACCCGTGCCCATTCCGGGCGGCTTGGTGGTAAAGAACGGCTCGAACACCCTGGACCTGACATAGTCGTCCATTCCATGCCCGGTATCGCTCACGGCAAGGAGCACATAGTTCCCCGGGCTCACGCCGGCGTGTTCCTGCGCGTAGGACTCGTCCAGCACCACGTTTCTCGTTTCGATGGTGAGTTTGCCTCCGCCAGGCATGGCGTCCCGCGCGTTCAGCGCCAGGTTCATGATCACCTGTTCGATCTGGCCAGGGTCCGCCTCGACCGTCCCGAGGTCGGGAGAAGTCAGAGTCGCGAAGATCACGTCCTCGCCGAGCAGGCGCCTCAGCATCGGTTCGATACCGGCAATCACCTCGTTGAGGTTCAGCGGCTGCGGCTGGAGCACCTGGCGGCGGCTGAAGGCGAGCAGCTGTCTGGTCAACCGCGATGCTCGGTCCGCTCCGATCCTGATCTCGTCCAGCTCGGATCGCACCTCACTCCTGAGGTCGCGCTCCGCCAGCAAGAGGTCCACGTAACCGATGATGGCCGTCAGGATGTTGTTGAAGTCGTGGGCGACGCCTCCTGCCAGCCGGCCTACAGCTTCCATTTTCTGCGCCTGGCGGAACTGCTCCTCCAGCTGCCGTGTGTCGGTTATGTCCAGACCTACTCCGATGAGCATCTCCCCGGGGCCCTTGGAGTCCGACCAGATGATCAAGCGCCTGCGACCGTCGCGAGCCACGAGCGCCCGCTCATATGGCTTCGATCGCAGCGGGATTTCTCCCCGCGCCGTCTGGGCCACCGCTGCTCGTTCGGCGTCGCTCTCCTCGCGGGAAGCGAAGGTGAGGTCCCACCACCCATTCTCGAGCAATTCGGCAGGGCTGTAACCGAGGACGGCTTCGACTGAAGGACTCACGTACTTGATCTTCGCATCGCGGTCCGACACCACCACCAGATTGCCGACCCTCCTCAGGATGCTGTCGGAGAGGCGCAGGGCCTCCTCGGCGCGCTCGCGCTCGGCGGCCTCGGCTCGCAGGGCGGCGGTACGCTGGGCCACAAGCTGTTCCATATTGTTCCAGAGGCGGGCGCGCTCGATGGCGAACGCGATCTGGTTGCCCACACCGTACAGCACAGAGAGATCGGAGTCGGAGAACGATTCGCGGCCTTCTGCCAAGAGATTCATCACCCCGACCATCTGACCGCCGCAGTGTAGCGGCACCGACGCATGTACCTGCTGCACTCCACCCGCTGCGCGCAATCGCTCGCACTCCAGAACCCTACATACGCGGTCGAGGCGGCCTGCCATGACCTCACGCTGACAGTAACACGGGCCCGCGACGCCGAGTGACTCACCCACCGCCGGCGGGAGGTCGCGCGTGGCGGCCAGGCGGAACTCCTGGCTTGCGTGGTCAAACAACCAGATCCAACCGGAGCGAACCGACGGTAGCTCGACGGTTCGACCAAGCCCTATCTCGAGGATCTCACTCTCAGTCGTGGTGGCCGTCAGGCTTACGGCTATCTCGTATAGGGTCCTCAGAATGCGTCGGGAGCGCTCAAGATCGGCTTCGCGCTGACGCAGCTCGCGGTTCTGCCGGACGGCATCCTCGAACGTCGAGACCAGCAGATCGAGGATCTGCTCGCGCTCGGAGGATATGGTGAACTGGCGCCCCATGAAGTAGATCGCAACCCCGGTGCGCAGCCGGCCTCGGGTCCGGGCGCTGCGCGTTGCCAGCAGGACATCCAACCTGTCCAGCAGGTGCTGCGGTTCGTAAGGTTTTGTCAGGAAGTTGTCCGCGCCGGCTTCGAGACCGCGGATGATATCCATCGGGTCCGACAAACTGGTGAGTAGGACTACCGGTGTATCGGCATGCGGGCCTGATTTGATGTGACGACACAGCTCGTAGCCGTCCACCTTCCCCGGCATCACGATGTCGCTGATCACGATGTCAAACTGCTCCCGCATCAACGCTTGGACGGCCGCCTCGCCGCTTCCTGCTAGCTTAGGTTCGAACCTGTCCTCCAGCACCGCGAGGAGCGCCTCCGCCTGAGTCGGGCTGTCCTCGACGACGAGAACCTTCGGCCGCTCCGAAGCGCTCGACCGGGCCTCGCGCTTCCGACCCGGCTGCTTCGACAACCTTGGCTCGCGTGTCATCGCCTCGCGCTCTCTCCGCCTGGACCAGCCCCGCTGCCAGCCGCCAGCTCCTCGAACCTGGCCGCGATCTCGGCGACCGAGAGCTGCTCGTCCACCAGGCCGGTTGCCATCGCCTCTCGGGGCATGCCGTACACCACCGAGCTAGCCTCGTCCTGCGCAATAACGGTGCCGCCCGCCGACTTGATCGCTGCCAACCCGGCTGCGCCGTCAGATCCCATGCCCGAGAGGACCACGGCCACGACACCGGGGCCGTAGGCCCGCGCCGCCGCCTCGAACAAGTGAGTGGCCGACGGGCGGAAGCCGCCGATCGGAGGGTTCCTCGACAGCTCCACCGTTCCACCCGCCCCGACGCCGAGGTGGAAATCGTCAGGCGCCAGGAACACCGTGCGGCCGGACAGCACCTCACCATGTTCGGCCACTTTCACTCTCAGATCGCAGCCCTCGTTGAGCCAGTCCGCGAGTCCACTGATAAATCCGCGCGCTATGTGCTGGACCACTAGAATTGGAACTGGGAACTCCCTGGGCAGAAGGCGAAGGATGTACTGCAGCAGCGCCGGTCCGCCGGTGGACGCCGCCACGGCCACTGCCCGCAAACCTCCGCTCCGCGCGCGACGCCGCGGTGGTGACTCACGAGGGGCATGTGGGCGGCGCGCCCACCTCCGCACCACCTTCACGTCCGACATCGCCTTGACCATCGCGAGAAACTGAGACTGGCGACCGTCAAAGGCTGGTGAACCAGGATCGTCAGGCTTAGAGACAACCATGAGTGCCCCAGCGCGCACTGCGTTCAGCGCGAGGCCGACGTCACGACCACTCGCGCTCGATGAGACGATCACTATCGGTACCGGCGAGCGGACCATGATCTCCTTGGTCGCCTCGAGTCCATCCATCAACGGCATGTGCACGTCCATGGTGACGAGGTCCGGCTGCAGCCGCTCCGTTAGCTCTACGGCCTCGAGGCCGTTCTTGGCCTGGCCCACGACCTTGATGTCTGGATCGCGTTCCAGAATCTCGACCAGCAGTTCTCTGACGGTGAGCGAGTCCTCGGCGACTACAACTCTGATCATGACTCTCCGATAAGTTGCCGAATCGTCTCGAGCAGGTGCTCCTGGTCGAAGCTCGACTTCCCGATGTACGCATCCGCACCCACCTCGAGCCCCCGGGCTCGATGTTCCGCACTCTCCATCGCCGTGACCAGTACCACTGGCAGTCGGGCGTACCTCTTCGAGCCTCGGATCGCCTGGCACAGCTCGAAGCCGTCCATCCGCGGCATCTCGATGTCCGCGACCACTAGGTCGCAACCCTTCTCCTGCAACGCGCGCCATGCGTCGCTGCCGTCCGCCGCGGTCAGGACTTCGTAGCCCGCTGCCTCCAGGATGCTCTGTTCCAGGGTGCGAGTGGTGATCGAATCGTCCACCACCAGTATCCGGTGCCGTGCTGAGACCGCGGCCTGCTCCTCGGCGAGCGCCACCGGAGGATGGGTCGCGCCGCTGAGAGCGGTTGAGACGATCGCGTCGGGATCGGTGACGAGGGCCACCTGTCCGGTGGCCAGTAGCGCGCCTCCAGCGAGAAGCGTACCACCGCGCCCCGTGATCCGGATCGGGCGCAGCATCACCTCGGATTCACCGGACAGATCGTCAACCGCCGCGGCGATCCGGCGGCTGCCGGTTCGCATCAGCACAACCGGAAGCGGCGCGCGCGCCTCCGCCACCGGCCAGCCGAGGAGAGAAGCAAGCGAGATCAGCGGCAGAGGGCCCGTATCAGCGGTCACGACCTGGCGCCCTTCCACCAGCTGAATGTCAGCGGCACGGACTCGGAGCAGCCGCTCCACGTGCGTGGTGGGAATGGCCAGCGTCTGGGATCCGGCCGTCACCAGCACTGCCCTGATCGACACCAGGCTCGGCGGGCACTCTATGACGAACCGCGTGCCGAGCCCTGGTTCCCACGAGACGTCCAGCGTTCCTCGGATTCGCCTAACGGACTCGCGCACGATGTCGAGGCCGACACCACGGCCGGACACGGTGCCGGCCCGCTCGCGGGTGGTCAGACCAGCCTCGAGCAGCGCCTGCGCCAACCCTCGATCGCTCTCCGGCACCGCTTGCCCACGCATCCTTAGGGCTTCGCGAATCGCCTTTGCGTCGAGACCCGATCCGTCGTCGCTCACGGCCACCACTATGCGATCGCCCCGCAAGCCAGCGCTCACGTGGACTGATCCTCGCGCCGGCTTGCCGGCGCTCCGCCTGGCTCCCGGCGCCTCGATGCCGTGGTCCACCGCGTTACGTACGAGCTGCATCAGTGCGTCGCGGAGCCCGTCCAGCACGGCGCGGTCGGCCTCCACCTCGCCGCCGCTGATTCGCAGTTCCACTTCCTTGCCGGCGGCCGCCGCCAGGTCCCTCACTGCCCGCGGAAGCGCCTCACATGCCTCCGCGAAGGGGCGCATCCGCAGCTCGCGCACGCGGCGCTGCAGCTCGGAGGCGGCCTTGCCTAGCTCCCGAGTGTCCTCGCCGGCTCTGGCGGCCAACTCGCTCAGCTCGCGCACCAGCTGCCGCAGCCCGGCATCTATCCTCGCAAGGTCATCCGCGGCGGTGGTGGCTTGAGCCCTGTCGAGCTCGATCCGAATGCGCCGGCCAGCGCGCCGCCAGGTAGCGAAGAGCTGCAAAGCACTCTCACGCAGCCGCTCCAGCTCTGCCCCACGGAGCGCAAGGCGTCCCTGGCCCAGAATCAGCTCACTTCCGGCGCTCAGCAACAAATCGAGTTTCAGCGCCGGCACCCGAAGCTGCCCCTCAGTGCCCACGGCAGCCACTGGCACAGCTCCCCCGGTCCGGGGCGCTCCGTCGCTGTGCCATGCCCCGGCGGCAAGCGAGGAACCGAGCATTTCCAGGGGCGAGCCGGAAAGGGGCTCACCCCGCCTCAGCCGGGTGGCGGCGTCACCCAGCGCATCGGCAGTCGCGAACAGCTGCTGGAAGTGGCGCTTGGTTAGCTCGAGGCCTCGGTCTCGCGCCTCGACCAGAAGCGTTTCCAGTTCGTGGCAGACTGACTCGACGAGGGGGACTCCGGCGGCTCGAGCGGCTCCCTTCAGGGTGTGCGCGACACGAAACACGGCACGCAGCCGCTCCCGGTCGGACGGCTCCGCCTCCAGCGCAAGCGACGCAGCGTTGAGGGCGCTAGTCTGCTCATCGAGCTCGGCTAGGAAAGTTCGTAACAACCGCGCGGTCACCTGGGACTTATCCACTGTCAGGCGTCCTCACCACTCCGCCTGGCCCCGACAAGCTGGAGCAGCCTAGCACCCAGTTCGTCCAGGTCCTGCGCCGCCCGTTCTGCCTGGCGGGTGGATGCCAGGTTCTGCTGAGTGGCCTCGTTGATGTTGGCCATCGCCTGGCGGATCTGGGTCATGCCAGCCGCCTGCTGGCCTGCTGAGGCCTGCACCTGGACAGCAACGCGCGCCCCTTCCCCGACCACGTCGGCGACCTGCTTCGCCGTGCTGCTTACCTGACGAGTGCCCTGCTCGGTGATCATCACCGCCGCACTGGTGGCCCGCTGGATCTCGCCGAGAATTCTGCGCACCTCAGCCGTAGCCTTCTTCGATTGCTCGGCCAGAGCCTTGACTTCGCCGGCCACCACTGCAAACCCGCGGCCATGTTCACCCGCGCGCGCGGCCTCGACCGCGGCATTCAGCGCCAGCAGGTTGGTTTGCTCCGCGATCTCGTTCACGCTCGCGATGATTTCGCCTATCGCCTGGGCTTGATCGGCCAGGGACATAATGCTCTCCGCGATCGACTCAACCTGCCCTTTAAGCGCGCTCATGGCGGCGCTGGTCTCATCAACGGCCCGTTGCGCGGAGTCCGCCATCGCCCGCACCCGCTGGGCGGCCTGATCCGCCGTCTGAGTAACCTCGTCAACCGTCGTCACAGTCTCCGCGACTGCCGATGCCGACTCGCTCGCTCCCGCGGCTTGCTGGGTTGTGGCCGCGAGGATCTCCGCAGCGCTCGAGGCCAGCGTGGAGGCGGTTGCGCGCAATGGCCCGCTCACAGCCCGGTTCAGCAGGATGCCAGCGCCCACACCCACCACAAGCGCCGCCAGCGCGCCCAGCAGCAGCAAGCGCTGAGCGGCGCGCGCCGCCATCTGCGCCCTTCGATCAGCAGCGTCCGTCAGCTCGGCGGCGTGCGCCACGCCCCGCTCGATCGCGGCGCGCGTCGCTTCTCGCGCCGGCAACAGCCGCGTCTCGTGTAGTCTGCGCGCTTCAGCTTCTCGGCCCGCGCGCCTGGCCTGCATGGTGGCTCGCGCCGCTTCCTCCCACAAACCGAAGGCCGTCAGGGCGTCGGACCACGCCGCGCGGGCTTCGGAGTCCGCAGCGGCGTCACGCACTCGGCGGATCAGATCTCTGGAGAGCGCCGAGAGGCTGTCCGCCCGCCTCGCGAACTCCTCCTCGCCGGTGAGCAGGAATCGCAGCACCTGCACGGTCGCGCCCATCGCCTCGGACTCCGCCTCCAGCGCCCCAACTCTAAGACGCCGCTCCTGCCCCAGCGTGTGTTCATAGCTGCCCACTGCCTGCCGGAGCGCCCGGACGCCCACCCACGCGACCAGCGCAGTCACCACAAGACTCGTCGAGACTCCGGCGCTTATCCTCCTACCCACAGTCCACCAGGTCATGGCGTCACCTCACACGGTCAAGGCCGGCGGACGGCTGGTCCCGCCATCTCCAACCAGGCGCAGCAGCCTTCCGCCCAGCGTGCTCAGGTCCTGTGCCGCCCGTTCCGCCTGGCGGGTCGAAGCCAGGTTCTGCTGGGTTGCCTCGCGGATGCTGGCCATAGCCTGACGCACCTGTGCCATGCCGGCCGCCTGCTGGCCGGCTGACGCAACTATCTGCACGGCGGCCTGGGCCGATTCAGCCACCGCGTCGGCCAGGGCACGAATCGCCTCGCCACTCTCGGCGACCTGCCTCACAGCGTCAGCAACCTGCTTGGTGCCCTGCTCCGCCACCATCACCGCCGACGTAGTGCCGCGCTGGATGTCACCCAGGATCCGGCGTACTTCCGCCGTCGCCTTCTTGGACTGCTCCGCTAGGGCCCTCACCTCACCGGCGACGACCGAGAAGCCGCGCCCCTGTTCTCCCGCGCGAGCTGCCTCGACCGCTGCATTCAGAGCGAGAAGATTGCTCTGCTCGGCCAGCTCGGTGACGCTTGCGATGATCTCACCGATCGCCTGTGCCTGCTCGGCCAGCGCCATGATGTTGGCCGCCACCGACTCCATCTGTTGCCTGACGGCCCGCATCGCATCCACCGTACCCTCTACCGCCGAGCGCCCTGCTCGCCCCAATTCGGCGGTTCGCTGCGCCGTATCTGCCACTGCCTTGGCCCGCTGCGCAGCCTGCTCCGCCGACTGTGTCACCTGGTCAACCGTAGCCACCACCTCGGCCACGGCGGCCGACGTCTCGCTGGCGGCGGATCCCTGTTGCGTAGTAGCCGCCACGATTTCAGCCGCCGTTGATGCCAGGATACCGGTGGTCTCACGGAGCGGCGCGTTGACAGCGCGGTTCAATGCAACCGCCGAGAGCGACCCGACAGTCAGGACGATCAGGGCGCCGGCCACCAGCAGCAGCTGCATCCGCCTCGAGTTCGAGCGGCTCAGCCCCACGACCTCAAGCCCTCGTTGCTGCGCCCTCGAGGCGCCGGTCGAGTAGGCTGCCAGCGCTCGCGTTCGTGCCGGAATTACTTCTTCATCCCTGATCCGCAGCGCCTCGGCGCTCCGCCCGGCACGCGCTGCCACGATCGAGGCAAGAGACCGTGCATCCCACTGTGACAGCGCGCCCAACGCTTCGTTCCACACGCTGCGGTCCTCGACTGTACGCGCTGAATCACGAAGCGCCTCCGTAAGCGCGCGCGCGACCTGGATCACACTGTCCCGGGCACGCGCATCCTCCTCCCGGCGAGTTGCCAGGAAGCTCACGTACTCCGCGATTGAGCGCAGCAGATCCGACTGCGCCTTGAGCGCCGTCTGCACCACACTTTGCTGTTCCTCGAGCGCGCGCCGGTATCCGCTGGCGGTCGCCCGCAGCGCCACTACACCGAGGCCCGCGATCAGTACCACGAGGCCGAGGCCCAGCGCGAATCCCAGCGCAATCCTGCGGCTCACGGTCAGAGTCATTGCTCTCTCCCGATTGCCATGGCCTTGATCAATCGTTCGCAGTCGAGAACCAGGCGAGCATCCAAGGTGATGCCCCGAACGAAATCGCGATGAACGGCGACGCCCTCCGGGATGTCGCCGGTGGGGCTGCTCCCTGCGGCGATCAGATCGTCAGCCGAGTCCACGAGCACGGCGATGGCGTCTCGCTCCACCGTCAGCACGACCGCAAAGCGCAAGTCAGTGAGCGTGCTGGCAGGGAGTCCGAGTGCCAGGCGCAGGTCGAGCACCGGAAGCAGCTCGCCGCGCCACGCCGTCAGGCCGATTACCGCCTCGCCGGCCGGTAGCAGCGTCAGCGTCCGAAGCCGCGTTACCTCAGCCACGTGCCGCAGCTCAACCGCATAGCGCTCGCCCGCAACCGTGACGGCCAGCAGCCGCCGCTCCTCGGGGGGGCTGACGTCAGCGGCGGGCCTGGCCAGCCTCCGCGCCCTTTCCTCCAGAACTTCGCGCTCGCTCCGCGAGGCGCCGGCGGACGCGGAGCGGTTCATCGCGCCATCAGCAGCGACAGCCTAACGCGGCCCATCTCCTTCAACCGTGAGGCCGGTTCGCCATCGCTTAGCGGCACCGGATCATCCGGAGCCACGGCGGACAGGATGCGGTCCGCGTTGCGCAGCGCGCGACGCGCCGCCTCCGGCATTCCCAGCCGCGCCAACACCACGCCGAGCGCCAGATGCGCCACCGCCAGCTGCCGGTCCAGATAAACGACGGCCCGCAGCGAATTGGCCGCCTCCTGGTATCGCCCGGCCTCGCCAAGCAGGAACCCGTGCAGCAGCAGCAGCTCCGGGCTGTGAGGGAATCGTTCCAAAGCGAGAATGCACGTGCGCTCGGCCAACTCCAGCTCTCCACGATTGGCCGCGGCTCTTACCCGCCTCACCCACTCGTCCAGGCACGGCTCGATCGCTGCTACCGCGCGCTGATCAGATTCCGCGACCGCGTGTAGTGGTTCAGGCGTAATAGGACTTTTCGGGGGCTTGAGCAAGTTACACCTTCTCGTGGGAACGGACGACCACGAGGGGGTGCTGGATGGGACGCAGGCAGGCGCGGCGGTTCACGGTTGAGGAGAAG
>DATMBH010000153.1:0-3152 GCA_035559335.1 Gemmatimonadales bacterium
GTTCGTGGATACGAGACGCCGCCGAATTGAACCGCTGGCATCCTGGATCACTACCACAACTCCTGCTGTTACTTGGTGTACCCACCATTTTCACTCTGCTCTTGATTCTACTTCACTCTCGGCCGTCATCCAAGAGAGGGCTCTTGCTGCAAGTCTGGTTTACATCAGTACTTGTCGGCATCTATATTCCTCGGCTGCCATTCTCGCATCACCTTATCAACGGATTCTACTATGTCACGGCGCTGCTGTTAGTCCATAAGGCATCCAATAGTCAACTTCTGAGACGGCTCTGCGTCTCTCATCGTTTCCATCCGATGCTGGCGTTGTTGGTGTGGGCGCTGGTGTCCTTAGGCGCCTACGCGGTAGAGTATCGCGAGGTCTGGCGCGATAGCCGCGCAGTCCAGGGGGCACGCGTTCCACCGACTGTAGCCGCGAACGACGAGGTGGCCGCGATGTCCTGGATGCGCGAGCACGCGCGACCTGACGATTTAATACTCGCGCCGCCGGCTAACGCCCCGTGGTTTGCTGCGGTGCCGATGCACAGTTTTGCCAGTCACCACCTTTTCAGCCTGACCTATCAGCAGCAACGCCAGCTCGCGGATGCGTTCTACAGCGGGTTGCTGGGCTGCAGCGCTGCCCAGCAGCTCCTAGAGGCGTATGGGATCAGATTTGTCCTGGTGCCGCGCGACAGCCCCGCGGTCCGATACACCGCCGACCTGGCAGCACGGGCCGTTTTCGGGAGCTTCGTCCTATACGAGCTGGGCGATCATGGCATGGCTCCCTACCCGGGGCTGGAGTTGGCCCGGACGACTGCGCCGCCGCAAGCGCTGCGAGACCTGGGGATAGCGACCGAGACGGTAGACGCTGACGCGGCCGCGGCGAATGACGGGGCGTCATGCAGCCGCTTCGGGGCCGGCTGATAGTTGGGAGGCTCGGGTACGAGGCGCTTCTCACGGGAGTTGGCGCATGCAGGCCAGCGTCTGGCGGATCCCGTCCCGGATGGTCGTGGACGGCACCCAGCCAAGCAGGCGCCGGCAGCGCTCGACCGGTACTTCCGGGTGGTACATTTCCTCCGGGCGTGTAGGCAACGCGCCGAACTGCAGTAGGTGGCGCGGCAAGCCCAGACAGTGGGCCGCGGTCTCCGCAAACTCGCGCACCGAGATCAGTTTGCCGGTGGCGACGTTCACGATCTCGCCGGACACGGAGGACACCACGCCCAGGCGGAGGAGGGCGATCGCGGCGTCTTGGATGAACGTGAAGTCGCGCCGCTGCTCGCCTGATGTGAGCCGTAGCGGCTGCCCGGACCGGGCTGCCTCCATCAGCGATGGCAAGAGGCGAGACGGGTGCTCACCTGGCCCGTAGACGGTGAAGAGCCGAGCCGTCAGCCCCCGGAGGCCGAGCCGCTGGCACTCGCGGGTTAGGATACAGGTTCCGGCCAGCTTCGACCGGCCGTACAGCGTGTCGGGGTGGGGGCGGGCGCACTCGGCGACACTCCCTGCCGCCTTGCCGTACTCGAGCGCGGAGCCCACGTGGACCACATGCTGCCCGCGCCACCCTGGATCGCGCGCCGCGGCCGCCGCGGCGCAGAGCGTGCCGACCAGGCGCGCGTTGACGCGATATGCGGCGTGCACGTCGCGCTCGCTCGGATCGACGCCGTAGCCGATCAGATTGAAGCTGACTGCTGGCCGGACCGCGCGCATGAAGGCGAGCAGCGAGTCCGCGTCCGTGACATCGAGCTCGACCAACTCGGCCGCCGTGCCGCAGGTGGCGAGGATCCGCACGGCGGCCTGGCGATCGCGCACGACCGCGTACACCCGCGCGTTCCGGATGGCGAGTTCCCGCGCGACCCACCGCCCGATGAAGCCCGCCGCGCCGAGGACGACAACGCGCACACCACGATAGGCAGCATCCCAGCCCCCGGCCACCGCACCTCGCGCGGGCGCCGTCGCGCTCACGGCGCCCCTCCGCCAAGCGCCGAGCTGCCGGCCCACACCTCGCCCGGGGAGAGCGGGCCGGCGACGACCCGAAAGCCAGCCCCCGTCACGGAGGGCCCGTCCACGAGCCAGACCGGCCGATCGGCGTAGGCTGCCAGGAGTCGCGCCCGCACCGACGCGTCCCGGTCCCACGCGTAGATGGGCTGGGGAGCGTTCAGGTCAAGCGGATTGTAGATCGCGGCAGCGACGAAGTCGGGGTGAGAGACCGAGCCTCGGACCAGCACCAGACTCCGCCCGAACTCGTAGGCTGCGGCGAGGCGTGGGATGTCCGGCCGCACTCCCCAGAAGTGGTGATACTTGTCGATGGCTCGCCAGGGTATGTAAGTGACCACCGCGATCGCGCAGAGGGCGAGGACCGCGACGGTAGCGCGGGCCGCACCGCCGGTCGTGTCCGCGGCCCCGGGCGCGAGCTTGTCCCCGAGCACCTGCCAGCCCCGGACCGAGAGCACGACGAGGGGAACGATCATGAGGTACCAGTAGCGCGCGCCGAAATCCGGGCCCCCGCTGAAATAGTAGAAGAAGTACGCCGTGAAGACGAGCACACACACGGCGACCATCAGCCAGTCGCTCCGGCGCGGCCGCCCACACAGCAGCGCGAGGGCGACCAGTAGTAGCGACCCGGTGCCCCACCCGAACAGCTCGGCGTTCAGCGAGAAAATGTTGAGGTTAGCGTTGATCACGCCCTCCACGGGACTGTGCCCGGGGAACGGGTCCAGCTCCCACCCGAACCCTTGCTTCGGCCCAAAGCCGAAGTCGTTCCGGCCGGGTCCAAACGTATCGTCGATATAGGCATTGAGCGGGAACCGGGTCGCGCTGCCACTGAGCGCGGCGTTGTAGGGCAGCACCGCGGCGCCCGTGAGGGTGGCGCCGAGCACGAACGCGCCTATGGCCGGCAGCCGCAACCGCGCCGCGCCGACCCCGATGCCCCAGAGCCCGACCAGCACGCCCGCCAGGAGGCCGTCGAGCGGCCGCACGATCGTGCCGAGCCCCACCATGACGCCCGCGAGCGCCGCGGACCCAAGGCCGCCCGTCCGCCGGGAGCGCGCTACCAGCACGGCCGCCGCGAGCGCGCACGCGAGCGTCAGATTGTGGGTCATGTAGCTCATCGACAGGAATAGGAACCAAGGCGACACCGCGAGCAGGAGCACCGCCGCCCGG
>DATMBH010000154.1:0-5706 GCA_035559335.1 Gemmatimonadales bacterium
CGACCGGGCACCTCGTTCCACTCCCGCCCATCCAGCACGCGACCGTTCCGCTTGGCGGTGATGCCGCCCCATTGCTTGAAGAAAAACTTTACGCCCGCAGCGACCGCCTGATCGCGC
The DNA here is from genome assembly GCA_035559335.1 of Gemmatimonadales bacterium. Classification (GTDB taxonomy): domain Bacteria; phylum Gemmatimonadota; class Gemmatimonadetes; order Gemmatimonadales; family JACORV01; genus DASXPG01. Next base: position 118 of record DATMBH010000154.1, read on the forward strand.
GCCGACCGGATCCACGCCGGGTCGGGCGGCCGACAACCGGCGCCGCTCTCTCCACCCGCAATCAACCAATGCATGCCCGTCAATGGCCAGATCACGTCGGCTAATGCCGGCTCATAGCTCACGAAGCGCACGACCGCGGGCACATCGCGCAGCGCATCCAGACGCCAGAGATACTCTGGTGATTCCACCGTCGTGCCATACCAGACATTCGCGGGTGGCGTGGTGAGCCACGCCGCTGGCACGCACCGACGAATCTGGTGTGGACGCTTGGTCAGCAGCAGCCAGTCGAGCATCGACGTGGCCTCCACCAGGTCCCACAACCGCTGTCGTGCGCCCGTGAGCTCCTGGCGCGCCTCAAAGACGTCGGCCATCGAGGCACAGAAGACGCGCGCCCGCCGGCCACGTCGCGTCGCGTCACGGTCCCACGTCAGCGGCGCCGCCCAATGCGACTCACCGAACACGCGCCGCGGTGCGTCCGCGCCCCAGACGGCATGCCCGGTACGTCTGGCCATCACCTCGGCGTAACAGTGGTCGCAGGCTGGCGACACCTTGACGCACCCCCACCACGGATTGAACGTATGATGGCACCAAGCTATCGACGTGTTCTTACCCACGATGCTTCTCCGGTCCACTCGATCCGGCTATGCTCACCCACGGGAACCCTCGTGACGTGTGGTCACGCCGAAGCGCCGCGCCTTGGCGCGCCCGCCCTTGGCGCCTTTCTCGATCCGCCGCTCGGCCTTCGCGTAGCTGCGGATCTCTGTCTCCGGCTTGTTGAGCGCAAAGCGCCGCGCGATCTCGGCCGCGAACTGCTCGCGATCCATGGGCAGAGTCCACCAACTCATGGCCGTGACTCACCGATCGGCAGCGCGTAGATGTGGAGCCCGCCGCGCGTACTCACCCGCCAGCACATCGCCATCACCATCAGGTTCCGCTGCAGGGCGGCGATGATGGCCTCGTTCCCCGACCATCCGCCCGTCGCGAACCGCACATACTCGCGGTCGCCGTGGTCCGCGACCAGCGCCCGCTCCTCTGGCCGCAACTCACGCTCCTGGAGAGGAACTGAAGGGTCACCCATTCTTCGCTGTGCGCGCGTGTGCCTGTTGCGCCGCCCGCTGCCGCTTCCTCCGCACGGCCGGATTGCTGTCCCAGCAGGCGCAGTGCTGCACATACGCGTGGGCCGCGTGCGCGCGATCACGACCGCACGCCTCCGTGCCGCCGCAGTGGAACGACGCCCAGCCTGTGTCCTCGCAGGTGTCGCAATAGAACGTCCACTCGCGCGTGACGGGCAGCGTGACGCCGGCCTGCGGCACGACAATCGCGCGCGGCTCGGCGAGCGGGCGACTGCGGTCCTCGTCGAGCCCCAGGCGCGGCTCTGACGCTGCCGCGAAGGCGCGTAACATCTGCGGGCTCGGGAACTCGTCGCACTCGCGGGCCGCCCGCGACACCGCCGCCTGCACCGACGCGGGCGGCAGATCGCGCAGCCCCTCCCAATGCGTCGCCAGATCCACGGGCGGAAACTTCAAGCCCATGAGCCGCTTCAGCGCGTCGCGAAACCAGACTGGATACGCCGCCGTTACCGCGCCCATCGTGGCACCCGCCGATCCGCCGGTTCCGGCTCCGGCGCATATTCGTCCAGCCACCGGCCGGCGTTCAGCCACGAGCTCGGGTGCGCCCATTGCTGCCAGGCCGGCTTCATCGCCGTGTACCGCTCCACGCCGGCGAGAATCTCACGCGCCGAGGCGCGCTGGCGTGCTTTCGCATACGCCTGCTGCGCGCGCAACTTGCCGACGCGGTGCGGATAGACGCGCCAGAACTCCGCGAAGTCCGCCGCGAGCGCGCGATCATCAGCGGCCATGGCCGCACCTGGCGCGCGTCACGTTCGCGCGCGCGCGCGTGTACGTACATGCCCACATCCGTATCTCGTGCTGTACCCACATCCGTGTCTCGTGCTGTACCCACATCGGTGTACCGTGATTCGTGGCTCCCATCTGCTGCTGTACCGTTCGTGCTGATTAGAGACACTCCGACTTTTGAGTTAAGATCAACTCTGCACAACGAGTTGATCGGCGTAGGTGGTGCGCGCGATCTCGTGCCTGCGCTCGCGCGGCGCTGATTACTGTGGTGTTTTTCCCCTCGGGGCGGAACTCGTGACGCCGATCACGAGGCGCAGGCCTGCCCCTGCGCTCAAGTCGTCAACCCGTACTCCCCTAGGCACGTACGCCGGTCTCTCCCGGCTGTCACACCACTTGCGCCGAGCACCCTGCTCAACGCCGACGTAAGGTGTCACGCGAGGATCGCTCTTCGGTTGCAGCCACGGGCTGCGATCCCTCATCAACGAGCGCCGACCCCACGCGCGCACCACATGTGCCACCTTCCGCTGCAACTCGGCTGTCGTTCGCCGCTGAACTCCGGTTCTCCCGGAACAACCCGCGAAATTCGACGGTGGTCAGAGGTTCCTGTTTTCCGCGTGGACTGACAGGAACTGGTATGGCTCGGTCCCACGGCCCGACCGTGGCTTTGCGCTCTTCAGTGCATCTCGCTCATCTCACCCTCTCGACTATCCCGCCGCGCGCTGCGCCGCCCCTTCACCGCGAAGGTCGCCGAGTGCGCGCGCTGTTTGGGCGACCGCGTGCTGCCGCCCTTCCGTCCTGCGGCCTTCGCTTCCGCCGACGTCCACTTTGTGGTCACTCGACATTCAATGCACCACTCGCCCGCGCGTCCGCTCGGCGCGCGCAATCGCGCGGTCCAGATCCCGGCGCCGCCGCTTGGCCTGCAGCGCCTCGATGCGCTGCGCTTTGGCCAGCTGCGCCAGATCCACCATCAGCAGGTGGACGTGGCGCTGCTCCACCTGGCGTACGGCGCGCTCGGTCACCTCGTCGGCCGTCCGGTCCTTCAGTTCCTCTCCATCTCGATTCCCACTGCGCCCTCCCCTCACAAGGATCGCGGGTGGGATCTGCGCGACCCACGCGGCAACCCAGGCACAGGCCCCCGCCAGCACCATGCCGAGCACGAGGGCTTGGGGCACGGTCAGTTCCATGGCGTCTCCGTCCTTTCGCTGTGTGGCATCGGCCAGCCCGCCTCGCGTAGCGCGTCGAGATCGCGCTGCACGGTGCGCCAGTGACAGCCCAGCCCCCGCGCGATCACCTTCGGATCGGGCGTGCTCCGCGACGTCGCCGTGTAGCGCAGCACCGCCGCGAGCCGGCGCACGATGGCCCCGCGGCCCTCATAGCGCGGCATCACCCACCACCGCCCGCAGCACCGTACCCACGGCGCGCCTGGTCTGCCACGCCGCCACTTCCGTGTCGACCTCCGCCAGAAACGCGAGGGCCTGTCGCTCGTACGCCGCAATCGCGGCGTCGTCACGCTCGAGCCGTGCGACGAACAGCTGCAGGTCGTCCGGCCAGCGGTCGTCGAAGCTCACGAAGTCCACGTAAGCGGCGCCCGTTACCCAGAGCTGATGCAGCAATTGCGGGCGGTAGGTCGCGGGCACGGTCCCCGCTTGCCAGTAGGACAGATGCGTCGCCGACTTCGGGCACTTGAGCTCGATCAGCCCCTCGAAGTCGCCGAGATAGCCGTCCGGGGAACAGCCCGCCATCACCCCGCCCAGCGACAGGAAGCCGGTGCGCTGCACCACCTGTCCGGTATGGGCTTCGTAGGCGGCGAACGCCAGCGGCTCACAGTCGATGCCGCGCTGCATCGCGGCACTGACATACTCGTCCTCCTGCGGGCGCCCCGTGAGGCGCTCGCAGACGAGCTGCACGCGGAGATCGCGCCGCGCGGCGGCCTCGCCCGACCGAATCGTGGCGAGCATGTCCGCGGCACGTGAGGCCGTCAGTTTGCCCAGCCGCGCCTGATACCACTCGGCGCTACGCTGAGGCGCGTCACAGATCGTGAAGCGCCTCATACGGGCACCTCGGACGTCACCGTCGCCGCCCGCGCCTTCAGCGCCTCCCAGTTGGCGCGACGGGTCTCCAGCAGATACCTGCGGAGATCCGCCCGCGACGCTTTCCACGTCTGCTCCAGCGCGTGCAGTCCCAGATCGGCCGTCGCCGTGAGATCCGAGTACCAGTTGTCGAAGCCCTCCGGTGGCGCTGACTCGCTGCCAACCGCGTCGGACTGTCGCGACCGGACAGGCTCCGGCGTCGTGGCGTCGGCGTCGTTGTCGCCTTCGGTCGGGATACAGAACGTCTGGAATGCCGCGTATTTGTAGGCCGCCGACATGGCCTTGTTCGTCGCCTTGTCGGCCGAATCCATCGCCTCGCCGTACATCCGCACGACGTGCTTGCTGCCGTCCTTCGCCGAGACGAAATCGAACTCCGCTTCGACGACGACGTTAAACAGCACGCCGCCCTTCTGGGTTTCGCGCTCGGTCACCGCCCGCGACAGCATCCTCGGCAGGACCACAAGGTGATGCTTCGCCAGCAACGGCGCCAGCGCGTTGAAGACCTCATCGATGCCGCGAAACGAGTAGCCCTGCTGGGCGTTCTTGCGGCTCTTGGCGATGCCGATTTGCGCGAGCTCGGCACTCACCGCGGCGATACATTCGTAGACGTTCATGCTGCTGTCTTCCTTCCTCGCGCCTCGACCCGCTCGGGATCGGGTGTCACAATCCCCAACTCCATGAGCGCGTAATGCCGGACATCCGTGACATAGGCCGACGCCTCGTCGTGATCCATCGTGGCGAGCGAGACGCGCAGCCCCAGCGGATTCGGCTCGGGCTTCAGCCCACGCACCTCCCGCATGAGCGCATCGTGCAACGCGTCGATCTCATAGTCGGCATAGCCCAGCGCCTCCGCGATCACCGGATACACGACGCCCCAGAGATAGCCCATCAGGCTGTGCGACTTCCGCCGCGACCGCACTTTGATGGTCAGCTCCACGGGCCGGTTCTTCAGCCGCTGCAGATAGCGGTCGAAGAGCTGCCGCCCCTCGAGCCGCAGCCGCCCCTCGCCGTCCACCGTGCCCACGAACACCGGCGTCACGCGCGCCATCAGCCGCACCCGCAGGTCGTCACATACGCCTGCCCGCACTCGTCGCACCAGGCCACGTCGAAGGCCGGCGCGTAGAGCGGACACGAGGGCGCATGGGGCTCGGTCGGCAGGGCCTCACACCAGGGACAGAGCGTCTCGTCGGTGCGGTCCTCCACACTCGGCCACGGATCGCGCGCCGGATCGCGCATGGCTACGACGCGCGCTCCATGAGCGCCGCAATCGCCTGCGCCTGCTCCGCGTGTGACGCTTTCAGCGCCGCGAGCAAGCGCAGCAGATCCGCAATGCGCACCCGCGCGTCTGTGTAGGGCAGGGCCAACAGCTCCCGCGCCTGCCGCTCGTAGTCGTCCCGCGCCATCGGCACTATCACGGCATCCTCCCTTCCGTCCTTCCTTCGGTTCCTCTCCATCTCGATTCCCGCTGCGCCACGCGATCGGTGGCGCCTATTTTGTGCGGACCACGAGCCCTTCAGTTCCTCTCCATCTCGATTCCCGCTGCGCCTGCTGCGCCTGCTCGCGGCGCTGAAGGCGTCGCACGCCCCTTCAGTTCCTCTCCATCTCGATTCCCGCTGCGCCACGATCTCCTTGTGCGGAGAGGA
>DATMBH010000155.1:0-12116 GCA_035559335.1 Gemmatimonadales bacterium
CCGCCGTTCGCGCTGAACGCTCCGAAGGCCTCGAGGTAGCGATCCACAGCGGTCATACGCCGGCAGGCTCCCTGACCCAGTCGTAGCCGCGGGCCTCGAGCTCCAGCGCCAGCTCCTTCCCGCCGGACTTCACGATGCGTCCGTCAGCCAGGACGTGAACCACGTCGGGAACGATATAGTTCAGCAATCGCTGGTAGTGGGTCACCACCAGGAACGAGCGGTCCGGCCCGCGCAGCCGATTTACGGCGTTGGCCACCGTCTTCAGGGCATCAATGTCCAGCCCTGAATCGGTCTCGTCGAGGACGGCCAGCTTCGGCTCGAGTACGGCCAACTGCAGGATCTCGTTGCGCTTCTTCTCGCCGCCAGAAAACCCCTCGTTCACCGGCCGGTTCATCAGGCTGTCGTCCCAGCCAATTGCCTTCAGCTTCTCGTCCAGCACAGCGAGAAAGTCCACCGGGTCAAGCTCTTCCAGGCCCCGCGCCTTGCGGATCGCGTTGAGCGCCGAGCGCAGGAAGTACGCGTTGGTCACGCCGCGGATCTCGACCGGGTACTGGAAGGCCAGGAACACTCCCGCCCGGGCGCGCTCCTCAGGTTCCAGCTCCAGCAGGTCGTTCCCCTCGAACCGGACTTCGCCCGCGGTGACCTCATATGCCGGATGGCCTGCCAGTACCTGCGCCAGGGTGCTCTTGCCTGAGCCGTTAGGCCCCATGACAGCGTGCACCTCGCCACGTCTGACAACTAGGTCGATACCGCGCAGGATCTCGGTCCCGCCGGCCGAAGCCCGCAGCCCCTTTATCTCAAGCACCGCCACCGTGCCCCCTGTGCCTCTGTCTTATCCAACGCTCCCCTCCAGACTGATGCCGAGGAGGTTCTGCGCCTCGACGGCGAATTCCATTGGCAGCTCCCGGAACACTTCCTTGCAGAACCCGGCTACGATCATCGACACGGCATCCTCGGCCGACAAACCGCGCTGCTTGCAGTACATGATCTGGTCTTCGCCGATCTTGGATGTGGATGCCTCGTGCTCCATGATCGCGGTGCTGTTGCGCACGTCTATGTACGGAAAGGTGTGCGCGCCGCACTTGTCCCCGATCAGCATTGAGTCGCACTGCGAATAATTCCGTGCGCCCACCGCCGACTTCATGATCTGCACCTTTCCACGGTAGGTGTTCTGGCCGTGGCCGGCGCTGATTCCCTTCGAGACGATGGTGCTACGCGTGTTTTTCCCGATGTGGATCATCTTGGTGCCCGTATCGGCCTGCTGGTAGTTGGCCGTCACCGCTACCGAATAGAACTCGCCCACGCTGTTGTCGCCCTGAAGAATGCAGGACGGATACTTCCAGGTGATGGCCGACCCGGTTTCCACCTGGGTCCAGCTGATCTTGGCATTGGCGAACGCCTTGCCGCGCTTGGTCACGAAGTTGTAGATGCCGCCGCGGCCCTGTTCGTCTCCGGGATACCAGTTCTGCACCGTCGAGTACTTGATGGTCGATCCCGGCAGCGCCACCAGCTCGACCACGGCCGCGTGCAGCTGGTTTTCATCGCGCATCGGCGCCGAGCAACCCTCGAGGTAGCTGACCCAGGCGCCCTCATCGGCGACGATCAGGGTACGCTCGAACTGACCTGTGGCCTTGGCGTTGATGCGGAAGTAGGTGGACAGCTCCATCGGGCAGCGCACACCCTTCGGCACGTACACGAACGAGCCGTCGCTGAATACCGCCGAGTTGAGCGTGGCGAAGAAGTTGTCGGTGTACGGAACCACCGATCCGAGGTACTGCCGCACCAGGTCGGGGTGCTCCCTCACGGCGTCGGAGAAGGAGCAGAAGATCACACCGGCCTTCGCCAGTTCTTCACGGAACGTGGTGGCCACCGAAACCGAGTCGAACACCGCATCCACAGCCACGCCCGCAAGCCGCTTCTGCTCGGAAATGGGGATGCCGAGCTTCTCGAACGTCTCGAGCAGCTTGGGATCAACCTGATCCAGCGATTCGAGCTGCTTCTCCTGCTTGGGCGCCGCGTAGTAGGTGATGGCCTGGTAGTCTATGGGCCCGTACTTCACGTTGGCCCACCTCGGCTCGCGCATCGACGTCCAGTGACGGTACGCCTTCAGGCGCCACTCCAGCATCCACTCCGGCTCGCCCTTCTTCGCGGAAATCAGACGGACGACTTCCTCGCTCAGTCCGGGCGGCACGGTCTCCGAGTCAATGTCGGTTACGAAGCCGTACTTGTAAGGCTGGAGAACCTGTGCTTCGATGGACGTAGTCATACCTGCTCCTGAATCACCGGCAGGCTGCGTCCGCCGGTCGGGAAGCTGATCGCGTACTCGCACGCGTTGCATCCGCTCACAATGTGCGCTTCGCGGCGCACCTCCGCGTCGAGGACAGCCTGAAGGAACCGCTCCTCGGCGGCGCACAGCTCGGGGTACTTCAGCGCCACCGCGTGCATGGCACAGTTGTGTTCGGCCAGGTGGAACGTCCCGTTGGTATCGTGCCACTCGGCCATGTATCCGGCCTCGGACAGGACGCGCGCCACCACGCTGAGCCGCTCGGTGTCCCGGGCAACGGCCAGTTCGGCCTTCAGCTTCCGCGCCAGTTCCGCGTAACGCGCCTCGAACACCTCGACGACAGCGGCTCGACCCGACTTCTCAGCTACGTGATCGAGAAACGCGGTGAGCGTGTCCCGATAGCCGTTGGGAAACAGCGACTCGCCCCGCTCGGTGAGCCGGTAGACGTAGGCGGGGGCCCCGACACCCTGCTGCGTGCGCTCGGCGTGGATGAGGCCGGCGGCTTCCAGCTCCTTGAGGTGGCGACGAACCGCGTTGGCAGAGACCTTGAAGCGCTCTGCAAGTTCTTTGACAGCAAGCGGTTGCGCCTTCTTGAGCTCTACGAGAACCTGACCCTTGAGGCCCTTGGTTCCTGGCAGCGCGGTCGGCCCGGCACCGCCACTGACTGAAAGCGGCGTGAAGTCCATGAAATAAATCAACAAGAATGTTGGCGAATTAGGAAGTGCCCGATGCCGATCGAGGCCTTTATTCTTCGTCCCGTGACTCGAGCGTGGCAGATCCTCCTGGCGGCGGGCCTGGTCGAGATCGTGTGGGCAGTGGGATTGAAGCAATCTGGGGGCCTAACGAAACCACTCCCAACTGCCGTCACGATCGTCGCCTATGTCGCCTCGTTCTACCTGCTGGCGCTTGCCATGAAGGCGTTGCCGCTCGGCACGGCGTACGCGGTATGGACCGGCGTCGGCGCAGCGGGAGCGGCGATCATTGGGGTTCTGTTCTTCAAGGAACCTCGCGACCTGCTGCGACTCGGGTCGCTAGCACTGATTGTGGTGGGGGTCATCGGGCTGCGAATCGGCTCCCGCGCGCAGTAGCTCCTTGCCGCCTTGGCGCCTCAGCGTCTAGCTCTTTTCCACCATCTGCCTTGGCGCCCTACCGCCCTACCGCCTCAGCGCCATATCTTCCATCGCAGACAGGGGTGCCCGAGAAGTTCCGGGCTGAGATTATACCCTTTGAACCTGACCCGGCTAGGACCGGCGTAGGGAGTCACCCAGGGCTCAAAGACGCTTCTTGCACGGCCCCCTGCCCGTGCGGGAGGCGTTTTCGCTTGGGAGAGGAGCGAGCCAAATGAGGGAACGGAAGACGCAGATGTATTTCGCGCGGCGCGGCGAGATCACGCCGGCAATGCGAAGGGTCGCCGAGCGCGAGCAGCTCGACGCGGAGCTGGTGCGCTCGGAAGTGGCGCGCGGCCGGCTGATTATTCCGGCCAACGTCAATCACCTGAAGGGCCGGCTGGATCCAATGGGCATCGGCACCGTGGCCTGCGTGAAGATCAACGCGAATATCGGCAACTCTGCGGTGACCAGTAACGTGGCCGGCGAACTCGAGAAGCTGCACTTCGCGGTGCACTACGGCGCCGATACGGTAATGGACCTCTCGACCGGCGGCGGTATTGACGAGATCCGCGAGGCGATAATCGAGGCCAGTCCGGTACCGATAGGCACGGTGCCCATCTACCAGGTAGTTCAGCAGGTGAAGAACGTCGCCGACATCACGCCGCGCATGTTCCTGGACAACCTCGAGCACCAGGCGCGCCAGGGCGTGGATTACTGGACCGTACACTGCGGAATCCTGCTCGAGCACCTGCCACTGACCGTGGGACGTGTTACTGGTATCGTCAGCCGGGGCGGTTCGCTACTGGCGGCCTGGATGGTCGCCCATCGCGAGCAGAACTTCCTGTACACCCATTTCGACGAGATCTGCGAAATCGCCGCGGCCTACGACGTCACGCTGTCGCTCGGAGACTCGCTGCGACCGGGTTCGATCGCCGACGCCACCGACCGGGCGCAGTTGGCAGAACTGAAGGTGCTTGGTGAGTTAACGCTCAGGGCCTGGGAACACGATGTCCAAGTCATGATCGAGGGACCGGGCCACATCCCGATGCACCAGATCGAGGAGAACGTGCGGCTGGAGCAGGAGTGGTGCCACCAGGCGCCGTTCTATACGCTGGGGCCGTTGGTCACCGACATTGCCCCTGGCTACGACCACATCACGAGCGCCATCGGCGCGGCCATGATTGGCTGGTACGGGGCCTCGATGCTGTGCTACGTGACGCCCAAGGAGCACCTCGGGCTCCCCAACGCAGCCGACGTGCGCGAGGGCGTGATTGCCTACAAGATCGCGGCCCACGCAGCCGACATCGCCCGCGGACGCAAAGGCGCGCGCGAGCGCGACGATGCGCTATCGCGGGCCCGATTCAGGTTCGATTGGGAGGAGCTGTTCCGGCTGTCGCTGGATCCGGAGCGGGCCCGCTCATACCACGACGAGACGCTACCCGCCGAGTACTTCAAGTCGGCGGAGTTCTGCTCGATGTGCGGTCCCAAGTTCTGCTCCATGCACATCACGCGCGAGATAACCGAGGGTATCAAGGCCCTCGCAACGGAGCCTTCCGAGGCAGGCGTGCCGGCGGACTGATGGCTTTGTGATCGGCGTGTGATTGTCGTTTCGCAGCGTTCGGCTACGCTCGACCCCCGGTCGGGCGCAGCGAAGCGAAAGATGGGGCCTTCCGCGAGGGAGGCCTCGTCGCTTTCACATGCGCGTGGCGCAGAAGTACCCGCCGCTTTCCTCGGGTCCGGCGCCGCCGCTGACCCACGAGCCGGCGAACCTGTCGGCAGTCAGGCTCCGGACCTGCAGCGCGAAGTAGCCGCCGTCGAAGCGGATCACGTCCCGCCGGTTACCGTCCGCGCCGATCCGAATGGTGATCGTCCGTTCCCCGGCGATGACCGCCACGCCGGGCGCAAGTGTGTCGGCGCTGCGGGTGCTTCCCATCCTGACGGCGCCGACCTCTTCCACGGCAATCTCGGTCGAACCGACCAGGATGATGGCAGCCTGTGGCGCACCCGAGACCGAGAGGCGGCCTCCGGGAGGCGGGAGCAGCACCAGGGGGCCGCTGACCGATCGTCCACTCGCCGTGCCCTCAGTGGCCACGAGCTGCAGGCGCCAGCGGCCTGCTAGCTGCGTCGCTGCGCGACCCTCCAGCTCATGCTGCGGTGCGGGCTCGCAAGGTACGGGCGTGCGGCCGCGTGGACTGGCGCAGCTGGCGGTGAGAAACAGAACGGCAAGCAACCGGCTGCGGCCGATCAAGGCCGGTGGACCCCAACGATCCTGCCGCGCCGCTCGTCGTAGATGTAGATGGGCAGCCGATCCACGTCATCGCCGAGGGAGATCCTCTCCCTGAGGCGACCGGGCGCCGTGAACACGTGGAAGTACTCCGATGCGGCCCCGTAGTTCACCAGGTATCCGATGTCCGCCATCGCGGCCACCGTCACTACGCTGAGCGGATTGGCAACGCCGGCATCCAGAAAGCCCGTCATCAGCTCGTTGTCAAAGGCCAGCTCGCGCCAGTGCGAGTTGATCGAGCCGGCGCCGCAACCCGATAGGCCGGCGCAGTTCTCGACCGGAACCGGCTGGCCGCCGGTGTAGGTGGATCCGCCCACCTCCGGAAACCGCGCCACCGCATTGGCGCACGAGAAGTGCGTGTCGAATGAGGAAACCGGTGGCCCGGCGGACGAAGGGTTCTGCAGGCAGTTGAACTGAGGTTGGGTCCACAAAGTGCCGAATCCGAGCACGTGCCCCATCTCGTGGAGAATCACGTCGTTCAGCCGGCCGGAGGTGGCCAGGTTGTCCATGTCGTCCTGGTCGAACCGCATTCTGCCCAGAATCGTCAGGCGCGAGGTCGAGCGAATGAAGCACGGACCTGCCGATCCGAGCACTCCACCCGGTCCGTCAATGGACTCAATGGTAACTAGGATGACGACGTCATCCACGGTCTCGTTGATCGCTGGGCTGGCCGAACCGCACTGACCTGACCCGATGTTGAGTTGCACGGCCGTCAGGTCGCCGACGATCAGTTCCTGCCACCTGGTCTTCGCCTCGTCAAAGGCCAGTTGCACCAGGCTGCTCAGCGGCGCGCCGGTATTGCGCAGGCTGATGTTGAACCGGGTTTCGTCGTTGATGGTCGCGACGAACTCGACGCCTATGCCGGTTCCCTGAACGGCCGCCCGCACGCGGCCTTCGTCAGTGCCCATGGTCCAGGTAACCGAGGCCTGACCGTTGGTGTCCGTCGTGTCCATCGCCTGGCTGACGCTTCCGCCACCGGCCAGGACCGAAAACGCGACCACGGCGCCTGGCACGGGGGCACCCAGGCCGTCGCTGACCCGAGCCACCAGCGGGGCCGGCAGCACCTGTCCCGGTGTTCCCCCCTGTCCGTTGCCACCGACGATCACGATCTGGGTCGGTGTCTGCTGCACCGTGAACGCGGTCGAGCCCGAGGCGGTCCCGCTGGTCGCGGTGATGATGGCCGTCCCGTTGCTGATGCTGGTGACGGTTGCCGTGGTGGTTCCGGTGGAGGCAACGCCCACGACCCCGGGGGCTGAGCTGGTCCAGGTGAACGTCCCAGTCAGGCTGTCGCCGAACTGGTCGAACAGGCGCGCCCGCAGCGACACCTGCTGGCCGATCGAGGCGAGCGTGGACCCGACGGGCTCGATCGTAACGGTGGTGGGGACACGCACGGGTTCGGTCGAGCCTTTGCAGGCTGCCAGCACCACGGCGGCGGCTGCCGCCACTGCGTACGAGACTGCAGGTAGCGCGAAAGTTCTCATGGACTCGGCGACCTCAAGCTGCGGCGCCGTCGCAGCGGCTGCAAGACCTGGCGTCAGACACTTGACGGGCCGGAGTGGGCCGGCGATGCTTCCCGCCTGTCCGGCTGGGGCCGGGTGAACGGGAGAAGATCCAGTGCCGTATGTGATTGCTGAGCCCTGCATCAACGTCAAGGATCGCGCCTGCGTGGATGTCTGTCCCGTGGACTGCATCTACGAAGGCGAGACGCAGCTGTTCATCCACCCCGATGAGTGCATTGACTGCGGAGCGTGCGAACCCGAGTGCCCGGTGACGGCGATCTTCCCCGAGGAGGACGTGCCGGAGCAGTGGAAGAGCTTCATTGCACTCAACCGCGACGTGTTCAGCAGCGACAACCCGCCGGGCAAGCCGCAAAAGAAGTAGTCAGCTCCGCTCCATCCCTTCAAGAAACTCCGCGAGCACGCGGCTTACGGCGGTCGGCGCCTCCAGCGGCGCGATGTGTCCGGCGCCCGGGATGGTCGTCATCGCCGCCGATGGAATCGCTTCCGTCATGGCACGCGCAGCGGCCGGAGGGGTGAGTTCGTCCTCCTCTCCCACAATCACCAGCGTGGGCACGGTGATGGTGGACAGCAGCTCACGCGAGTCGGGGCGGTCGCGCATTGCCTCCAGCGCTCCAACGACGCCCGCCACCGGCGTGCGGATGATCATCTCGCGGACCTGCGCGACCAGCTGGGGCTGGGTGCGCTGCGTGGTGCGCCCCAGCACCCGGGCTACCATCCGATCGGCGATAGCATCGGTCCCGCGCTCACGGGCCAGAGCGATCATCTCGTCGCGGCCCTTCTTCCCATCCGGAGTATCGGCCTCCGCCTTGGTGTCGCACAGAACCAGACCGGCGACGCGGTCGCGATGTCGGCGCAGCAGTTCGAACAGGACGTAGCCGCCCATCGAGAGTCCCGCGAACACCGCGCGAGGCACCTTGAGGCGATCGAGCAAGCCGACCAGGTCGTCGGCGTAGGCGCTGAGCGAGTACCCGGAAGCCGGGGCCTCCGAGAAGCCAAACCCTCGCAGGTCCGGCGCCACGCGTCGCCACCCGGAGAGCGTGGCCACCTGATGGCGCCATATGGTGCGGTCGAGCGGGAAGCCATGGACCAGTATCAGGACCGGCCCGTCGCCCCGTACGTCAGCCGCGAGGGTGATGTCGCCCACCTGATACCGCACAACTTCGCCAGGAAGCGTGGAGACGCGCCGGCCGAACATCTCGGCGACCTCGTCAGGCACCCTGGTGGCCCTACCGTCGCGGTCAATCATCACGAACACCAGGTCCGCGGTTGCAACCACCTGGCCGTCGCCGCCGCGCCGCGCCTCCTGGCGCAATTCCATCGAGGTGTTGCCCAGACGCTCGAGTTTCAGCGTCACCTCGAGCTGCTCGCCGGGGAAGACCTGCTGGGTGTACTCGACTGTCGCCTTGCGCACCGCCGGCCAGACGCCGTTGCGAGAGAACAGGTCCATTCCCGGGCCGCGCGCGATGGCATCCCACCTGGCGCGCTCAAACACCTGGAGAAAGCCGGCCTCGTTGAGGTGTCCAAAGGCGTCGCACTCGTACGGGTAGATCGTCACGGAGACTGGGGGCAGGCGGCTCACGGGGGACAAAATACAGGGAGCAGGGAGCGGGGAGCAGGGAGGGGAGGCTGGTGCGGCGGAGAGACATTCTAGCCATTCGTTTACAGTTACGATACTGTCTACTCACTTTCGTGATAGTTATGGGCTTACGTGCGGTTTTTCCATACACTTGCGCCACCGCTGTTTCAGTTCCGATTCACATTGTGGGGGATAAGTGGATAAACCGCCCCCGGGCCAGTTGCGTGCTGGTTCGGCTCCGGTCAGCTTCCACGGATAATGGTGACCGGAACTGCCAAGCGGCGCGTGTCTTATCGCTACATCGGGGCCCCCAAGGACCTCGGCGCCCTGGTCAAGCGAGTTTCGGGTGAACCGCTGCTGGCGGTGGACACCGAGGCGGCGAGCTTCCACCGTTTCGTCGACCGCATTTACCTCATCCAGCTTTCCTCGCGACACGAGACCGCGATCATCGACCCGCTGACTGTCGGGGACATCTCCGAGCTGGGCGCGCTGCTGGCCGATGCGGACATCGAGGTCGTGTTCCACGATGCGGATTACGATCTGCGGATCTTGGACCGCGACTACGGGGTGCGCGCCCGGCGGCTATTCGACACCCGGGTCGCAGCGCAGTTGCTGGGGGAGAAGGCGATCGGCCTGGCCGCGCTGCTCGAGCGTTACCTGGGAGTAAAGCTCGACAAGAAGTTCCAGCGCGCCGACTGGTCGCGCCGGCCGCTCACCGCGGAGATGCTCGACTACGCGGCGATGGACACCAAACACCTTCCAGAGCTGCGCGACCACTTGAGGGAGCGGCTGGCCGCCGCGGGCCGACTGGAGTGGGCCGAGGAGGAGTTCGCGCGCCTGGAGAACCTGCGCTGGTCGCCGCTGCCTGCGAACGGTGACAGCTATTTGCGCATCAAGGGCGCGCGGCTCTTGTCACGTCGTGCGCTGGCCGTGTTGCGGGAGCTAGCGCACTGGCGAGACGGTGTGGCGGCGGACCTCGACCGTGCCAGTTTCCGCGTGATGTCGAACGAAGTGATGCTAGAACTCGCCGCCCGCCCAGTACGCAGCATTCCCGAGTTGCGCGCGATGCGGGGAATCTCGGCCCGCCTGGTTGATCAGCGCGGCGAGCAGCTGATCGCCGCGATTGAGCGGGGCCTGGCCGTAAGCGACAAGGAGTTGCCGCGGTTCCCTCGCGGCGAGCGCCGTGCCACGGACCGCGCCTTCGAGCAGCGGGTGGAGAAGCTGAAGGCGGCGCGCAACGCGGTGGCCTCACGGGTGGACCTGGATCCCGGCGTGCTGTGCCCTAAGGGAACGCTCGAGGCGGTGGCCCGGGTCGCCCCGAAGGAGATGGCTCAGTTGTCGCAGATTCCCGAGCTACGCCGTTGGCAGATCGCGGTGTTGGGCGAGGATTTCCTGAAGGCGCTGGACAGTTAGGGGGATCAGCCGCCGAGAAAGGCCCGCAGTCGTGGATCCATGCGGTCCGGAGTCCAGTAGGGCGTCCACACCAACTCCACGTCCACGGTTCCCACGCCATCGAGAGCTTCGACGGCCCGCTGCGCGTCGGAGATCATCTCTGGCCCGGACGGGCAACCCGGTGAGGTCAGCGTCATCGAGATCCGCACGTCCTTGCCCTCACTCACCTCGATATCGTATACCAGACCGAGGTCCACGATATTGAGATTGAGCTCCGGATCCTTAACGCGGCGCAGCGCAAGCCGCACCTCGTCTTCGGTGATTGCGGTCGGCTGTGGCTGCGGCGCGGGGCTGTCGTTCTGGTCCATTCAGCGCTCCCCTACTTCAGTTCCGGCGTTCACTGCGCAATGCGGCCTGGCTCCCGGCAGCCGGTGACGGTTGCGCGCGACCCAGTTGTACACCCGCCACGCCGCACGGTTCGCGCCCGGCAAGGACAGCAGAGCCCTCAGCGGTGCGGCCCCAGGCAGCAGGCGAAGTAGTGGTGCGGCCGCGTCGGCTCCGGCCCGTACCTCGCCGGTCGGGCTGACCAGCTGCACCGCGGTTCGTGCCGCTTCAGGGGCAACCGAGGCTAGATCGGGACGCGAGGCAAGGGTCTGGAATGGTACGAACTCCAGGCGGCCGGCGCGATCCCAGCGGCGCAGCACGTCCACGGCACGCGAGCAGAGGCCGCAGTCGCCGTCGTAGACCAGGCGCCAGAGGCTCATGCCCAGATGCCGGGGATGACGGTACGGCATTCGGGGCACGTCCCCTCAGGCGTTATGCGCATCTGGAGGATCTCGTAACCCATGCGCTCGATGAGCAGCGCTCCGCAGCCTGGGCACCAGGTGTTTTCCCAGGGACCGACGCGGCCGGGCAGGTTGCCCGCGTAGACGTAGCGCAGCCCGGCCGCCCGGCCGATTTCGCACGCCTTCAGCAGGTCGTCCGCGACCGTGTTGCGGGGGTCCGTCATTCGGTAGTCCTGGTGAAACGCCGTCACATGCCACGGTATGTCGGGCGACAGCGCCGCCAGTGTCTCGGCAGCCCGGCGCAGGTCGTCCGGGTGGTCGTTGAAGCCAGGTACCACCAGAGTGACCACCTCCAGCCAGAAGCCACGTTCGTGGACCATTCGCAGCGCGTCGAGCACGTGAGCAAGCACGCCGCCCAGCTGCCGATAGGCGCGGTCCTGCATTGCCTTGAGGTCTATCTTGTAGGCGTCGGTCCAGGGGCGCAGCGCGTCCAGGACCTCGGGAGTGGCATTGCCATTGGAGATAAAGCAGGTGATCAATCCCTGCGGCTTCGCGTGGCGGAACACGTCGAGCGCCCATTCGGCGGTGATGAGCGGCTCATTGTACGATGATCCAATAGCGCGGGCTCCGCGCTGAAGCGCCAGCGCAACTAGTTGTTCCGCGTCCAGCACCGTGGGCGCCACCCCGGCCGCGGGATCCCGCAGCGCCTGCGACGTGAGCCAGTTCTGGCAATAATCGCAGTGGAAGTCGCACCCGAGCATTCCGAACGTAAGGCAGTCACTGGCGGGTCTGACGTGGAAGAACGGCTTCTTTTCAATGGGGTCCGATTGAAGCGCCGCGACGTAGCCGTAAGGCACGCGCAGCTCGCCGCCGTCGTTGAAGCGCACCTTGCAGATTCCGCGACGGCCCGGCTTGAGGAGGCAGCGATGGCCGCAGGCCACGCAGCGCAGGGCACCATCCCGCTCCGGCAGGAACAGGGAGCCCCTCACCGTCAGCCGGTCGAGCGCCGACTGCAGAGTGGGGCCCGCTTCCGGCGCACGGGTAGGAAGCAGGCCCGTGATCACGCGCCTGGTCGTGACCATACCGAACAATCGCTGGAACGGCCGTCTGATGCCAGCGCACCGGCGGGGCAGACCGTCCGGGCCTGGCTCCGGGCTGCTGCCGCC